>JAJPIR010000234.1 GCA_021324675.1 Actinomycetota bacterium
CCGGTTACCAGGAGACCCTCACCGACCCGTCCTACCGGCGCCAGATCGTGGTGCAAACCGCCCCGCACATCGGCAACACCGGCTGGAATGACGAGGATGACGAGTCATGGCGAATCTGGGTGGCTGGTTACGTGGTGCGGGACCCGGCCCGGATTCCGTCCAACTGGAGGTCGACCCGATCGCTGCGCGTGGAGCTGTCCCGGCAAGGTGTCGTGGGCATCTCCGGTGTGGACACCCGCGCCCTGACCCGCCGGTTGCGCGAGCACGGCTCAATGCGGGCGGGGATCTTCTCCGGTGACGCGCTGGCCGAGCCCTCGCAGCTGTTGGCGCGTGTGCTGGCCAGCCCGCCGATGGCAGGGGCGGATCTGGTCGGCGAGGTCACCGTCGCGCAGCCCTATGTCGTGCCCGCCAGCACGGCGCTACGTTTCCGCGTGGTAGCACTGGATCTGGGCATCAAGCTCAACACACCCCGGATGCTTGCCGCTCGGGGCGTCGAGACGCATGTGCTGCCGGCGACCGTGTCGGTGGATCAGCTGATGGCACATCAGCCCGACGGGGTGTTCCTGTCCAACGGCCCTGGAGATCCGGCCACCGCGGATCATGCGGTGGCGCTGACCCGTGCGGTGCTGGAGCGGCGGGTACCCCTGTTCGGGATCTGCTTTGGCAACCAGATCCTGGGTCGGGCGCTCGGCCGGGGGACCTACAAGATGCGCTACGGGCACCGCGGGATCAACGTCCCGGTCGTCGAGCACGCCACCAGGCGGGTGGCCATTACATCGCAAAACCACGGTTTCGCGGTTGCCGGGGAGCCGGGCGAGCGTTTCGACTCCGACTTCGGTACCGCGGTGGTGAGCCACTCCTGCCCCAATGACGGCACTGTCGAAGGCTTGACGTGCCTGGACGTCCCCGCGTTCAGCGTCCAGTACCACCCCGAGGCAGCCGCCGGCCCGCACGACGCCGCTGACCTGTTCGACCGGTTCTGCACGCTGATGACTCGAGAACGGACCTCCTGATGCCCCGGCGCGAGGACATCCGGCACGTGCTGGTGATCGGTTCTGGGCCGATCGTCATCGGGCAGGCGTGCGAGTTCGATTACTCCGGCACCCAGGCGTGCCGGGTGCTGCGGCAGGAGGGCCTTCGCGTCAGCTTGGTCAACTCCAACCCGGCGACGATCATGACTGATCCGGAGTTCGCCGATGCCACCTACATCGAGCCGATCACCCCGGACTTCGTCGAGAAGGTGATCGCAGCCGAGCGGCCGGACGCGCTGCTGGCCACCCTTGGTGGGCAGACCGCGCTGAATACCGCGGTCGCCCTGCACGAGCGTGGGGTGCTGCAGCGGTACAACGTCGAGTTGATCGGCGCTGATATCGAGGCGATCCAGCGTGGCGAGGACCGCCTGAGATTCAAGGATGTGGTGCGTTCGGTGGGTGCTGAGGTGCCACGCAGCGCCATCTGCTCCTCGCTGGACGAGGTCCGCGAGGCAGTTACCGAGCTTGGCCTGCCGGTAGTGATCAGGCCGTCATACACCATGGGTGGGCTTGGCTCCGGCTTCGCGCATACGCAGGGCGAGCTCGAGCGGCTGGCCCTCGCGGGACTGGCTGAAAGCCCCGTCCATCAGGTGCTCATCGAGGAGAGCGTGCTCGGTTGGAAGGAATACGAGCTCGAGCTGATGCGCGACCACCGGGACAACGTGGTGGTGGTGTGCTCGATCGAGAACGTCGATCCGATGGGCGTGCACACCGGTGATTCGGTGACCGTCGCCCCGGCCCTGACCCTCACCGACCGCGAGTACCAGCACATGCGCGACGTGGGGATCGCGGTGCTCCGGGAGGTCGGGGTGGACACCGGAGGTTGCAACATCCAGTTCGCGGTGCATCCGGCCACCGGCCGGCTGGTCGTGATCGAGATGAACCCGCGAGTGTCGCGGTCCAGCGCGCTGGCGTCCAAGGCTACCGGATTTCCCATCGCCAAGATCGCGGCGAAGCTCGCCATCGGCTACACCCTCGATGAGATCACCAACGACATCACCGGCGAAACCCCGGCCAGCTTCGAGCCCACCCTCGACTACATCGTGGTCAAGGTGCCCCGGTTCACATTCGAGAAGTTCCCCGGCGCGGATCCCACGCTCACCACCACGATGAAGTCGGTCGGCGAGGCGATGGCGCTGGGCCGCTCCTTCCCCGAGGCCCTGGGCAAGGCGCTGCGCTCGATGGAAACTGCCGCCGCCGGCTTCTGGACCAAACCGGATCCGCCCGACGCCACCCTGGAGTCGACACTGTCGGCGCTGGCGATAGCCCATGACGGGCGCCTGTACACCGTCGAGCGGGCGTTGCGGCTGGGCGCATCGGTGGCGCAGGTCGCGCAGGCGTCCGGAATCGATGCCTGGTTCGTCGATCAGATCGCTAGCCTGATCGAACTCCGCGCTGATCTCGTCGCCGCACCGCAACTAGACGGGCCGCTGCTGCGCCGGGCCAAGCGCGCGGGCCTCTCCGACCGGCAGCTCGCCGCCCTACGCGGTGATCTTGCCGAGCCGGAGATCGCCGCGCTGCGGCGCCAGCTGGGCGTGCGGCCGGTCTACAAGACCGTGGATACCTGCGCTGCCGAGTTCGCCGCCCGCACCCCCTATCACTACTCCGCCTACGAAAGTGATCCGCAGGCCGAGACTGAGGTCACCGAGCAACGCCAGCGACCCAAAGTGATCATTCTGGGTTCCGGGCCCAACCGGATCGGCCAAGGCATCGAGTTTGACTATTCGTGCGTGCACGCCGCGATGGCACTGCGCAGTGCTCCTGACAACGAGGGCCTTGGCTACGAGACCGTGATGGTCAACTGCAACCCGGAGACGGTGTCCACTGACTACGACACCGCTGATCGGCTCTATTTCGAGCCGCTGACCTTCGAAGACGTCATGGAAGTGGTGCACGCCGAGCAGTCGTCGGGCACCGTGGCGGGAGTGCTGGTGCAGCTGGGCGGGCAGACCCCGCTCGGGTTGGCCCAGCGGCTGGCCGATGCGGGTGTCCCGGTGGTGGGCACACCCCCGGCCGCGATCCATCTCGCTGAGGACCGCGGATCGTTCGGGGCGGTGCTGGAGCGGGCCGGACTACCCGCCCCGGCTTACGGGACCGCCACCTCATTCGCCGAAGCCCGCAAGATCGCCGACGAGATCGGCTACCCGGTGCTGGTCCGCCCGTCCTACGTGCTCGGTGGGCGTGGTATGGAGATCGTCTACGACGAGCAGACCCTGGCGGGCTACATCGCGCGCGCCACCGAGATCACCCCCGAACACCCGGTGCTGGTGGACCGGTTCCTCGACGACGCCATCGAGATCGACGTCGATGCGCTGTGCGACGGCCATGAGGTCTACCTCGGCGGGATCATGGAACACATCGAGGAAGCGGGGGTGCACTCCGGGGATTCCGCCTGCGCATTGCCCCCCATCACGCTGGGGGAATCCGACCTCGCCGCGGTCCGCACCTCTACCGAGGTGATCGCGTGCGGAATCGGTGTACGTGGCCTGCTCAACGTGCAGTACGCGCTGAAAGACGACGTGCTGTACGTGCTCGAGGCCAACCCCCGCGCCAGCCGCACTGCGCCGTTCGTGTCCAAGGCCACCGCCGTGCCGCTGGCCAAAGCCGCTGCCCGGATCATGCTGGGTGCCAGCATCGCCACGTTACGAGCGGAGGGGCTACTGCTGCCTTGTGGTGACGGTGGAGACCTGCCGATGGACGCACCGGTGGCGGTCAAGGAGGCGGTGTTGCCCTTCCACCGGTTCCGCACCCCTGAAGGTCAAGGCGTCGATTCGCTGCTCGGGCCGGAGATGAAGTCCACCGGCGAGGTGATGGGCATCGACGCCGCGTTCGGCCAGGCATTCGCCAAGTCCCAGACCGCGGCTTACGGCTCGCTGCCCACGTCGGGGCGGGTGTTCGTATCGGTGGCCAACCGGGACAAGCGGGCGATGGTGTTCCCGGCCAAGCGGCTGGCTGACCTTGGCTTCGAGGTTCTTGCCACCCGGGGCACCGCCAACACGCTGCGCCGGAACGGCATCCCCTGCACCGTGGTACGCAAGCATTTCGAGGGACCGGACAACATCGTGGACCTGATCAACGCGGGGCAGGTCAACATGATCATCAATACGCCCTACGGCAATCCCGGCCCCCGGGTAGATGGTTACGAGATTCGCACTGCTGCCGTGGCTCGGGGAATCCCGTGCATCACCACGGTTCAGGGCGCCGCGGCCGCGGTCCAAGGCGTCGAAGCCCTTATCCGTAACACCATCACCGTTCGCCCCCTCCAGCGGCTGCACGCGGCGCTGCGGGATGTCCCCCCGGCAGCAGGCTCGGCGGGGATATCCGGTGCCCGCTAAGCCCGCTACGGGGCGATTTGGCGCCCGGTTGGCGCAGGCCGTGGAGATCAAGGGCGCATTGTGTGCGGGGATTGATCCGCACCCCGCGCTGCTGGAGCTGTGGGGATGCCGTGAGGATGTGGCCGGGGTGGAGAGATTCGCCCTGCGCGCGGTGGAGGCGCTCGCGCCGGTAGCGGCAATGATCAAGCCGCAGTCGGCGTTCTTCGAGCGCTACGGGGCGGCGGGCATAGCCGTGTTGGAGCGGGTGCTGGTGGTGGCCCGGGAGGCCGGCGCGCTGGTGCTGCTCGACGTCAAACGCGGGGACATCGGCTCTACCATGGCCGGGTACGCCGCTGCATACCTCGGCGACGGGGCGCCACTCGCGGCCGATGCGATCACCGTATCGCCCTATCTCGGGGTGGGTGCGCTCGAGCCCGCATTCGAGCTGGCCGGCCGCACCGGTCGGGGCGTGTTCGTGCTGGCCCTGACCTCCAACCCGGAGGGCGCCGACGTCCAGGCCGCGGTGACCGGTACCGGTCGCACGGTCGCGCAATCCGTGGTGGACGCCGTCGCCGCGCGCAACGCTGGCCGGCATCCGGTCGGCGATTTCGGGGTGGTCGTAGGCGCCACCGCACCGATCGGGCAGCTACGCCTGAACCAGCTCAACGGACCGATCCTGGCGCCTGGAATAGGTGCGCAAGGCGCCCGGATGCACAATCTACGGGAGGTTTTCGGTACTGCTTCGCCCCATGTCGTAGCAGCGATCTCCCGGGAGTTATTACGGCATGGCCCGCAGCCGCAGTCTCTGCGACACGCCGCCCAGCGCTTCGCTGAGGAGGCCGCGAGCTTGGGCCATCCTGGTCCGTGCAGGTAGGTCGGGATACCCCCGGGTTCAGCGGCGCCTGGCCAGGGGGTATACCGTCGCCGCACTAACCTAGAAATATCCCTCAAGCAACTAGCAATCGACGGAGGAGACCGTGGCCCTTCCCGAGCTGACCGAGGAGCAGCGGGCCGCTGCGCTGGAGAAGGCGGCCGCCGCCCGACGTGCCAGGGCCGAGCTCAAGGAGCGCCTCAAGCGCGGTGGGACCAATCTCAAGGAGGTCCTGGCCAAGTCCGACAGTGACGACATCCTGGGCAAGATGAAGGTCTCGGCATTGCTCGAGGCTTTGCCGGGCGTGGGCAAGGTCCGCGCTCAGCAGATCATGGAACGGCTGGAGATTGCCACCAGCCGGCGGTTGCGCGGGCTCGGCGAGCGCCAGCGTAAGGCGCTGCTCAGCGAGTTCGGCCCAGAATAAGCAGACCGGTGAGTTAATCGGCCCGTAAACAGCACTTCAGTGATCAGCACGCGCTGTGGCGGTGTGTGAGCCGGGGTCCAGTGAGGCTGCTGGGCCCCGGCTCACCGTTGTCTCAGGCCCCTCGGGAGTCGGAAAATCCAGCGTGGTCGCCGAAGTGGTGCGCCGCTGGCCAGAGCTGTTCGTCAGCGTATCGGTCACCACCCGGCCACGCCGTGCCGCGGAACAGCCTGACGAGCACTACCACTACGTGGATCGCGCTACTTTCGCGCGCATGATCGAGCGCGGGGAGTTCCTTGAGTACGCCCAGTACGCGGGCAACTTCTACGGCACTCCCGCTGGCCCGGTGCGCCAGGCGCTGGCGGCCGGCAGGTCCACTTTGCTGGAGATCGAGCTGCAAGGCGCACGCCAGATCAAGGCCGCTATGCCAGATGCGCTGCTGGTGATGCTGGTGCCGCCATCGTGGGAGGTACTGGCTGCCCGGCTGTCCGGCCGTGGCACGGAAAATCCAGCGGTACGCCGGCGCCGATTGGAGGTGGCGCGCGAAGAGCTGGCCGCCAGCGGAGAATTCGATGCAACGGTGGTCAACGACGACGTGCAGCGGGCCGCAGAAGAGTTGATAACCTTGATGCGCGGCGCCTGCCAGTGAAACAGTCCCACCCCGACCGCTGCGGCACGCCACCATTAACGGCATCTGGAGAATGAGTGAGCATCCCCACCGAATTGGACACGCTCCACGCGTCCTCGGCCCCTGTCCCCGAGGGCATCACCAACCCCCCGATCGACGACCTGCTGACCAAAGTCAGCTCGAAGTACGCCCTGGTCATCTTCGCGGCAAAACGGGCTCGCCAGATCAACGACTACTACGCCCAGCTCGGCGAGGGCCTGCTGGAGTACGTCGGGCCGTTGGTGGAGCCAGGACCCCGGGAAAAGCCACTTTCGATCGCCCTGCGCGAGATCCACGCCGGGTTGCTCGAGCACACTGAGGGCCAGTGACCCAGGCCGGGCTCGCCCGGCCGGACATATCCCGGCGGATCGTGCTCGGCATCGGCGGCGGCATCGCCGCCTACAAGGTATGCGAGGTGCTCCGCCGCCTCTCCGAGGCGGGGCACCGTGTTCGGGTTGTGCCTACTGAGGCAGCGCTGAAGTTCGTCGGCGCACCCACCTGGGAGGCGTTGTCCGGTTCGCCGGTACGCCATGACGTGTTCGCCGATGTTTCCGAGGTGCCCCACGTACGGCTGGGGCAAACCGCCGATCTGGTGGTGGTGGCCCCAGCCACCGCGGACCTGCTGGCGCGCGCCGCGCACGGCAGGGCAGACGATCTGCTTTGCGCAACATTGCTCACCGCCCGCTGCCCGGTCATGCTCGTGCCCGCGATGCACACGGAGATGTGGGAGCATCCCGCCACCCAGTACAACGTTGCGATGCTGCGCAGCCGGGGAACGATCGTCGCGCAGCCTGCATCCGGTCGACTCACCGGCGCGGATTCAGGCGCCGGCCGGCTGCCGGAGCCTGGCGAGATCGTCGAACTGGCAACGCTGCTGCTGCACCGGGGCGACGCGCTGCGGACCGACTTGACCGGCCGTCATGTGGTGGTTTCCGCCGGCGGCACCCGGGAACCGCTGGATCCGGTGCGCTACCTGGGTAACCGGTCTTCCGGCCGGCAGGGTTACGCGCTGGCCCGGGTGGCGGCACAGCGTGGGGCTCAGGTGACGCTGGTCGCCGCGCACACGGCCGACCTGACCGATCCAGCGGGGGTGGATGTCGTCCGGGTGGGCACCGCCAGTCAGCTGCGGGAGGCGATGCTCAAGGCTGCGGCGCGCGCTGATGCCGTGGTGATGGCTGCCGCGGTGGCCGACTTCCGGCCAGCCGTCAGCCACCCCGGCAAGATCAAGAAAACCGGAGCGGATCCGGAGCCGCTGCCGTTGATCGTCAATCCAGACATCCTGGTAGAACTGGTCCGGTCCCGGTTGCGGGAGCAGGTCGTGGTCGGTTTCGCGGCCGAGACCGGCGACAGCGACGCCGACGTGCTCGCTCAGGCCAGGGCCAAGCTCGCCCGCAAAGGTTGTGACCTGCTGGTGGTCAACGCGGTGGGGGAGAGCCGGGCATTCGAGGTGGACGACAACACGGGGTGGTTGCTCGGCGCCGACGGCAGCCAGGCTGCACTTCCTGAAGGTCCCAAGAGCTTGCTGGCTTCCTACGTCTGGGACGCGATCGCCGCCCGGCTGACCCGGTGACCGGCGCAGCGATGCCAACCCGGCACGTCAAGGCCGGCCAGTCTCGACGTGGGCAACGCATTCCGGCTGCGGTATCGCCCATCGCCCGGGTATGCGTGGACGTCTCCCTGGCTCACCTTGACCGGCCCTTCGACTATCTCGTACCGGCTGAGCTGGACAGCAGCGCGCGACGTGGGGTTCGCCTGCGAGTGCGCTTTGCTGGACGCCTGGTGGACGGATGGTTGCTGGATCGGGTTGAGCGGTCCGACCATCCCGGGCGGTTGGGCTGGATTGAGCGGGTCGTCTCCACCGAACCCGTACTGAGCCCGCAGCTGGCCGCGCTGGCGCGGGCGGTGGCCGACCGGTGCGCGGGCACCATGACCGACGTGCTGCGGCTGGCCATACCACCACGGCACGCCCGCGCCGAAGCCGAACCCGGGGTTGCCATGGCAGCCACCCCACCCCGGCCGGCGGCGGATGGTTGGCGGGCCTACCCCCGCGGGCCGACCTTCGTCGACGCGCTGTACCAGGGCCGTGCTGCGCACGCCTGCTGGCAGGCGCTGCCGGGAGAGGACTGGCCTGCTCGGCTCGCCGAGGCCGCCGTCACTGTGGCCGCCACCGGCCGGGGAGCACTGCTGGTGGTGCCCGATCATCGGGACACCGTTCGGGTACACGCCGCCATCGCCGCCCTGGCCGGGCCCGACGCCGTGGTGACGCTGGCTGCCAGCTTCGGGCCCGAGCGGCGTTACCGGCAGTGGCTGGCGGTGCGGCGTGGCGCGGTGCGCATCGTCGTCGGCACCCGCGCGGCGGCCTTTGCCCCGGTCGCGGATGTGGGCTTGCTGGTGTTGTGGGACGACGGCGACGACCTGCACGCCGAACCCCGAGCGCCCTACCCGCACGCCCGGCTGGTGCTGGGCCAGCGTGCGGTGCTGGAAGGCGCAGCGCTGCTGGTCGCCGGCTACGCCCGCACCGCGGAGACGCAACTGTCAGTCGAGACCGGGTGGGCACATGAGATCGTGGCCGCCCGGGAGGTGGTGCGCGCTGCGGCGCCGCGGATCACCGCGATCGGCGAGGACGACGCCCAGCTAGCCCGGGATCCCATGGCCCGCGCGGCCCGGCTGCCCACGGTCGCGTTCGACGCGGCACGTGCCGCGCTGAGTCGTGACCGTCCGGTACTGGTGCAGGTTCCCCGGCGCGGTTACGTGCCTGCGCTGGCCTGCGCGCAGTGCCGGGCTCCGGCCCGCTGCCGGCGCTGCGCAGGGCCGCTGGGATTACCCGCCGCGGGACAGGTCGCGTGCCGCTGGTGCGGCGCTGTGGAGGCCCGGTACACCTGCGCAGCCTGTGGTGGGACCCGGTTGCGTGCGGCCGTGACCGGCGCCCGCCGCACGGCCGAGGAGCTGGGTCGGGCATTCCCTGGGATGGCGCTGTATACCTCCGGCGGGGGCAGTGCAGCTGGGAAAGCACTACCGGGCAAGGTGCTGGCGGATGTCCCGCCGGGACCGAGCCTGGTGATCGCCACCCCGGGTGCGGAGCCGCTAGCCGAGTACGGGGCTGCGTTGCTGCTTGACGCCGTGGCGCTGCTGGGCCGCCCTAGCTTGCGCGCGGCGGAGGAGGCGCTGCGCCGGTGGATGGCCGCGGCGGCGATGGTCGAGCCGGCCACGCGCGGTGGTCGCGTTGTCGTGGTCGCCGAGGCCTCACTGAGGCCGGTACAAGCCCTGATCCGGTGGGACCCGGCTGGCCACGCGAGCGCCGAGCTGGCTGCCCGCACCGAACTTGGCTTTCCCCCTGCAGTCCGGATGGCCGCGCTGGATGGCACCCCAGCGACCTTGGCGAGCCTGGAGATTCCCGACGGAGTCGAGGTGCTAGGCCCAGTGCCGCTTCCTGGGGAGCCAGAGGGTGAGCGGGAACGTGTGCTCCTGCGGGTTCCCCGTGCCGATGGATCGGCATTGATCGCGGCACTAGCCGCATTGCAGGCCGGGCGCAGTGCGCGGAAGGTAACCGAGTTCCTGCGCGTCGAACTTGACCCCCAGGAACTCACCTAAGTGACACCCGCCCCCCCTCACCCCAGTACCCCCCTTCACGGCAGTCTGGATGCAGACTGCTGTTTTCGAGGGCGCAAAAACAGCAGTCTGCATCCAGACTGCTGCTGGGGGGCGGCCCGGCCTACTCCGCAGCCACTCACCAGGCATACTGCGCAGGTGGCTGTCCGACCTGTCCGGCTTTTCGGTGATCCTGTGCTGCGCACCCGTGCGGCGGAGGTCGTCGACTTCGACAAGGAACTGCGCAACCTGGTTCGTGACCTGCTCGAGACGATGACCGAAGAGGGCGCAGCCGGGCTTGCCGCTCCGCAGCTGGGCATCTCGCTGCGCGTTTTCAGCTACCACGCTGAGGGGGTCACCGGTCACCTGGTCAATCCTGTGGTAGAAGTGCCCGACGAACAGATGCAGGACGGTCCGGAGGGCTGCCTGTCGATTCCCGGACTGTTCTGGGACTGCCGCCGCTACCAGCGCGTGGTCGCTCGCGGGTACGACCAGCACGGTGAGCCGATCGAGGTGCAGGGCACCGAACGCCTGGCGCGAGCGATCCAGCATGAGACCGATCACCTTGACGGAGTGCTGTTCATCGACCGGCTCGA
>JAJPIR010000199.1 GCA_021324675.1 Actinomycetota bacterium
CTCCGACACCGACGGCGGCTCCGACACCGACGGCGGCTCCGACACCGACGGCGGCTCCGACACCGACGGCGGCTCCGACACCGACGGCGGCTCCGACGCCCACGGTGGGTCCTACACCGACACCCATAGAGACACCGACACCCACGGGGCAACCCACGCCGACTCCGACGCCGGCCATGACACCTACACCGGCTCCTGGTACGAAGCCGACGACGACCACACTCGAGGTGATCCGGGTTCCGCTGCCGTTCGGGCTGGGCGGTCTGGCGATCCCCGTCACGATTGTGTCACCGACTCATGCGGCCGGAACCGTTCAGCTCAGAGACAACGGAACCAGTATCGGCCGACCGGTACGGGTGATCAATGGCATTGCCATTGGTCCGCTATTGAGCCTGCCTCCGGGGCAACACTCCGTGATCATGGTATTCACCGCGAAGAACCAGATGGCTTTTAAGCCGTCGACGTCCAACGTCGTGAACTTCAGCTTCCCATCGTCATCTGATGACAAGCCGTGAGCGGTAGTAGGCGACTTCATGCCGACCCGCTCACAGCTATTGCCAACGGTTGTCAGTTATCCAGGCAGATCCGCGCGGCGTCCCAGCCCGTCAGGGCCAAGGCGTTGGTTCTGGACCGTAATGTGTCCAGCGTGGGGTCCTTGGACCGTACTGGTCCGCTTGAGACCACCACCGAAACGCCTCGTCCATGGCTACCTGGCCGGCCGGCGGAGGTGTGGCTGTCGAGGCACCGTGTTGCGGCTGGGTGATGGTCCGGTTGTTGCTTCGGCCGGTATGCGATGAGGCTGCCGCGGGGGACTCCGACCGGACGGTGGCCTCGGGTCGCGGGTTCGGCGCGGCAGGCGGTGCCGGTTGCGCGAAGTCGACCGGCTCACTGAGGCGGTTGCTCGCGGGCTCGGGTGCCGGCACGGCCACCGGCGGGTTTGCCGGCGCTGTTTTGCCCGCCGTGACAGGGGGTTGCCCGCTGGGAGAAGCCAGCATTGGCATAGACACTGCACCTCCCGCAAAGATCAGGCCGAGCGCACCGGCTGCGGCCCACCGGAACCGGCGCGATCTCGCTCGGGATGCCCACTTCGAGGCTGGGGGAGTTGGCTCAAGCCCGTCAAGGCCGTCAAGCCGGATGAGTGCGTCATCTGCGTCGCCCGCGGCAACGTCGTCTTCGGCGGTAGGCACCGGAGAGAACAGCGGTGCGACCGTAGACGCCCGCGACGGTCCGAGCAGCGGCCGTACCTCGATGGCCCGCGGGACGGCGCCGTGGTCAGGCGCCGTCTCCACGGGGTCGGGCATCCGCGGGCCGACCATGGTCTCGAACTCGGCGCGGCCTAGCCACACCTCTGACCGGACCAGTCGCACCGGACGTCTGGACTCCATGCCGTCACCTTCCACTGGGAGCCGGGCTGTCACTCACCGTAGTAGCAGTATTACGGTGCGACACCATACTCACAGTGACGGGGACGCTTACGGGGTCCTTACAAACTGCGCGCTAGACGGTCCGACAGCACCCGGATGAAACGGGACGGATCACTCAATTCTCCCCCCTCGGCAAGCAGTGCCATCCCGTAGATCAGCTCGGCGGTCTCGGCCAGTCCTTGATCGTCCTTACGCTCGTCAAAGGCTTTTTGCAGGCTGCTCACCAGCGGATGTGTCGGGTTGAGCTCGAGGATGCGCTTGGTGTGCGGCATGTCTTGCCCCATAGCCCGGTACATCTTTTCCAAGGTCGGCGATATGTCGTGCGCGTCGCCGACGATGCAGGCCGCCGAGCTGGTGAGTCGTGATGACAGCCGGACCTCTTTGACGTCGGCCTCCAGGGTCTTCGTCATCCACGCCAGCAGGTCGGCGAAGTCTTTCTGCTGCTGATCCCGCTGCGCCTCGGTAGCTTTTTTCTCTTCCTCGGTGTCAAGATCAACCTGGCCCTTGGCGATTGACTGGAACCGCTTGCCGTCGAATTGACCGGCCGGTTCCACCCAGACTTCGTCGACCGGATCCGTCAACAGCAGCACTTCGAAGCCCTTCGCGCGAAACGCTTCCATATGCGGTGAGCTTTCGATGATCGCGCGCGACTCCCCAGTCATGTAGTAGATATGTTGTTGACCATCTTTCATGCGCTCCTGATACTGGCGCAAGGTGGTCGGTTTCTCCGGGTCGTGTGTCGATTCGAACGACGCGATTTCCAGGATCGAATCCCGGTTTTCAAGGTCGCTGACCAGCCCTTCCTTGACTACACGACCGAACTGTTTCCAGAAGGTATCGTAGCGGTCTGGGTTGTTGGCCATCATCTCCTTGACCGTCGAGAGCACCTTTTTGACCAGCCGCCTGCGCATCAACTGAATCTGGCGGTCCTGCTGCAGCATCTCTCGTGACACGTTGAGCGACAGGTCCTGCGCATCCACCACACCCTTGACAAACCGCAGGTACTCAGGCATGAGCTCTTCGCAGTCGTCCATGATGAACACGCGCTTGACGTACAGCTGCACACCGCGCTTGCGGTTGCGCATGAACAGATCAAATGGCGCATGGGACGGGATGAACAACAACGCCTGGTACTCGAAGGTCCCTTCAGCCTGCATCCGGATGATCTCGAGCGGATCGGTCCAGTCGTGGCTGATGTGCTTGTAGAACTCCTTGTATTCGTCTTCAGCAACCGAATCTTTGGGCCGCGCCCACAGCGCCTTCATCGAGTTGAGGGTCTCGGTCTCGCGCGTGACGTTGCCATCGGAGTCCCGCCGCTCGACTTCCATCCTGATCGGCCACGCGATGAAGTCGGAGTACCGCTTGACGATCTCCCTGATCTTCCAGTCGTCGGTGTAGTCGAAAAGCTGATCCTCTTTGTCCTCCGGCTTGAGGTGCAAGGTGACCGCGGTGCCCTGAGGCGCGTCCCCGACCGGCTCGATCGTGTAAGTTCCCTCGCCGCTGGACTCCCAGCGGGTGCCGCGGTTCTCGCCAGCGCGCCGCGTCACCAGGGTGACCTTGTCGGCCACCATGAACGTGGAGTAGAAGCCGACGCCGAATTGGCCAATGAGCTCGGAGGACGGCGCCCCGGCCGCATCCTTGCCTTTGAGGTCCTTCAGTCCCTTGAGCTTGTGCAGGAACTCGACGGTGCCGGATTTCGCGATGGTGCCGATGAGCTGGACGACCTCATCACGTGACATACCGATGCCGTTGTCGCGGACGGTGAGCGTGCGCTGCGCCTTGTCAACCTCGATGTCGATGTGCAGATCGGAGGTGTCGACGTCCAGGTCCTTGTCGCGGAATGCCTCCAGCCGCACCTTGTCCAGCGCGTCGGAGGCGTTGGAGATGAGCTCCCGCAGGAAGGTGTCCTTGTTCGAATAGATCGAATGGACCATCAACTGCAAGAGCTGACGCGCTTCGGCCTCGAACTCCAGCGTTTCGACCTGCGTATCCACGGCGTTCCTTCCTGGGCCGAATCATTCTCGGCCCTCGACACGGGGGTTACGCCGACGGTACCTCATCTGCTAAGACAGCCCATGCGATCTTGCCGTCGGACGCCATGTCGACGCCCCAGGCGGTCGTCAGGTTCCCGAGCATTTCCAGTCCCAGCCCCCGCCCCCGGTGTAACGGGTCGGTCAGCTGCGCTTGCGGCCGGTATAGCGGTCGAGACAGCCGTGCGTCCTGAACGGACAATCGCAGCATGCGCTGTGCTCGTTCCAGAGTCAGCTCCGATGCGCTGCCCTCGGACCCGACGGCCACGTCAACCAGCTCGTTGACCACCACCTGCGCCGCGTCTTGCAGTTCGGCGTCGACCTGCCACAGCGGGCAGGTGTCGCGGATCAGTTGCCGAGCCATTGCCGGAGCCCACACGTTGGCGGGTAATCCGGTGCGCCGGCGCACGACATCGGGGCGCTCGTCGATCGCGGCCTCGGCCTCCAGCTGCAGGTGGTGTACCGGCACCAAGGTAGGCACCCCGCGAGTGGTCAATGCAGAAGTCATCTGTTCGTCTGGCCGGCAGAGCACGATTTTCGCCGCCGGCCAACCTCCGCATTCAGCCAGGGCAGCAGGGAAGATCATCACCCACGGGGATTGCGACCCCACGGTGAACCCGTCGAGGTCGACCAGGACCCGGCCGTGGTCGCGCAGTTGCTGGACGAGGAGCCGGCGCAATGTGGTGGCGGTGAGCACGTTCAGATACCCGCGCGGGTGCACAATGGCGACCTTCCCGTGGCGCCGCACCGTGACGTCGAGTTCGCCGTCCATCATCACCCATCTGCCCGTGAAACAGTCCGAGCATCCTACGACTATGTGAGCCATCTCGCAGTCCAGAAGCTGCTCATCCGGACGAGTGCTCATGGAGATTTGGCGGGCAAGACTTCGTAGCGGGCCAGCATGCCGGCAATGATGTGGTCGCTGACGTGGCAGTGGAAACCCCACATTCCGGGACTGTCCGGGACCATGTCGGCCGTGACCATGGTGGCGGGTAGCAGGCTGACAGTGTCGGTCCGCATGCCGTTGACTGTCACCGTGTTGCCATGCCAATGCGGCGTGTGCAGGTCCACCTCGTTGCCCATGCTCATCACATACCAGCGCACCCGCTGGCCTTGACGCATGGTCATTACCGGCCCATTGCCGTAGACATAGCCGCTGATCGAGTGCATTTTGTTGCTCTCCTGGAAGCCTGCGTCATCCGCGGCGGGAGGCTTGGCCAACCTGGTGCGCTCGGCCTCCAGGTAGTGCGATTGGTTTTCGTCCTCCACCGTGAACACCGCAAAGATTTCTCGATCGACGTCGTCAGGGCTGCCGTCCGGGCGGGCTCGACCGTGCGCGGTGATCTCCATGGGTCCCATGAGCCCGGAGAAGACATCGGGGACCTCGTCCGTGTGCGAGTGGTACATCCACATCACCGAGCTACCGTCCATCGGACCCGGGCCGGCTCGATCAGGGACCTCCCAGGTGTAGACGTACTGCTGGTGCGGGGCCACCGCGTCACCGGCCTTGTCCGCCGCAGATCTGCCGTCGTTGTAGGCGGCGCCCTCGTATTTCTTGTCGTAGAAGACGCCATGCGGATGGATGCTGGCCGGAAACGAGCAGTTATTCCGGAACGTCACTTTAATCGTGTCGCCGACCTGCGCTCTGATTACTGGCCCGAGCATTCCTAGATACTGCTCGTCGTCCCGCCGTGGAATGCGCTGGGTGAACGTTGCATCGGTGTAGGCGCGGTAAAGGCATTTCGTATAGGTCGAGCCGATGCGGTCCGGGCCGGCCTGCACGAACTTGTTGGCTTCCTCGTCGAACGGTGCACCGGAGAACACGTTGGTTCCGGCTGGCGCGTAGTTCCATGCGACTTCGTCGGCCGCGATGAAGTAATTCCTTGTCTGTGATTTGGTTTGCACGCCGACGCCGGAACTCGCCACCACAACGAGGAACACCACGGCAAGGAGGAACGCCACCGCCAGGAACGACCACAGGAACCTGCCATGAACCCGCATCTGTGCCTCCCCCAACGAGTTCAGATAGACACAATTTACTAAATTTCCTTAGCCTCGGTGCACCTTTTTCGGTGAGTTCAGTTACGTCCGGGTTGCGCCGGCCTTGGTAGCCGGCGCTGGGCTGGGCATAGGGTTGCCGGGGTAGTGCACACCGGCTTGGGAGGAGGATCAGCGTGCTGACCCAGCGGATCGCCGAGGAGCTGGGCGTGCCCGAGCGGCAGATTCGTGCCGCCGTCGAGCTGCTCGATGGTGGGGCGACGGTGCCGTTCGTCGCCCGGTACCGCAAGGAAGCGACCGGCGGCCTGGACGACGCTCAGTTGCGCACGCTGCAGGAACGGCTGCAGTACCTGCGTGAGCTGGAAGACAGGCGCACAGCGATCCTCAACTCGATCCGCGAGCAGGGCAAGCTGGACGATGAACTTGAAGCGCGGATCATGGCGGTGGACTCCAAAGCGCGGCTGGAGGACCTCTACCTGCCGTACAAGCCCAAGCGCCGGACCAAGGCGCAGATCGCCCGCGAGGCTGGGCTCGAGCCGCTGGCCGAGGCGCTACTCGCCGATCCCGGTCTGGACCCACCGACCGCTGCGACCGGGTACGTCAATCCCGAGGCCGGTGTGGCCGACGCCGCGGCGGCGCTGGAGGGTGCCCGGGCCATCCTGGTCGAGCGCTTCGCCGAGGACGCCGACCTGATCGGTGACCTGCGCGAGCAGATGTGGTCGCGGGGCCGGCTGGTGTCCCGGGTGCGCGAAGGCCAGCAGGAGGCCGGCGCGAAATTCGCCGACTACTTCGAGTTTTCCGAGCCGTTCACGGCCATGCCCTCGCACCGCATCCTGGCGCTGTTCCGGGGTGAGAAGGAGGGCGTGCTGGACCTGTCACCCGAGCCAGGGGACGAGGACAGCGCGTACGAGCAGGCCATTGCAGAGCGGTTCGGGGTGCAGGACCAGGGCCGGCCGGCCGACCGCTGGCTGGCCGAGACGGTGCGCTGGGCTTGGCGTACCCGGATCCTGTTGCACCTGGGCATCGATTTGCGCATGCGGCTGCGCCAGGCCGCCGAGGCCGAAGCGGTGCGGGTGTTCGCCGCCAATCTCCGGGATCTGCTGCTTGCCGCGCCCGCGGGTGCCCGCCCGACGATGGGCCTGGATCCCGGCTACCGCACTGGTGTCAAAGTCGCGGTCGTCGATGCGACCGGCAAGGTGGTGGCCACCGAAACCGTCTACCCGCATGTGCCGCACCGTCGATGGGACGAGGCGTTGGCGGTGCTGGCTGCCTTGGTGCGTGAGCACAACGTCGAGCTGATCGCGATCGGCAATGGCACCGCGTCCCGGGAGACCGACAAGCTCGCGGCTGCGCTCGGGGTGACCAAGGCGGTGGTGTCGGAGGCTGGTGCCTCGGTGTATTCCGCGTCGGCTTATGCCTCGTCCGAGCTGCCAGAGTTGGACGTGTCGCTGCGCGGCGCGGTGTCGATCGCTCGCCGGTTGCAGGATCCGCTCGCCGAGCTCGTCAAGATCGATCCCAAGTCGATCGGTGTGGGCCAGTACCAGCATGATGTGCCCGAGGCGGCGCTGTCCCGGTCCTTGGACGCCGTGGTGGAGGACTGCGTCAATGCCGTGGGTGTTGACGTCAATACTGCCTCGCCGCCGCTGCTGCGCCGGGTGTCGGGCATTACCGCTGGGCTTGCCGACAACATCGTGGCGCACCGCGACGCGCACGGCCCCTTCCGTACCCGCACAGCCCTGGCTGACGTGCCGCGGCTAGGTCCGAAGGCGTTTGAGCAATGCGCCGGTTTCCTGCGCATTCGCGGCGGTGATGATCCGCTGGATTGCTCGGCGGTACACCCTGAGTCCTACCCGGTGGTGCGCCGCATCCTCGCTGCGTCTGGGACGGACATCACCTCGTTGATCGGTAACACGGCGTTGCTACGGCGGTTGCGCCCGGCCGATTTCATTTCTGGCACCGTGGGCTTGCCCACCGTCACCGATATTTTGGCGGAGCTGGACAAGCCGGGCCGGGATCCGCGGCCGAGTTTTGTGACGGCGCGCTTCGCTGACGGCATTGAGAAGGTCGCCGACCTCAAGCCCGGCATGGTGCTGGAAGGCGTCGTCACCAACGTGGCGGCCTTTGGTGCGTTCGTCGATGTCGGTGTGCACCAGGACGGTTTGGTGCACGTCTCGGCGATGGCCAACAGGTTTGTCAAGGATCCGCGAGATGTGGTGAAACCTGGCGATGTCGTGCGGGTGAAGGTGCTCACCGTGGACGTACCCCGTAACCGCATCGGGCTGTCCCTGCGCCTCGACGATCGCGCCGAAGCCAAGCCGTCCGCTGGCGGTCCCGATCGCAAGCAGGCCAAACGCCCACCGGCTCCCAGCAAGCCGCCTGCCGGTGCCCTGGCCGACGCCCTACGCCGCGCCGGCTACAACAATTGACATGCCGACGCCCAAGGGCATACCGGTTATGGCTTGGGTCGCTGATCAGTAAGTCTTTGTTTACCGATGCTCTGCGGCGGGTACGCCATATTGACAACGTCGTCAAATTCGAAAGAGTGGAATCGAGTGATGACTGACACAGAGGGCACGGAGAACACCGAACTCAACGCACAGTCCGATAGCTCCGACAGCGACGCCGAACTCAACACCCAGTCCGAGGGCGACGACGAGACCACGGGCGGCATCAACATTGAAGACGCGGAGCGGCGTGCGTCTGCCGACTACCAGGAGCGCATAAAGGAGTTCGACAGCGTCGACTCCACGCCGGTCGTCTCGGTGCCAGCGACCGGAGAGTCGGGTACCGTCGAGATGCCGAAGCCGTAGCAGCTCCGCCGCTGTTTGCGGAGCCGGATCAGCTCCGCCGAGGCGGCCCTGCAACACGGGCAGGCCGCGCACTTCTGGCACTTCTGACATCTCGGGACAGCCAACGTGGCCCGTTCGCAGGGCCGCATGAGCATTCGAGGCTGTAGTCAACTCAACGTCGATGTCGAAGGTAGC
>JAJPIR010000069.1 GCA_021324675.1 Actinomycetota bacterium
GCACCGGCCGTCACGCCGTCCACCGGCGCCCTGGCCGACTTCACCCCGGTCATCTCCGCCCCGCCCGTGCTGGTGGCATTCACCATCAGCCTCGGGATCGGGCTGGTCGCTGGTGGCTACCCGGCCTACCGCGCCGCCCGGCTACGCCCCATCCAAGCCCTCCGCTACCAGTAGTAGTCAGACCTGCCCTTCCCCCACTCCTTCATCGACAAACCCGCAGTCTGGATGCAGACTGCTGCGGAACGAGATCGACAAACCGCAGTCTGCATCCAGAACGCGATGAGAAAGAGGGGTTAGGTGCGGGGTCGGCTGGCACGGTAGGCGGGATAGCTACCGGCGATAAGCCCAATCATCAGGCTGATGGCGAATGCCACCACCACCGGCTGCACAGACAATACCGGGCTGAATCCGGCCAGGGCGCCGGAACGGTCGAAGGATGGTGCAAGGATACGGATGATGAAGGTCATCGCAATCCCTACCCCGATGCCGAGAAGCCCGCCCAAGCCAGCGAGCACGACCGATTCGATGAGGACTTGTCTGAGCACGGCGCGGCGCTTGGTGCCGGTGACCTCTTCGATGTCAACCTCATGAGTTCGTTCGGTCACCGAAGCCAGCATGATATTCAGCACTCCGATACCGCCGACGATCAACAAGATCACCGCGATAGCCGGAATGAACAACACCAGGATGTGCACGATCTGGTCGAAGGTTTGCAGCCGGTGTCCCAGGGATTGGATCTGGTAGTCCCGCATCTGTGGATCGGTGATGTGGTGACGCGCGTCCAGAATGCTGGCCACCTGCGCCATTGCAGCGGGCACGTCGGTCTGCCGGGGAGCTTGCACGGTGATCAGGTTGAGGGAGTTACCACTACCCTGGCCGTAGCCGACGATGTAGCGGCGCGCAGTGTCCAGCGGCAGGACCGCGGTGTTGTCCTGTTGCTGGCCATAGCTGGCCATCACCCCGATGACCCGAAACGGCACATGATTGATTTGCACTGTTTGGTTCAGCGCTGCCGCGGGATCATCAAAAAGGGCCCGCCCAATGGCAGGACCTAAGACCGTCACCCTGGCGGCTTCGCGGGCCTGAGTTTGATCGAAGAATGACCCCGCCGTCAGGATCCGGTTGTTGGTCACCGGCCAGTTCTCCGTGGTACCGATCGTGTTCCCGGAGAGGAATTTAACGGTTCCCGCGGTGATCACGATCCCAGAGCTGGCGATCGATGGAGTGACGGTGGCGACGGCCGGCGCATTCTCCAGTGCGTCGGCGTCGGCATCTGTCAGATTCCGTGCAGGCGGCGCTCCCGGAATGTCCGCACTCGCTGGCACGATAGCAATAATGTTGGCCACCGTTTCGACGCGTTCATTGACGGCATTTTTCACCCCGTAGCCGCAAGCGATGAGCAAGATGACCGCTGAAACGCCGATGACGAGGCTGAACATAGTCATCGCGGAACGAAGTCGGTGAGCACGCAACCCGCGTAACGCGTTGTGTAGAGTTCCCCGCCGGCTCATGGTGTGACCTTCCCGAGTTCGCCGCACCCATACCGCCCGTCAGGACACGTCTATAGGCATAGCCGGTCATCGGTGCCGCGCGCAAGGCGTTCAGCGAATTCATTTTTTCGGTCACAAACTGTAGATGGCTACCGACCGCGCTGTGCACACCGGAGATAGCGGATTGCAGCGGGTAGGCAACGCAGCGTGCTCGCCGGTGATAACGGGGCTGCCTCGGCAGACGTAGTCTGATCGTAACTAACGCGATTCTAGGCTTTGCCTGTACGGCGAGGAATGCCGTTATCTGTCTGCGGTTTGCACCTCGTCGAGGAAGTCATCAGGGATGTGATTGTTGTGTTCAGTCTCCCCATCCAGTTCAGGCGCCACCCTGGGGCGCTTCGCCTGCCTCTCGTCGCTGACAATGCGCCCGTCGCGTAGCCGGATGATTCGTTTGGCAAAGTCAGCTATCTCTTGTTCGTGGGTGATGACCACGATGGTGCGGCCGGCATCGTTGAGGGCGCTGAGCATCTGCATGATTTCGAGGCTGGACGCGGTGTCGAGGTTGCCGGTGGGTTCATCGGCCAGCAGAATCGCGGGATCGTTGATCAACGCGCGGGCGATGGCGACCCGTTGCTGCTGGCCACCTGACAGCTCGTTGGGCAGGTGGTTCTCGCGCTCGCTCAGGCCTACCTCGGCCAGTGCCCGCCGAGCGCGTGAGCGCCGATCCGATACGCCGGCGTAAATTAAGGGCAGCTCGACGTTGCGGATTGCACTAGTACGTGATACCAGGTTGAACGATTGGAACACGAATCCGATTTTGCGGCTGCGGATCTTGGCCAGTCGGTTTCCGGATAGCCGGCTGACGTCGGTGCTGTCAATCAAATAGCGTCCACTGGTGGGCGCATCCAAACATCCAAGGATATTCATAAGTGTGCTTTTTCCTGATCCGGACGGACCCATGATGGCGACCATCTCGCCGTCTTCTATGGTCAAGTCGATGCCGTGGAGTATCGGCATTTCCGTCTTGCCCATCTGGTACGACTTAGTGACTTTTTCTAGCTCGATCATTCCGCTCCCTTATCTCGCTATCCATCACGCTGGGTCCTGGCTCCGAGCGCTACCGCTGCTGTGAGCTGAGTCACTTTCGTCCGGCGGATCATCCCCGTGTACCGTTTCAAGCCTGCCTTACACACTCCGTTAGCTACGGTCTGGTCACTGTTTACGTTCCCCCGCTTCCCTGGGAAAAAGCTGAAAATTTCCCGGGAGCTCCCAGCTTCGTCTCGGTGCGTACGCCCTGAAGCTGGAAGGACCTCGGTTGCATGCATCCCGGGCGCGACCATTCGCTGATCGCGATGATTACTGGGAATTCGCTGTGCCCAGCTCGGTGTCGATTACCAGTTTATGCTCGCCAAGCCCTGTTCAGGCCCAAGATCATTGAGCGAAACTGTGACATTGACGTCCACGTTGCAGCCAACCGGACCCGCGGGGACGCGGTCTAAACCGAGTGCGATGGTCGGGTGGGCCCGGAACCCGGACCGTCATCAGCTCCTGGAGCCGACCCTCAACTGCTCGACATCTCCCAACCGCTCGACGTCCGCCACCGATCAGGTCTCTGTTGCCATGGTCACCTCCAGATCGTTGCACGCCAGCCCGGTTGGTGGCGGTGCTGCGCCCGGCTAGGAGGAATGAGGACCTGCCGTTGGGGGTAACCGCAGGCCCATGGCACCGTGCAAGCGCGTCCGCGACAACGGAGGAGCAGTTGATGAAGCACGTTTCATTAGGGGAACTGGACGTGTCCCGGATGGGCCTGGGGACTATGGGTATGTCCGCGTTCTACACCGGGGCAGGAGTTGACGATGCCGAGTCGATCCGCACGATCCGCCGTGCGATCGAGCTGGGTATTACTTTCATCGACACGGCAGAGATGTACGGTCCCTATACAAACGAAGAGCTCGTGGGGCGGGCAATCGCTGGCCACCGCGACGACGTTGTCCTCGCCACCAAGTTCGGTTTAATCTCCCACCGCCGCGGCGGAAACCGGGAATTTGATAGTTCCCCGGAGAATGTTCGGATCGCGGTCGAGGGATCCCTCAAGCGTCTGGGCACGGATCACATCGACCTGTATTACCAGCACCGCGTCGACCCTCAGACACCAATCGAGGACACCGTTGGCGCGCTGAGCCGGCTGGTGGCGGAGGGCAAAGTAGGTCACATCGGTCTTTCCGAAGCCGCGCCCACCACGGTGCGCAGGGCACATGCGGTGCATCCCCTTACTGCGCTGCAAACCGAGTACTCCCTGTGGACCCGAGACCCGGAGGCGGAGATCCTGCCGGTGGTGCGCGAGCTGGGCATCGGTTTCGTCGCATACTCGCCGTTGGGTCGTGGCTTTCTCACCGGCCAACTGCGTTCCACCGGCCAGCTCGACCCCGGTGACTTCCGCCGGACAAATCCCCGCTTTGCTGACGGCAACCTTGAACAGAACCTTCGAATCGTCGAGACCGTCGAGGCCATCGCGACCGAGGTTGGTGCCACGCCAGCCCAGGTGGCGCTGGCATGGTTGTTGGCCCAAGGCGACGATATCGTGCCGATCCCGGGCACCAAGCGGGTTTCCCGCCTCGAGGAAAATGCCGCCGCGGTCGACCTTGAGTTGACTGCGCAGCAGCTGGCCCGGCTCACCGCAGTCGCGCCACCCGTGGGTGACCGTTACCCGGACATGACGCCGATCAACCGCTAGGCGCTGTGCCGTACCGCAGTTGTTGTCGAGGCGACGGCAGCAGCAGCCTGCGCATCGAGCTGGAACAGCTGCCGCAGTGCATCGGCGTAGGTTTCGCCCCTACCGGCCTTGGCATGTTGTTTGACCTTCACCGTGGGAGTGTGCAAGAGCTTGTCGACCACGCGGTGCACGGTGCGGGCTAGCTCGGTGCGCACTGCGGCATCAAGTCCCGGCAGCCGACCATCTAGCCGCCGTAGCTCCATGTCCACCACCTCGGCAGCCCGCTTGCGCAGCGCGGCAACGGTCGGGATGACCTCTGCGGTGCGCTGTGCCACCAGGTAGCTGTGCAGTTCGTGCTCGATGAGTTGCTGGGCGCTGTCCACCGCGCCCGACGCCGTGCCGAGCCGTTGTGCCCGACGTGCCACGGTGGTGAGATCGAGCAAGATCACGCCAGGTACTTCGCCCACCGCAGGCTCGACGTTGCGGGGCAATCCCAGGTCGCATACCACAAGTGGATGCCGCCGGTTGCTGGTCGCGTTGCCGATGTCTTCGACACCGAGCACCGCGCCAGTGGCGCCCGTGCAGCAAAGCACCAGGTCCACCGTGGAAAGGGTGGCAGCCACGCCGTCCATGCCGACCACGAGAGCAGGGGTGCCCTCGGCTCTGCACAGCTCGGCGAGCCGCTGCGCGCTACCCGGGGTGCGATTGGCCAGGACTATCCCGGTGATCCCGGCCCTGCGCAACTGCGCTGTGGCCAGGCCGGCAAGAGAACCGGCGCCGAGCACCAGCGCGCGCCGGCCAGCGAGGCCGGCCCCGTCCCGACCACCGAGCGCAGCGACCGCCGCAGTGAGAGCTTCGGACACCACCGAGGCCCCCGCTGCGCCGACAGCTGTTTCGGTGTGGACCCGCTTACCGACCCGCAACGCCTGCTGCACAAGATCATGTAGCGTGCCTCCCACGGTGCCGGCCTGCTCGGCGCCGGTGTACGCGGTGCGCAGCTGGCCAAGAATCTGCGGCTCACCAACGACCATCGAATCCAGCCCGGCGGCCACCGAGAACAGGTGCTGCACACCGGCTGCCGCGTAATGCACGTAGAGGTGTCCGGACAGCTCGCCTAGCGTCACAGCGCACTGGTGGGTCAGTACATCCGTGATGTCGTCGAGCCCGTGATGGAAAGTGGTCACCACCGCATAGATTTCGATCCGGTTGCAGGTCGATAGCAGCAGCGCTTCTGCGATGTGCTCGCGCTGGAGCAGCTGGTGCAGGATCTTGTCGCCGTCCGCGCAGTGCACCGCTGCCCGCTCCAGCACGTCCACCGGTGCGCTGCGGTAGGACAGCCCCACGACCAGCAGACTCATCGCCGGTCTCCTTCCGGATGCGCAAGACAACTCCCCGCTGTCCTGCTCCACCATCGCGCTCATGCGTGTTTACCTCTGCACCGCCAGTGCCGAGCTTTCAGTACTGGTCAGCAGCAAGCCGTCATTGTGGCCGTGCTCTGAGACCACCAGAGGCGCCAACTGATTACCGTCAGGTGACAAATGTTTCCGCTGCGGAGCTCGGCGGCTCGGCGGACTGACCGGGAGGTCGGCGATGGCACGCTTGGTGTGACAAACGAGAGCGCTCGCCGTGACAGACGATGCAACGATCGGCGCGTCGGGCTTCATGTCGAGGATGCGTGGCAGGGAGGCGGGGTGGCTGTTCGGACCTGGCTGCGGGCCTGGCCGGTGCGATCGCCGCGGTGATGGTGCTGCCTCACCTACCCGGTGGGCACGCGGGGCGTTTTGATGTGCTGGGGTTCATCACGGTAGCCACCGGCTTGTTCACCCTTTTGCTGGCGCTGTCGGAAGGGGAACGATAGGGATGGAACTCGTACCAGACCTTGATCTATTCACCGTGAGCCTGCTGAGTCTGGCCCTGTTCGTGGTGATCGAGCTGGAGGTTCCGAGCGGCCGTTAGATGTTCGCGTGTTTCGCACTTGGCCGTTCACCAACGCACTGCTGCTGATCTCGATACTGTCGATCTGGTTGTTTTGCGGTGCTGTTTTATATCCCGCTGTTGCTGCAACAAGCCATGATGTTGTCACCGTTGCCGGCCGGTCTGGTCCTGCTCCCGCAAGCGCTGGCAATGGCGGTGCTCATGCGGATCGCAGGACGCCTGTACGCGACCGTATCGGTCCCCGCTGGTTGGCCGTGACCGCTGCGATCGGGATGATTCTCGCGCTGTTCTTGCCTTCAGGGAGCAGAACGGTGTCAACCGCCGACCGGAACACCGAAGCGCTGGCCGGGTGAGGTCCAGCTATTGACCCCAGCAATGGTTGGCGCCACGATTTATACGCGGCCAGCATCCACCGCACCCATATAGGGTACAGACCGTGCCTAA
>JAJPIR010000304.1 GCA_021324675.1 Actinomycetota bacterium
ATGACCAAGGTGCTGTTCGTGATCTCGGCGGCAGATCGCTGGACGCTCAACGACGGGACGGTGCATCCCTCGGGTTACTGGGCCGAGGAGGTTGCGGTGCCGCACCGCATCTTCTCCGAGGCCGGGTGGGACATCACCGTCGCCACTCCCGGTGGGAAGGCTCCGACGCTCGATCAACTCAGCCTCGGTATCTCCGGAGGAATGCCGCAGAAGCGCAAGGAGGTGAAGCGCTACTTGGACAGTATCCAGACCGTGCTCGCCAACCCGGTGGCGCTGGACACCGTCGATCCGGATGCGTTCGACGTGGTGTTCTATCCCGGCGGTCATGGCCCCATGGAGGACCTCGCCTTCGACAAGACCTCCGGTGCGCTGCTGGCCAACCGACTGGCGTCGGGCAAGCCGCTAGCCCTGCTGTGCCACGCGCCGGCTGCGATCCTGGCGGCGGCCCGGCCCGACGGCACGTCGCCCTTCGCGGGTTATCGGATGACCGGGCTGTCCAACCGAGAGGAACTGCTCAACCGGTTCGCGAGAAAGGCGCCGTGGCTGCTGGAGGACAAGTTGAAGGAGGCGGGCGTCGACTACTCCAAGGCGCGACTCCCGCTGCGCCCTTACGTTGTGGTTGACCGGAACCTGTACACGGGACAGAACCCGCAGTCCTCGCAGGACCTGGCGAACCGACTCGTCAACGAAGTCAACACCACGTCCTTCACGTGAGTTGTCTCGCGACTGATCAAACACAGCGCTCATCACGCCGGACGCGCAATCGCCAGGCGACGTGCCAACGTCCGCTTCGTCCGCCGAGCGCGGATTCAACAGCCCTGGGACAAGCTGTCTGAGGGAATGACCGTGGCGTGCGGCGTGTTGATCGTGGACGTGGCAGACCAGACCGTGGAACGACTATACATAAATTGGTCCGGAAGACTCACTAGCCTGGGAGATGCTAAAACGGTCGCCGCGCTGTGGGCTGAGCTGATGCGGCAATATGAGGCCAGTCGAGAAAAAACCCAGAACATAAACGAAACAGCTAATGTACCTAAGCGTATCAAGCGGCCAACGGTAGATGCTGGGTGATCGCCCTAAACCCCAACATATCATCCGTGAATGGACACCGAACTAATTATCCAGATCATACAATTTGTGCATGCTCGCATATCAGTCCATCGAGTAGATTGAACCGCAGGCGGTTCCGGACACTTAGATATAGCTCATCCACCACCTGACTGCTGCGTCACTCCAGAGTGGCCGTCGGCCGTGTGGTACGACGGCACTGTTGCGTAGACCGATGACTGGCTCGGCCAGGCTGTGTTGATGCGTCGTCGCCACTCTCAGCCACCAGTGCCGCGGTCCAGCTTCGCCGGATTCCGGTTCCCGCCGGATGTGATCATGAGTATTTGCGGTACGGACTGTCGTACCGCGACGTGGAAGAGCTTCTGGCCGAACGGGGCATCGAGGTCGATCAGGTCACGGTGTATCGGTGGGTGCAGCGCTTCACCCCATTACTAATCGACGCGGCTCGACCCTGCCGGCACTGCCCTGGTGATAGGTGGTTGGTGGACGAGACAGAGGTGAAAGTCGCGGACGGTGGGTATATCTGTACCGAGCGATCGATCTGTTCGGGCAGGTCATCGACGTATTGGTCTCCGAGAAGCGGACCTGGCGGCCACCCGACGATTCTTCACTCGCACCCTAAAACACGGGCCGTCGCCGATTGAGGTCACCACTGATCACGCGGCCGCCTACCCGCGGGTGCTCGACAAGCTGGTGCCTGCCGCCTGCCATGTCACCGAGCAATACGGAAATAACCCGATCGAAGCCGATCACAGACGGCTGAAGTCCCGATTGCGAGCGATGCGCGGGCTCAAACAACTCCACTGCGCACGAATCATCACCGCCGGGCACGCCTTCATCCAAAACATCCGCCGCGGCCACTACGAACTTGCAGCCGAGGAAACAGTAAGCCTACGGGTCCTGGCTACCTTCGACGAGCTGGTCATGGCGATCTGACCAACGATCTAGGTTCTCGACTGCTCCGACTCCGCGCAACGCAACAGCCCCCATAAAACTCTATCGAACCTTGTTGCGTACAGTTCACACCGAAAAGGTCACTGCTTTGATTCCAACATCGCCCCCGGAGGCAGAGGCCCGATCAAACGATCTTGCTTACTGGAGGTCACACGCGCCCCCCGTCCCTTGGTGCATGCCGTAAGTGCTATCTGGTGGCCAGCACCAAGTGGCAAAGTAAGAGGCGGGTCAAACACAGCGTCGAGAACATGTCCTGACGGACCAGTGCGAAGGGCAGGACCATGGCGGAGGATCTGGGAAGTCTGCTCGGTCAACTACTCGGCGGCAGCCCTGAGAATTCAGCCGGGAGGTTGCTCGCTTCCCTGCTCAGCACCCTCGGCTCCGGTGGTGGGCAGTCCCTATCGGGGCTGCTAAAAGAGCTCCGCGAAGGCGGACTCAGCGAGCAAGCTAGGTCGTGGGTAGGCACCGGACCGAACGAACCACTCGCCGGACCGCAGATCGCACAGGCTCTGCCATACCAGGTTCTCGAGGCGGTAGCCCGGCAGTTGGGTCTTTCCCCGGAGCAGGCCGCAGACCAGCTGGCCCAGGTGCTCCCGGTGGCCGTGGACAAGCTCACCCCGGATGGACGCGTGCCGGAGGGTTCACTCGAAGACCTAATCAAGCAATACCTCTGACTGTCCAGCGCGGCCGAATTTCAGCCAGGCTAGCTGGTTTAATAGACGGCAGCTGTCCGGGCCGGTCCCGCATCGTGGTCACCTATGACCCGCAGCGGGGCAGTCGGGCGGTGCTCGGGCGCCATGCCATCGCCGACGCGGGCTTGTATTCGGTGTGCCTGGCGATTGAAAACCTCTGGCTGGCGGCGACAGCGGAGGGCCTTGGCGTGGGCTGGGTGAGCTTTTACCGGTAGAAGTTCCTGCGCGAACTGCTAAACATGCGAACTGCTAAACATACCGGCCCGGGTGCGGCCGGTGGCGTGGCTGTGCCTAGGACCGGTTCGGAGATTACAGTCCAGGCCTGACCTCGAACAGCACGGTTGGCGCCACCGCGTGCCGCTGGTGGAGGTCCTCCACCAAGAGCAATTCGGGTGTGCGGTAACGGCAGCGAACGATCCTCGCCGGTAGATTTCCCGTCCACGTTGC
Organism: Actinomycetota bacterium; assembly: GCA_021324675.1. Lineage (GTDB taxonomy): Bacteria > Actinomycetota > Actinomycetes > Mycobacteriales > Pseudonocardiaceae. Next base: position 3,162 of record JAJPIR010000304.1, read on the forward strand.
TAGGGGGCCATGTCGTGAACTCGACGCTACGGACATTTTCGTGGCAAAAAATGTCGCTCGCGTCGAGCTCACGACGCGCGCAGATGATCGGCACTGTCCGCGTGCCGGCGCTAGGCAGATTAGGTTCTGAAGTCAATTGCCGACCATGAAATGGTCACGGACTCGTGAACGCGGTTCCGAATGCGGCCAGGATCGTGCTCACCGCCATCTGGCGCAGCCTCAACCGCTGCCCCAGTCATTTCATCGCGTTGACAAACCAGTCACACGACATGTAGATCGCTGCCGCGCGCGATCAGCAACACGAAATGCCACAAAGCGGGTGTTTGCTCCGGCGCTGCTGGCATCAGCTCACCACGTGGCAGGTGTTACGGCGATACGTGGACCGGGTGCTCCGGGCGACGTACCGATCGAGTTGGCAAGGTATTTCGCCAGGTGGGGGGCGTGAACAGGCCCAGCAACTGTCGCACAGGTCCGATCCGACCAGGTACACGCTTGCTGACCGGCACGGTGGGAAGCGGCCGAGAACCGATCGGCGGTGCCGCTGTTTGTTGCTGGTGGACGGCGCCGGGGAGCTCGTCGTCACGGTGGTGGCTTTGGCCTCCAGCGGCTACGTTCGGTGTGAACCTTCGAGGAGAAGGGGTGCTTCGCAGGTGCCAGAAGCCGCCAAGCTGGACGCTCGAGCCCGCAAGACGATGGCGCTTCTGTACAGGCGCTTGCTAGCGCTTGGTCTATGGCGCCACATCAGGTCCGTGGAAGGGGCTCTGACGACAGGAGCCGGCGGCGCCCACTTCACAACCCGAGACAACCGAGCTTTCTTGCAGGCCTTGCTGGCCACCGGCTGCTTTTGTCGCGATACGCCGGGAGGCGCGATAATGCATCGTGGGCAGATCTCCGTGCGGGAAGTCACAAACGGTCCCGGCCTTCACCTGGCACTGGGAGACAACAACCGCATCTATGTCCACATCGACAGAGTGTCTCCCGTGGCTGGGACTACCGCGGATGGCTCATGCCGCTACGATCGCGCACGCTCTTTGTCGCATATGCGCCGAGAGGTGTTTCCGTTCGTCATGCACTTTCACCAGTCCAGCTCTCCGGAGAATACAAGCCGCCGCAGGGCTCGTTTTGATCTTTATGACGCACAGCGGGCATGGTGTATCGCGGTACAAGCCGGACGTAAAGAAGAGTCATTGGAGGCAGGAGTAAGGCTAGCCGGTCTTCTCGCGACACAGCGAGAGAGCTCATGGAAACGAGCCCAGAGGCTTTATCAGCAAGCGATCGACTCAGGACACGAACATTTTGCACCAGCTGCCGCATTTGGCCTGGGAATACTGCTTGAAGAGGTAGAGGAAACTCCTCGAGCACAAGAAGCCTACACGCGAGCGATCGATTCCGGTCACTCTGAATTTGCCCCACTTGCCGCTTATAACCTCGGGGTTCTCTTGGAGAGACTGGAAGATCTGGACCGCGCGAAGCAGGCCTACGAGCAAGCCATTGCTTTTGGCCATCCAGACGTCACCTGCTGGGCGGCGCTGAAACTCGGCGACATCGTGGCCCGTCAAGGAGACCACAAGAAAGCTCAGGACACCTACGAGCTGGTAATCGCACTACGCCATCCAGAGTTCGCCTCCCTGGGCGCACTCAACCTTGCCCGTCTTCATCGAGATCAGGGAGAAAAGGACAGCGCCAGGACAGCCTACGAGCGGGCTATCGCTATGGGGCCTCCCGAGACAGCTGAGACGGCCGCCGAAGAGCTTGCCGCGCTGCTCGAGGACGGCGCAGACCGCAAGCAAGCCGCGAAGGCTTGATCCGAAGGACCGTAGACTGATAGGACGTCGGTGAAGGTTCAGGGAGCGGATGAATGAAGGCCCTCCAGCAGTTGACCAAGCGACTCGAGGACATGGAGGCGCTTGACCGATTCGCGGACCTGGTGCAAAGGGTCGTATCACGGATCGTTCCGCAGGAATCGGCTCGAAAAGATCTGCTTAGCGGCACCTGGCTAGGTCGCCCGCTGCATCCAGTGCTCACCGACGTTGTGATGGGAACCTGGACGAGCACCTCAGCGCTTGACGTGTTGGGTGGTAAGAGAGCCGAACAAGCAGCTGACCAACTGGTCTTCATCGGTACCGTGGCCGCGCTTCCCACTATCGCTGCTGGGCTGTCTGACTGGGCGGAGCTGTGGGGCGCACAACAACGGGTGGGATCCGTCCATGCTTTGGGCAACGCCACGGCTTTTTCCTTGCAAATCTTTTCCATCAAGGCGCGCCGCGGCGGAAAGCGGAAGAAAGCGTGTCTTTTGTCGCTGGCCTCCCTGGTGATCGCCGGAGCGTCCGCCAATCTCGGTGGCTATCTGTCTTTCGTCAAGGGAGTCGGCGTAAATCAGACAGCATTCGAAAACTGGCCACAGGAATGGACACCGGTAATTCTCGCGGAGGATCTCGCCGAGGACACCCTTACCCCCGCGAGAGCCGATGGTGCGCGCATCATGCTTTACAAAAAAGGCGAACAGCTCTATGCCCTGTCAGACCGGTGCTCTCACCGCGGATGCCCACTTCACCTGGGGCAGGTCAATGACTTGATGCTGGAATGCTCTTGCCATGGAAGCATCTTTCGGCTTTCAGACGGCGAAGTGCTAAGAGGACCCGCCACCGTGCCCGCCCCCACCTACGAGGTGCGTTACCAAAATGAAAAAGTCGAGGTCCGCCGTACACTTCGCTAGCTCAGCTCCAACCGGCAAATCAACCCGATGGTGACAACGGCCAACGCCGAACTCGGCCTGGACCTGGCCGCCGAGTTCTGAAAACCACTTACCGATGACGCGGTGCGTACACCGATGTCGTCATCATCCTGCGGGGTTCCAGAAGTCGGCCATCTATTGTTGGCAGCGGTTCAGTCTGCTCGTTCGTACCCGTTGATCAGACCACCTAGAACTGGTCGAGGCATGATGCGTTCGTGGCTCAGGTCCGCGACGCGGTGAGCCGGTTGTGATGGGCGAAGGTCACGGGTGCCTCATACTGCCTTATGAGGGTATGGCGTCGTCATCTGAAGTGATATCGAACAGCTGATCGTTGGCGAATGCATGGCCCCCGGTGATGACCATGCCGTCGCGCGGCCATTGCGCCACTGGAATGGCAGGTGCCGGGACGGATGGTTAGCCGGCGCGAATACAGGCTACATGCTGTTTAACGTCACTAGTTTCCTAGGGATATCATAGAAGTAGATGCATCATCTGAGAGCACAGCTGGCCATCTGGCGCCGAATGCGGAACCAATGCGTTGCACCAGTTCCGATGCTTCGGCCGCCAGCTTTCGTTCGTCCCTCAGATGCGCGTTGACATTCCTGATGGGCTTGCCGCTTGTCTTGATCTCTGACGACATGGCGGTGATGTACACCGGCTCGGTACCCAAGACCTCCGCGGCTTGGTCCCGCAAAGATTGAGGGATAGTCCCGGTATCTTCGGTGCCCTCCAGGACCACCAATCGGCCACCTAGGAGGTGGATCACCCATCCATCCTTGTCACGCTCCGCGCCGAAGGGAGCCAGCAAGGCTTCCAGATCAGCATTGCTCACCCTTTGTGATGAATACAGCGTCCATATCATGTACTGTGACGATACGTGGAAGAGCGCAAGATCGCATTAGGTGGTCATGGGATTAACTAGAGCGCTGACGTTCTCCCGCCGCCGGTAGGGTGCGCGGAGCAGCGGCCGTTTGAAACGACATCCTCCAGGTCTGCTTATTATGAATCTGTCCTGTAGATTTGTCTTGGGAAGTACTGGACACCGAATATTTTGAGGTACTTGAATGCGCCACCACAGTGGGGCCGTCCCCGGGTAGTGGTCCGCCGATCGGGTGGATATCACGGCTCCTGGTTTATGGTGGCAGAAGTCACGGGTACTTAATTGGGATGCCTGTCGCGTAGCGGGTTCGGCAGGCTACCAGAACGAGGAGGAAGGATGTCAATCCTATGATGGACGAGAAAACGTTCCAACAGCTTGATGTCAACCAGCGCGGTGCGGTCTCCTACGACGAATTCCGCCCATGGTGTCATGGACAAGGCATCTCCGATCACAACGCACAAGAGATATTCGAAATAGTTGACAGGGACGGAGATGGCTTGGTTTCATATCATGAATTGGTCTCCGCCTTTGAGGAATCCAAGGCCGCCTTTGAGGAGCAGTCGGGAGTCCGAGGCCGCTGAGGAGCAGTCAGAGGTATTGCTTAATTAGGTCGTGGGGTGAACCGTTCGGCACGCTTCCGCCAGGGTGAGTGCCTGGGCCGGCTGGTCCGCGGCCTGCTCTGGAGAAAGGCCTCACTGCCGGGCCACCACCATGAGAACCTGGTAAGGCAGAGCGTGGGCAAGCTGCGGTCCAGTGAGTCGTTCGTTCGGCCGTTGCCTGTCCACGATCCAGCTTTGCTTGCCGAGTCCATTTTCGCGGAGCTGCTGTAGCAGCCCCGACAGGGACTCGCCACCCCCGGAGCCACAAGTGCCGAGGAACCTTCGTTGTCGCGCCTCGGTAGCTTCTTGCACGAATTTTTCAGATGCGATCTCAGCGTGTTGTCTCGATCCACCAAATGGACCTTCTTTTAGCGGTGGCCACTCGCCGCCCAAGTTGATTAACTGGTTTCTAACTGGTTGTTCGGATGGGCTCGCCCAAGTGTCCGTTTCGCCACGTGAAGAAGCCGCACCAGGCGCCATGCGTATAGCGCCCACTTTCTCTGCTTCCAATTTTCATCGGTGGCAACCACAGCAAGGGGCGCTTCTAGTTCATCAAATAGTACGGCGTATTCGTCATCCTCGAGAACAGAGGATTTGAGGAAGTAGCGCAGGCTGTCATGCAAGTAATCAGAGACGGGTGTGAAGCGCTTCCCCCGCCGCCCTGCCATTAGATTGATGTATTCATCATCGACCCTCTGGCCCTGCCTCAGTCACCAATACATTCGCTGCTGATTCGGCGTTTTCTACAGATGGCCCATGGATGCATGATAGCTACGACCGGCAGTGGCCCCTGGTGATTACGGTACTTGGCGTCAGCGGCCTCGGCCCGCTGCGCCGGTACTACCTGCGGGCCCAACCCGCGGAGTTCTCGTTCGTCTTGTCCACGGTCTCTCCCGCTGAGCCGAGTTGAGGGACACGGTCTCGTGAGGGCAGCCGCAGCATGACCACGCTGACGGCGGCCACCCATAGCCAGAAGAGGAAGAACGGAGTGACGGAGGGCAGGGATAGCGGGGCTAGCCATCCGGAGCGGACCAGGGAGATGGCGCTTCCCGCGAGGGTCACCAGACCTGCCACCAGGGCCGACCACCCGGTCCAGGCGGGCAGTTGTCGGCTGCGGTGGATCGCGACTGCTGCCGCGAGCAGGAAGAAGGCGAAGACGGAAAGCAGTCCGTAGAAGGTGTGCAGGCACGCTTCGGTGAACGCACGCAGCAGGGGCCAGGATGAGGGGTTGTCGATGAACTGCGGGGTGCTGGTCACGCTGAACATGGCGTTCACGACGATCATGCCGGGCACGATGATGGTGGCGGAGGTTCGGATGACGAAAGACAGAAGGCAGTCGCGGGGCAGCCGCAGGGCGCGGGTTAGGGAGAAGGCAAACCAGATGCCCAGCAGGGCGCCGATGTTGGTGGAGAAGGTCTGGGCGAACGCTGCTGTCGAATAGTGGTGAAACCAGGCCGCGTACTCCGCATCGGAGTCGCCGCGGACCGGCCAGAACTTCCACGAGTCCCGGGTGGTGAGCAGGATGGCCAGGGAGAGCAGGAGGTTCGCGATTCCGGCCCAGGCGCCTAACCTGATCTGTTGAGTCTCCGACATGTCTGGCCGCCTTTCGCCCATGGCTCGGCCCAGTTGCCCCATCACTCTTACCGCGCGCCTTCGACACCTGCGACGGGCTTGACCGGGCCGATTCGCCGGGCCTTGAAGAACACCTTGGCCAGCATCCGCGGGCTGCCGAGCGCGGTCGGCGACTTGACCATGTGATAGACGCTGATGAACACGCGGAACACCTCCGGGTCGGCGACCACCAGCCGGATGAGCCGCCGTTTGTACCACTGGGCCGGGCGCAGCCACAGTGGCAGCGCGCCACGCTCGCGGTAGTAGTGCCACGCCAGGTCCTCGCTGACCGACATCAGCCACGGTGTCCGCACGATCGCCGCGACCCGGCGCTGGGCCCGGCGCGCGACTGCGTCCAGGTCGTCCGTCCTGGCCAGGGCCTCACCCAACGCTTCGGCGTGGAGCACCGACACCGTCATGCCCTGCCCGAACACGGGATCGAAAGCCGCGACCGAGTCGCCGATCGCCACCAGGCGCCTCGGCCACCGCCGCATCGCCGCGTATTCGTTGCGACGGTTCTCCGTGCGCTTGAACCCGTGGACCCCGAGACCCGGGACAGGGGTCGCGGATTCCAGCAGCGCGTCCAGGTCAGCATTGCCGAGGTTCCCGGCGAACTCCCGCCAGCCCCGCTCGTCGGTGGGCGGGTGGTCCCCACCCGCGCCGAACACAGTGACAATCCAGCGACCGCCTTCCACGTGCACGGCGAAGGTGCCGCGCGGTCGGTCGGGGGCGCTGTTCATGTGCTGCAGGGCCTCGAAGTCCCGGCTGGGTGCGTCGAGGACCACGGTCGCGTACGCCAGCCCCGCGTCGACGACCTTTTCCGCCGGACGCGGGTATCCCGCCGCCACCAACCACTGCGGCAGCTTCGAGAACCGGCCCGAGGCGTCCACCACCAAAGCGGCATCCAGCACCTCTCCTCCGACCAGCCGCACGCCGGCGACCCGCGTCGCGGTCCCGTTCCAGCACAGGCCCGTGACCTGGGACCGGTCGCGGACCGTGACCCGCGGCTGCTTCGCCACCCGCTGGCGCAGCGACCACTCCAGCAGGTCACGCGAGAAGGCATGGGCCTGCACACCCGCCTGGGTGCGCGGCACGCGACCGGCGAACACCGTGGTCGACGCGAGCAGGCCGTGGTCGAACAGCGGCGCTCCGGCCGCGATCAGCTCGGCCTGAAGGCCGGGGAACATCGTCTCCAAGTGCCTGGCGCCGCGTGCCAGCATTCCGTGCACGTGCCGCGCCTGCGGGACACCGCCCCGCGGCCCCGCGACCGGGGGGAGCACGCCCGCCTCCACCAGCACGATGTCCTCGAAGTGGTCCGCGAGCACCCGAGCGGCCGTCAGTCCCCCTATCCCGCCACCGATGACCACTGCCCTCCCGGGGAATCGTGAGCGTCGTTGGCCCGGCATGTTGGCACCCTCCCTTTGCTGGGTCCATGCGCTGGTACCGACGTGCGCCAGGCAGCGGGAGATCACGTGTCCGATGTTCACCGGGCGTCCGCGGGGCCGGGTATGAGCTCCTCCAGGTATCCAAGGTCGGTAGGCAGGCAGGAATAACGGCTCGTTGAAATTCCCCATTCGGCATGGCCGCGCATCCAGGCCCGCAGCAGGTCGACGCACGCGGTCAGCGCCCGGCGCTGCATATGGTCTAACTCCAGCGCTGCGCACAGGCCCGGCAGCGCTCGTTCGGCCTGGTGGAAGTCGTCGAGCCGGTCACCGATGAGGTCGCGGGCCTGCGCGAGGGCCTCGCTCCGGGTACAAAGGTGCGCCGACTGCAGCACGGTGACCAAGTTGAGCAGGTCTCCCGCGGCAGCCTCCTTCTCGACGGTGAGGACGTCGTTCGTCCAGCACACGACGTCGCCCGAGGTCGTCAGGAGGCGCTGGTAGGTCCGGCTGTAGTACACCGCAGGCGGTAGTTCGGCCCCCCCTGCGATCTCGATGAGGTCGAACGTCACAAGGATGCCCCCCGCCGCCCGGCGAAGCACCCCGTACTCGGCGAGGTCGCAGACGTCTCCGAGCCCTCGATAGGCGGCCTGCTGCAGGTTGCCGGCGAGGTATTCCATCAGGTGCAGATGCAGGCGACGGCACAGACTGCTGCCGGCCCGGGCCCGGGTGCGAGTCCACAGGTCGGCCAGCGCTTCACCGATCGGCCCGGTACCCGCGTCGCAGGCGCCGCTGGCAGCCACGTCGGCGACGCGCGCCAAAAAGCCGTCGAACCCCTGCGGATCGGGGGCGATCCGGCGGTCGTCATTCTGGTCGTCGAGGAAGTCCAGCCAGGCGATCCAGTCCGTGGTGAGCAGCAGATCCTCGACCGCCGCGGTCGGATAGACGCGTGCCGCGAAATCCCCCAAGCGCGCCGACGCGAGCCGGCGCTCGGCGGCTTCGGACCGCGCTAGCCCGTGTCTGCGGGCCCACGCAACGACGTGGTCATTCGCCCGACCAGCGGCGGGGCACACGGGAGTTCGGAGCGCCCAGATGCCGTCGGGCAGCATCTTGCCCGAAGCGCTCGAGTCGATCGGGGCGTGATGCGTGGTGACAGTCAGTGCCATGGGTGGCTCCCGAGGGTTAGTGGTCGCGGTGGGTGGCAAGCCGGGCCAGCGCCCCCAGCTCTGCAGCGGCTCGCGGTGCCGGGCTGGCGCAGTGCAGCTGTCGAATCGCTTGGACGAGCAGTTCGTCAGCCTGTTTCTGACTCCAGTCCCGCCCGCCCGCAACGTCGATCAGTTCCGCAGCGTGGGCTGCATCGGTTGCGGACAACGGCTCATCCCGGTGATACAGCGTGGCCAGTTCGCGCCCTGCTGCGGTTTGCGAGGCCAGTGCGGCGACCACGGGGAAGGACTTCTTGCGGCTGCACAGGTCTGAGTGCACCGGCTTGCCGGTAACTGCCGGGTCTCCCCAGATACCCAGCAGATCATCCACATGCTGAAACGCCAAACCCAAGTACGTCCCGAAGTCGCGCAGGCACATCACCTGCTCCGGCGTGCCGCCGCCAAATACCGCGCCCAGCGCACACGCGCATCCGATCAGGGCAGCAGTCTTACCTTCGGCCATCCGCGCACAGTCGGCCAGCTCCAACTCGGCGCGTTGCTCGAAAGACAGATCCGCGCGCTGGCCGTCGAGCAGCTCCTGAACTGCAGCGGTGACCATCCGCACCGCATCCGCCGTAGCGGGATGTCCGCTGCCGATCAGCACGTCGAAGGCCAAGACCAGCAGTGCATCTCCGGCCAGGATCGCCGGGTTGATCCCGAACACCGTCCACGCAGTACGGCGATGACGGCGGGTGAGATCACCATCCATCACATCGTCGTGTAGCAACGAGTAGTTGTGCACCAGCTCCACCGCCACCGCGGCCGGCTCCGCCGCCGCCCTACCGCCCACGGCCTGCGCGCACAGCAATGTCAGCGCCGGCCGGATAGCTTTACCCCCGCTCACCCGTACCGGGTGGCCGTCCTCATCCCACCAGCCCAAGTGATAACCAGCAATCTGCAGCAGGGACGAAGGCAAGGTGTCGACCGCGCTTCGCAAGACAGGCTCGACCAAGCCGCGACTCCACGCGAGTACCTCGCGGGCCGACCGCGCCACCACCATCGAGTCCAACGTGGTCACCATTATCCGACATCCCTTAACGACTGATCTCGACGTTCTCCAACACGCCTCGCATCCGGAACCAGAACGGCCACCGGGCACTACATGCCGACTAAATAAGAAATGATCCCCGCATAACCAATACCCAAGGGAAGGCGCACACCAGGCTTGATGTCATCGGAGCCACTCATCTCCTAACTTTCCGTATCGCATCCGGTGGCCGACATGGCGAAAAATTTGTATGCTGATTAGAATGTTACAAACCGTTCTTGAAGCCGGGCGTTTCCCCGGGAGGCTAATATCCGCGTATGACGTTGCTGATGTCCTTAAGCTGCTAATTAGGAAGAGGTACGCGAGTCAGAACTACACCGGTGGCGATGATGACCGTGACTATCCTTAGGTAACGTTGGCGCTGGCGTCTGCGCTAACGCCGCTATAGGCTGCGCAAGCAACGCCAACTCGGCCGCCGGTATCTGCGCTCCGGGGCTCGCCAAGCCCTGAGCCAATGCCGTTATGTTAACGGTCATCGTCATTACGCATCACAACTCGGCCTTCCAGGACAGGAGAATACGTACATTAGTATCCGCTAGCCGCCCGGTCGGGCGAACGCCCATACGGGTGAAGTGCTGATATATCAGCTACTGTGTGTTACTGTTATATTCCGCAGTGTGGCGTATTGTAGCCTGATGAGTCGCATGCTGTGTAGAGGCTATTAGCGCACTGTGACTCATGTGGTTGCCGAACTGGCCGATCCTCACAGTTGCACCGGCAGATCACGGCGAGCGGCAGGCTGGGCTGGTGCGTCGTCGCTGGACCCAAAGGTCCTGTGGGGCTCGAATATATGATTTTGTGTTTGCCCTGCAGGTTGCGATGCACAATTTGATTATGCGGCGAGATGGTACTCGCGAATGAGCCCGTCGAGGATTAGTCTGCGGCGAACCTGGCAATCAGCGAGTGGCGACGTGCGGTGTAGTCCCATTTCCGCGAGGGCGAGGTGACGGCTGTGTCCGCCGAGCCAGTACACCCGAGCGCGCGCCTGGCGGCAGGCGTAGTGGGCGTAGCACTGCCGAGGGCACTGTAGTGCAGCAAACAGAGCCTGGGTGGGAAGGCTGCTCACGACACCCCCCGCCGCAACTCGACGAACCAGCGCTGCCCTCGGTGCTGGTCCACAGCCCGCAACCCCACGTCGGCTGCTAGCGCGACGAGTGCCGCCAAGCCGATCACTGCCCAACGAAACCATGGGCCTGCCGGTGCGCCGCTGGCAGCGTGGTGCAGCCGGGCCAGACCGCGCCACAAACCGGCGGTGGGTGCCTCAGCGTCGGATACTGTCTCCACCAACACTGTTCCACCGGGTCGCACGAGCGCGGCGCAGCGGCGCAGCAGTGCCACCGGGTCGCCTGCGATACCGATGTTGCCGTCGGCCAGCAGCACGTGGTGCCACCAACCTTCAGCGGGTAGTTCGGTGAACAGGTCGCGGTGAAGCACCGCGTTGCCGCGGGACTGACACATCCGAACTGCGCGCCGTGCGGTGTCCACCCCCAGCACCGGAATTCCCCGGATGGCTAGTGCAGCCACAAGCCGGCCGGGGCCGCATCCCAAATCGACTGTTGGGCCGACGCAGCGGTCTAGTAACCACTTGTCTTCGCCACCGGCCGCAGCGTGCCAGCGGGCGACCGCCGTCGGCAGCACGGTCCCGTCCCGACTTATCAGCAAGGTCGGTGCACCGGCCAGCGCGGCATCGAAGCAATCCACCGGCGCTGCCGTCACTCCTTGCCCCCAGCCAGACCTGCGAGCTCCCCATGCCGTTGATCACGGCACTGTACTGCTCGCTACCCGAAACCAATGATGTGTGGTGCCTAATCGGTCATCCGCGTCATGCGACCTGGGTGTATTCGTGCATCGATCCACCGAGCCGATCGTGACCTCGGAGGCAAGGCTGGGATGGCCGTGCAGGGGTGATAGTGACTGAAGTGATGCTGCTTGGTTGAGCCCGCAATGCGGACGATGGGGCTCTGTTGCGTAGGCGAAAGCAGGCGAAATTATCCGCTGCGCTGCCTCGATCAGATGGCGCGGACGAGTTCCGCGAAGATCGCTGTGAGCGGATGGCGCCGATCGATGTCCGGGCCTAGTTCGCAGTGGCCTCGACGGAGATTCTGGACGAACGCGTGTCCGGCACTGATACCCGGGCCGAGCGCAGCCGGTTCAGATTGCGCATCGGTCGTATCGGACCTTCAGACGCCCGTGATCAGCTTCGATGAATTGCGCGAATGCCGGTTGCGTGCGGCGAGACGCCGTCGTGGCAGCAGTTGGTGACCGGTCTACCCCAGCGTCACCACTGTCTGCTCCATCATGGCCGAGACTGGGTCCGCTGCGCCGGTTCAGCATTTCGACGTCCTCCCCTTGGGCGCCAATTCGTGGCCCTACGAAACGAGGACGGCAACGGTTCGTGAATACATCCGGATCGGGTGTGAACTACCGCACTACGCCGCCCGTTTCCTGGCCGATGATCACCATGGTCAGACAGGGAAGGTCACGGCGGTGAGTTCCTCCGAGGTGGCCCACAGGCGCTGTTGGATGGTCACGTCGTAGGACTGTGCGCTGGAGGTGACCGGCCGCGGGTAACCCCTGGCTTGGCCGGGTCCGTCGGGGCCGTAGTACTGGCCGCCGAGCACGGCGGGGTCGGTGGCGGCCCGCAGTGTGGGGAGTGCGCCGATGGCTGGG
>JAJPIR010000214.1 GCA_021324675.1 Actinomycetota bacterium
AGTCACCGTTCGGGGAATACTCGGGCCACCGGACGTATCTGCGCCGACTCTCACCTCGTTGACCCGGTACCTGGATGCGCGGAGATCACCCACCCCCCGGGTGAGCTTCGAGGCGTCTATAGCCAGGTACGAGGGATCCACGGCACCCGAGGGGGCCGCCGTACCGCCCTCTCGCGGAGAGATCTCGAACGAGGAGGAACACCGGAACATGACGTCACGCACGCCCAGGAGGCATCGCCGCCTGGCTTTCATGGCCGCCGGTACGGCAGCCGCGATGGTTTTGCTGCCGGGCGCTGCCTCGGCGCAGGTGGTCCACTCACCTCAGCAGTTCATGAGTTCCCCCAGTGGTCCGGGTACGCCTGGAGATCCGCCAGCGGGGCCCTCCACTCCCCACGTCACTCCTCACGGACCCACACCGAATGCACCCGGACTGCCGCCCAGCCCATCTGGTCCAGGCGACCTGCCAGTGCCGGGAGAACTTCCCGGCCTTAATGGCATCCTTCCTAATGGCCAGCCGGGGCTGACCGGATCCCACGATCACGACGGTCATCACGGTGATGGACCTCTCGGCGAGGTTGTGCATCGGGACGACACTCCGAACAGTCACCAGATCGACGACCCGAAGCCACCCGATCATGCCTCGGGTGAGGTTGGCAAGGTCGATCTGCTGAAGTCGCGCCTGCTGGACATCACCAGGTACGACGCGACCATCGAAGACAACGGTCAGTCGCACGCCGACTCCACCGTGCTTGGTCTGGGTGGTAGCCGGATCGTCGGTTCCAGCGCGGACTCCCGCGACCACCACCGGTCAGGCGACAACGGTGACGCGCTCAAACTGTGCAGCTCCACTGGTGGGCTGCTCTGCTTGAGCCTGCTCTACCACAACACCGTGGCCACCGAGGATCACGACAACTCCCTCGCTGCTGCCCGTGGTGGCGTTGCGGCTCTGTGCCTCCTCAACAAGGGCAGGGACCACAAGGATGTCACCGCCTCCTACGAGTGCAACGGGCTCCTGTCCCTGGGTGTTGCCGAAGGCCTCGGTATCGCCGAGCGGGACAAGGAGCACGGGCACACCAAGGCCGACTCTGCCAACGAGTTGCTGAACCTGTGCATCGGCAAGCGTGACAAGCTGACCACCCCATGCCAGGGGCTCGGCGTCGAGGCAGTCCACTCCGACTCCAAGTCGCGGTCGGACAAGCCGGACACTGAGCGTCACTCGTTCCTGCTGGGTATCGACAGCAACGGTAAGTCGACCTACCTGCTGGATGCTCCGTTCGGGTTGGCTCTTCCTGACCACTGCGGTGACTCCGCAATCCTGTGCTTGCTGCTCAACCAGGGCAAGTCGGTTATCTTCAAGAACCCCAAGGGCGCTGGCAGTGCGCAAGAGGCGCTGCGCCTTGATGTGCTCAACCGGGTTCTGCTGGTGGTTCTCGGCCAGTCCGAGACCCTCGCCCACGAGACCAACGAGGACAATGATCACCACAACAGGGGTGACCATTGCGACGACCACGGCAACAAGGGCGAAGAGCACGGCGAGCACTGCGAAGACCACGGCAACAAGGGCGAAGAGCACGGCAACGGCGAGAACAACGGTGGCGGCGGCCCCGAGTTGGCTCAGACCGGTGCCGATGTTGCCGGGCTGCTGGCCGGTGGGTTCCTGCTCACCGGACTGGGCGCGCTGACTGTGGCGGGCACCCGCCGTCGGGCTGGCAAGCACGGTCTGAATGCCTAGCACTATCTGAGTACAACCTTCAGCGGGGGTCGGCGAGATGCGCCGGCCCCCGCTGGCATGTCTACCCACTGTCCCCACTACGATCGGCGCCCTCATGGATACCTTGATCTCTAAGCTGCCTTGGATTGCCCGGCTGCCCGGGATGGACCGGATGCGCAGCCGACCGATTCCTGCTCTGATCGGTATTGTTGCCTTGTTGCTGGCTGTCATCTGCGGCGTGATCGCCTTGGTACTCAACGGTGGCAGCATCACCGGCGGGTCCGCTGACACTCACGAGGTGGTCAACTCAGCAGGCCAGTACCGCTTTGACGCCCCGGACGGCTGGACAACCACCCAAGACGGCCGTACCACCACGGTGACCAGCCCTGACAAGGAGACTGTGGTCACCCTTGGCGTCGGCGGGGTCGGGCCGATACCCAACGTCGGCACCCAGTTCTTCCAGGAGGTCGCCAGCCACTACAAGAACGTGCAGGTGATCCCACCGGAAGCCAAGACCGTCGGCTCGCGAACCGCTCTGATCTACGGCGGCGTCGGGGATAACGAGAAGAACACCAGCATTCGCTTTCTTGCGATCACCGTCGAGAACAATCCGGCCAACTACGCGATCGCGGTGTTCACCGCAGCCGATTCCGATCCCAAGGTGGTGCTACCACCGGTGAACCACATCGTCGACAGCTTCCGGCCCGCGACCGGCCACTGACCTAGCGCACGTCGACAGGGACGGCCACGGTGGTCTCATCGATGTCCGAAGTCCGCACGGTGATCTGCAAAGTCCAGGCGCCGCGGTACGGCAGCTGGACCCCCGTGGCCTCATACACCCCCAGCTCAGTACGGCGCAGCGGTACCGGGAAGGGACCGAGCGAACGCGCGGTCAAGATCAGCTCTGATCGCAGCTCTGCCACGTCACGCCGAGCGCTGGTGGGATCCTCAACGGTGACGTGGATGATATTGGGTCCGGTAGCGGCCGGATCGATGTCGACGGCGAGCTCCCCCTGGCCGCCCGGCCCGCCGGTGTCGTAGTCGACGACATGGTGCGCGGGACCTGGCGCCGGGGCGGTCGCTGTGCGGCCAGGTTCTGCGTTAACCAGTAACGCGGTCACGCCCAGCACCACAGCGCCGAGCGCTGCTTCAGCTAGCACGCTTCGTCGCAGCGTGTCTTCTCCCCGCAGACCGTGGCGACGACGTCCGGCCACACCCGCTGCCCCATCAACCGCTCGGGTTGCTGCGCCGACTCCCATCAGCACTCGCCGATGCCGGCTGACCCATCGATGGGACAGCGACGCGGCCCCGAGCATGAGTCCCACGGTTCCCAGCTTGACCAGCAGCAGCCGGCCGTAGTCGGTGGACCCGAACGCCCCCCAACTGCCGAGCTGGCGCCAGGACTGGTAACTGCCCGTGCCGATGACAAGCATGATGGCGCCAGTCGCGACCGACGAGAACCGCATCACCGCGCGTTGCGGCAGCGTCGGCGCTGCGGTGCCCGGGACAGCCGCCGGTCGGAGTAAGACCACCAGCGTCACCAGGCCACCAAGCCACCCGCCCATGGCCAGCAAATGCACCACATCGATGGGCAGCGCCAGTGCGGGTTGGAACCCCACTGCCGCATGGTCTGCAGCCGCCCATGTGGCCGCCAGGCTGGCTGCCAACACCACGCCGGTGACCATGAACCAAGCCCGGCCTCGCCGGTTCAGGTGACCCAGCCATGCGCACAGCAACACCACGTAGCCGCCCGCCAGCGCCAGCAGCACCAGCCGGACGGTCAGTGCAGTACCAAGTCTGCTGGTCAGGGTCTCGGAGACGATGCCCGGGTCCGCAACTCGATCGAGACTCAGCCCGTTGGCATAGGGCCCTTGCAGCAGCAGCGTCGCGATAGCAGTCACCAGCAGGCCGGCCCAGCCGGCGAGCATGATGCGGCGGGTGCCCGGGCTGGTAATCGCCTCGGGCCAGCAAAACAAGATAAAGCCAACTGATCCGACGAGTAGTGCAAACGACCCGAAGGCTGCGGCGCGGACAATGGCGTAGACGACGCCGGTGGTCTTGCTGCCGAGCGGCTGCGTCGCAGTCACGGCCCGGTCCGGCGACGCTCGACTCGGCGACGGGTGACCTATCGAGAAGGTGAAAGCGCCCGCCACCGGGTGGGAGTCGGCTGAAATCACTCGCCATGAGACGGTGTAGGTACCCTGTGGCGATTGATGAGAGACCACCCGGACGCCCACAGTGGCGGCGCCGCCAAGGTGGGTGGCATGGCCATCATCGACTCTGGCCCCGTCAGGCCCGAAAACCTGAACACCGGCCAGCGCGACCACCACCGGTTCGCTGAAGGTCAGCGACACGGTAGCTGGCATGGTCGTGACTACCGCACCTTGCCCGGGTTCGGTCGCGAGAAGTGCCGCATGCGCTGCAGCTGAACCAGTGCCGACCAGCAGCACCAGCACCGCGCAGATCAGGGTTACCGCACAGGCCCGCAGCGCTCGCTGACCCGACACAGACTCTCTCAATCGGTCGTGACGCGACGCCGGTTCACCAGGCCGATCATGATCCCGATGAGGCCCAGGGCGATCCCCACGACGCCAAGCACGACACCCCACTTACCCGAGGACGAAGGCGCCTCACCGGTCGTGCTCACAGCCGCCTGGGTCGCGTTGGCCGGGGTCAACTTCACCACCGGTGCCGGGTGCTCCGGTTCGGCTGCACCTTGTGCCGGTGGCGGGTCGATCCACCGCACCACTTCACCGTTGTCGTAGGTTTGCAAAGCCTTGAAGACCAGCTGCTCGGTATCGGTTGGCAACGGACCCAGGGAAACGTCGAACTCCTCGAATGATCCAGGCGGGATCTTGCCGCCGGTCCACGTGATCTTCGAGACTACCTCGCTGATCTCCCCGTCGTCAGTTTTGATCGGCTTGTCCAGCTTGACCTTCTGCACGGTGGCCGTCCATCCGGGGACCGCCCGGGTCTCCACCGACGCGATGGGGTGACCGGCAGGGAAATTGACTTCGAGCTGGCTCGTCGACGCGGTGTCGCGCTCGTTGGGAACGCGGAAGGAAATCTTGGCATAGCCGCCCTGCTGGGCGGTGCCAGGGTTGGCGGTGACGTGCGCCGACGCAGCGCCAGCGAGAGTCAGCAGCGCTAACGCGCACAGGGCGCCGACCACGCCGATCCGCCGGCCCAGCCACCGAACAATCTTGACCATGACGCTCCCAGAAGTAACCACAGCCGTCACAGCATCATCAGGAACATGCAGCTCATCCCAATACCCATGACGACCTCAGTCGCACCGAGCAGATGAGGCGACACCACGACGCCGCGGGCTCCCTCACCGGATAACGCGGCGCCAGCAGCCATCCCGGCCAAGGTGTTCACCGGCACGGCCAGCCGGGCCGCCAATCGCACCACAAATATCAGGAAATACCCGACGAACATCCAGGTCAGTACCGTAAACGCGAGCCCGCTCGGACCCGCCTGCACCATGTCCACGCCGTGACCCATGTCGCCCATGTCGTGGGCGATCCCCGTGCCCGGGATTTGCCATCCGGGCATGGCCGCGAACATGTAGCCCATGGCCACTGCCCCGATCAGCAGGTGTAGCTCATGATGCCCGCTGGGTTTGGCCAGCCACAGGTGACCCGTGCGCAGCCAGCGCCGAAACAGCCGGACGGTGACGTACCCAGCCACCACGCCGAACAGGATTTGCCAGCACAGCCGGGGCAACGGATCAACCTGCGGCACCATCATGGCGATCATGCCCAGGCTCATCACCCCGCGCGCGATATCTATCCCCCGCGCGGATGTGCCAGGGTCAGAGACGGATAGCCGGATCAGGTAAAAGACGGTCAGCGCGGCGAACATTCCGGCGAAAACCCAGTGCACCCACTCTGCACCGCCCACCACTCACCCCCGTCCGCATAAGACCAGCATTCCGGCACCCACCTCTGGAAGGCATAGTCGGGCGCTACCCCCGGATAGTTCCCGAGCGATCAGCTGTACGGGTCGTCCTCATCAAGAGACGGAACCTCGTGATGCTGCTCGGCGAAGTCAGCCGGGTCGGTTTCCAGGGGTGGCTGCGTCACGTCGTCCAGTTCGTCGTCATCGGTGTCGAGATCGGTCACCGGGCGCTGCTGCTCAGCTGCGTCGGCGTCGGGGTCCTCGATGCCCATTTTCTGCTCCTTAATTTTCTGTGGGGGCTTTCGGGGTCTTTCCAGGGCTGCCTTCTCGACGTACCTGCTAGGGCGCTTATCAGTACCCGTTCATCGGCTGCCTAGCGTGGTACTTCACAAAGCCAGTTTTGGTGGCACCCTACGGGGGTGAACCAGATCGATGCCGTACGGCTGGTGCTGCGACCGATCTATCCGCCGGTGGCGCGCATGCTTCTCGAGGGGGAAGTGCCCCGGGGGTTGCGGTTCGCCCCTGGTTACCCATCCCGGTTCACGCGCGAAGTGATGGAATCGGTGCTTGAGGCGCGCGGACCCGGCCGGTTCGGACCGTACTTCATGATCCGGAAAGCCGACGGGATGATCGTCGGCGAGATCGGATGCAGCGTCGAAGACGGGCGCACCACGGGCAAAGTCGGCTACTCCGTGGTGGAGCCGTGCTGGGGGCAGGGCTACGCAACCGAAGCCTTGCGTGCGTTGCTTGCTTACGTGCTGGCTGAACCGGACATGCGACGCGTGATCGCGGAAACGATGGTGGACCACATGGCCAGCCGCCGTGTCATGGAGAAGGCCGGCATGACGTACTGCGGCGAGCGCCGGGACGACGAGTACGGCGAGCTGGCCAATCTGGTCGTCTACGAGGCTTATGCCCAACGCACCGTCCCTACCAGGTGACCGGCAGCTGGCTGACCGCACCGGCCACAGCGTCGCGAACGGGCTGGATTTCCTCGAGGGGTACGGCCAGGCGCAAGGTGGGAAAGCGTTCGAACAGGCGCACGAATAGGTACTGGAGTTTCAGCCGGGCGAGGTGCGCACCGAGGCAGAAATGTGCCCCGTGGCTTAGCGACAGGTGAGGGATGCGCTGGCGGGTGATGTCAAAGCGCTTCGAGTCGGGAAATACGGCTTCGTCCTCGTTGGCCTCCTGCACGGCGAACAACACGGTGTCCCCGGCGCGAATGGTGACGCCGTCAACGTCGATGTCGACGGCGGCATAGCGGGTGAGTCCGCCACGCCGAGCGGCACGCTGGCGCTCGACTGGGCTGGCGAAGCGAAAGATCTCTTCCACGGCTGAGCTGGCGAGGGCAGGCTCCCGTTGCAACGCCTCGCGTTGATCGCGGTGCGTCAGCAGCAACAGCACCCCCCGGTCGATGATTGCGACGACAGGTGCGTGCCCGGCGAACAGGATCCCGGCGGCCAGGTGCGCGATCCCGTCATCGGTGAGTGACGGGTCGAGCTCAGCGGCACGCAACAGGTCGGCGATGACATCGTCGCCCGGCGCCCAACGCTTGCGCTCGATGAGGGTGCCCAGGTAACGCCAGAGCGATTGCAAGCCGCTGCGGGCGACTGCGGGCTTGTTGATTTGCTTCGCTTCGACCTGCCACCGGAGGAAATCTGCCCGATCCTGTTCGGGCACGCCGAGCAGCTCGCACACCACCAACGCGGGCAACGGATAGGCGACGACGGAATGGAGGTCAGCTGGCGGCCCAGTGCGCTCGAGCTCGTCGAGCAGGTCATCGACGATCACCTGGATGCGGGGCCGGAGATTTTCCATCCGTCTGGCCGATAACGAAGGTGTCAGTAGCTTGCGCATCCGCTGCAGATCAGCCAATTCGCCCTCGGGATCGGGGATCGGTCCACCGAACCACCCTGGCTGGGTGAGGCGGGCCGGATGCCCCGGGTTGGGATGTGACCGGCTCAGTCGCGGATCGGCAAGGAGGTCGCGCACCCTCTGGTGGCCAGAGATAAGCCACGCCGACCGGCCCTGCGTATCGCTCACCTGCTGGATCCCGTGTGTGGGTGTCATTCATCGCCCTTCGGGGTCTTGAGGGAGGCTGCGCGCAGTCTAAAGGTCGGCCGCCGGCCCCTGAAGTCTTCGAAGCGCCATGCGCCTGGATCGCCGCAAGACAACAGCTCCGCCACCCGGGGCGATGGGTGGCGGAGCTGCGGTTCGGGATGCCGGGTTGCGGCAATTAGCCGTTGTGGGACAGCAGGTCGAGGTCGTTGTCGTGGACCGGGACGTTGACCGCAGGGTTAACTCCGATGTTGAGCAAGCCTTCCTGGTGGCTCGAGGAGATCGCAGAGTCACTGTTTCCGGAGTCCACCGTGTTGAAGGAGTCATCGATGTGCTGGTGGTTGGAGTTTCCGACGTTGTCGAAGCTGTTGCCGGAGTTGTTGAAGGTGTCGCCGGAGTGGTCGATGGTGTTGCCGGAGTGGTCGTAGGTGGTGTTGCCCGCGTCCCTGATCGTGGTGTTGCCCGAGTGGTCGTAGGTGTCGCCGGAGTGGTCGATGGTGTTGCCCGAATCCTTGATCGTGGTGTGAATGTCGTCGTGGCTGTCGTTCACCCGGCCACCGGTGGTGGCGAACTCGCTGTTGTGCGGCTCGGTGACGTTGCCGTGGGCATTGTCGCCAGCGACCCCGCCGCGGTCGGCGACGTTGTTGCCGTTAAACGAGCCACGAATGGAGTGGTCGTCTGAGTCGTTGAACGAGCCGCGAATCGAGTGGTCGTCTGAGTAACGAGTATTACCCACGTTGTTGTCGTCACCGACGATGTTGTGGTCGCCGGTAACCGCGGTGCCGTCGAAGTCACGTCCCGCGGCCACGGAGTGATCGGTGGCGGTAACGGAGTGGTCGTCAAAGTTCTGGGCCAGCACGCCGTCGTTCCAGATGCTCTGGTTGACCGACTTGTCGATCACGGTGTCGTGGCTGTCGGTGTAGGCATAGTTGTTGGTGATGTACTCCAGCTGCTGGATCACGCCGGCGTGCGGGTCGGGCCGGTAGTCGTGGTCGTGCCAGCCGTCGTGGTGTTCCGGGCGGTGGCCTTCGGCGTGCTGGACCACCGCGGTGTTGCCCAGGTTGTATTCGCGCGGGCCGACCAGCGCGACTGGGTGGTATTCAGTCACGTAAGACATCGCGTCTGAGATGTCCTCGCTGCACACATTGCTGAGGCCGGCATCCGCCAATGCCCGGTCAGGATCGGCCAGGAACGCTGCTTTGGCGTCGCTGTCGCGCAGCAGGTTGAGGATGAAGTCCAGCAGGCTCTGGGTCATGGACATGACCGTCACGCTCCCTTTTGCGTCGGGCCGGGCGGCATGTCCGCCGGCGGTGATGGCGCAAAAGTTATGCCCCCGGTGACGGCCCGCCATCGGGGATCGCACCGGGTTACCTGTGCGCCGCATTAGGGGATTGACAGCGTTCGAGATTGGGGGTTGGGGGTGTGCGCGATCGCTAACGGAGCGTGTCCTACTGGCGATACGCAGGCCAGGCATCGTTGAAGATCGGCGCAGGACGGCATTACAGGGGGAGGCGTACGCCGATGGGCTACTGGCTAGGGATCGATGTGGGTGGCACGGCCACGGCGGCAGCGTTATGCCGGGGGGACGGGCCTGCTGAGGTGGTGGCCTTGGGCAGCGGTTCGGCAACGGTGCCATCAGTGCTGTATCTGGGCGATCAGGGCCAGGTGGTGGTGGGGAAGGCCGCGCAGCGGTGGGCACTGACGGATCCGGATCGGGTCGTGCGCGCGTTCACCGGGCGCATCGGTGATGAGGTGCCGATGGTCATCGGTGGTCACGCCTACACCGCGGCACAGCTGACCGCGATGCTGGTGAGTTGGGTGGTCGACCAGGTCGCCGCTCAGCAAGGCGGCCCGGCGGCGGCCATTGTGGTGACCCACCCGGCGAGCTGGGGGGACTACAAACGCACGGTGCTGGCCGCGGCCCTAGCCGACTCAGGGCTGAGTGGAGTCCAGCTGCGCTGCGAACCCGAAGCGGCCGCAGCAACCGCCGGCTTCGGGCAGACTCTTGCGATTTATGACTTGGGCGGCTCCACCTTTGATGCCACCGTGATCCGCACTGGCCGCGCCGGTGAAACCACCGTGATGGGCAGCCCGCAAAGGCTGCCGCAGCTAGGCGGAGCTGATTTCGATGATGGGGTGTTCAGGCATGTGCTCGCCGCGGTTCCTGCCCTGACTCAACTTGACTCGGAGGACCCGGCCACTCTGGCCACTACCGCCGACTTGCGCCACGCGTGCACCCGCGCCACCCAGGCGCTGTCGGCGGATACTGAGGTCACCATCCCGGTGTCTGCGGCTGGCATCAACACTCAAGTCCGGCTTCACCGCGCCGAGTTCGACGACATCATCTGCCCTTACCTCGGTGAAACTCTGCATGCCCTGCGCCGCGCCCTGCACTCCGCCCAGTTGCAACCGCAGGGGCTGGACGCCGTGATGCTCATCGGCGGATCGGCCCGCATCCCGCTCGTCGCGCAACTCGTGTCCACCGAACTTGACCAGCCCATCACTATCGACGCCGATCCGGCGACCACCATCGCTCGCGGCGCTGCCACCCTGGCCGCCCGCACTGCCGAGTCTCCGGCCACCCTCACCGGGCGCAGCCCTGAGCCCGACGGCGCCGTCCCACCCGCTCAACCCGGTGAATCACGGCACCAGCTCGCTCCGCCGTCCCTGACTGCCATACCTCTCGAGGTCACACCGGCCGTAGTCCAACGGCGCCGCGTGACGTCGCAGCGGGTGAAACGAGCTGCCCTCGCCGGATCACTGGCACTGCTGGCTGCCGCGGCCTCGGTGCCATTCTTGATGTCCCGCAGCAATCCAGGCCCTCAGGCGGTCGCCGCACCGGCTGCTGCCACCGCTGCCACCGCGGTCAACGGCACAAACGGGCCGGCTTCAAACGGGAACTCGACCGCAGCTACACCCGTCGCCGCGCCGATGCAGCCGGCCGCTGCTGCCGCGAATCAAGGGGCGTTCCCTGCACACGTCGCGGCCCGCCAGGCCACTGCTTCCAGCACGGTACAGCCAGTCAAGAACTCCGGCGCCGGTGGGACGTCGCCGGCACCGGGTACGGGCGGTGGTGGGGGCACGACGTCGCCGCCGGGTACGGGCGGTGGTGGGGGCACGACGTCGCCGCCGGGTACGGGCGGTGGTGGGGGCACGACGTCGCC
>JAJPIR010000359.1 GCA_021324675.1 Actinomycetota bacterium
AGCTCGACGTGGCGACCGGATGGCAGTAGCGCTTCGATCGCTTCTAGCACATCCAGCTCCACCTCGGGCAGCTCGGCCAAGCGGGCCAGGGCCACACCACCAGCGGCCAACGCCGACTGCGGCTGGGCGAGCAGCAGTGGGCACAGCTGGCGACGGGTGATATGGGTCCACCGGCGCGCAGTTTCGATCAACATGGTGACCGCTGATGATGTCCAGACCGGCGACTGACCGTCACCACCGAGGGCCAGCAGGCGGGCTACTGCGGTATCAGCCCAGGGATCAGGCTGGTAACCGGACAACGTGTGCCCGGGAGTGTGCAGGGCCAAAAAGTCCTCGGCGAGCCGGTCGGGATACAGCGGCTCGCACACGGTGGCCGGGTCGGCCGGCGGGTAGCAGCGTCGGTGGTCATCGACGACCTGCTCGGGCGCGGGGATACCAATCCGATGCAGCGCCGTGATGCCCTCTGGATAGGGCAGGGGCCGGGTCAAAGTAGCGGTGAACACTGCCCGGCCCATCATCTGTGGCGCGGTGTGCACCTGATCGTTGCCGTACATGCTCGTCCAATGGTCACGTTCACGCTGGAGCAGATACGCCGACAGCGCCAGCGGATCGCCCGGGGCCTTCTCGCCACCAACGTGCGCGTCTACCGCAGCCAGGGCCGCCATGTGTAGGGTGAGCACCAACCCAAAGCTCTCATGGCCAAGATCGGCCGGTGGATCAATCCGGTCGGGGTTGGCCACCCCCCGCAAGGCGGCGAAACGATCCCGGGCGGCGGTGAACACCGCAGTACGGGCCGCCACGGTATCGGCCAACGGGGTCAGGGCCATCTCGTCGGCCACCATGTCGAACCGGTCTTCCAACCGGTGAGCCAGGCTGTTCCACCACTCCCCGGCCGGGCGGGCCAACAACAACACCCGCGTCGGCTCACCAGAACGCAGCAGTCGATCCTGGGCCAAGGCCAGCAAATCACGCACCGGCCAGCGCTCTGCGTAATCCACAATAACCAACAATCCACGACCAGCGCCCAAACGCTCGGCGTCGAGTCCGGCGCGGCGCACGGTGTCATAGCTGCGGTGCATCCCGACCGCAACTACCCACCCCGCCTCAGCGGAGCGCTGAGCGAATTGGGTGGCCAGTCGGGTCTTGCCCTGTCCACCCGGGCCATGCACCAACCGCACTGCCGATCCCCGCTCGGGATCGTCACGCCAGCCCGCCAACTCGGCGAGTTCGCCCTCCCGACCGATGAACTCCACCACCTGATAGCGAGCCGCTAACAACCGGCTCGGCTGCCGCCGCACCGACACCGGCAGACTGGGTCGGTGCCAGCGATACTCCTGCACCCGGTAATTCGCGGCCTCTTCTTGGTGCACATGCACATCACCGCCCTGAGCGATGTACTGGGTAGCATGATCGCGAGCGATATTGACCTGTGTGCCCGCCACCGCGTCCCCAGCGGGATGGGCACCGGTACTCACCTTTCTTCCAGTCCCCCGGCGCCGGTGTGATCGCCACCGGTCGGGCTCTGCTCGCCGGGGTGCACATGCAGCGTGCCATGCTGCACGATGTTTTGAGTGGCCCGATCGTGAGCAATATTGGTCTGCACCCACGCCTGCTGCGAGGCTGGCAGTGACTCCCGCGCCTGCCCCACCAACACCCGCAGCTCCTCCACAACATCCGGGTACTCCCGCAGCAATGCCTCCAACTGCAGCCGCCACACCGGAACCAGACTCGCCCGGACCTCATCGGGATCTTCGGCCTGGGCCACCAAAGCGGCATTACCGTCAAGCTGAGCCTCAATCGCGGCTCGCCGAGCCGACCCATCCCGGCCAAATAACCGCGCTACCCCGGACCGAGTGGCTTGCCAGGCATCGGTGGCCATCGCCCCGACCAGCGCGCTACCACCAGCCTCTGCCAGCGCGGCCGCCACCTCACCCAGCACACGCCCTCCCAATATCACCAAACAAACGACCCAGATCCCAGCACAACCAATAAACCGACACACCAGCGCTGACATCTACTCCATCAGAACCTGCGACCACATCGTTTCACCAGACCCGATAAAACCTCCTGAAAACCAACAACTCCACGCCATGCCTCCGGCGGGCCTCCGCTCCGGGATAGCCCCCACAACGGGCACGACTGCAGTGGATCACCAAGACCGCAGATATCCCGTCACGCCAGCGCCGAAGGCGTAGTAGGCCGGGGGTAGGAGTTCCAGGTCGTTCAGCCATAGGGTGCTCCACCTGGAACTCCTACCCCCGGCCTACTCCGAGGCAAGCTCGCCGACGCGACGGGATAGCCACTTTCGCCCTCCGCCTGTCGTACCTAACGACCACGTACGACGTGCTGTTAACGTGCTATTACCCCCCGGTAGGCCACGGTCTGTCAACAGCGGAGCACCGTGACCACAGCTTGCCGCAGGTCAACGCCCTGACCACAGTGCTAGACGCAGTCTTCCAAGCTGACTATGCGGCTTCGATTCCCCTCGCTCGGGGAGCGTAGCCATCGAGG
>JAJPIR010000298.1 GCA_021324675.1 Actinomycetota bacterium
CTAGAGGGTTGCCCTCAACCTTAATCCGCCTTCCGCGACATTTCTGGTGACCGCAGGAGGTGGCGAACACCAGCCTTCCACCAGTGTCCGTTGTTTGGAGCAGCGCCGTTGGTGGCGCCTTGCCGTAGTGTCGCTGCGTTGTGGAGGTGATCCAGGAGCGGGGCCGGCGCAAGCCGCGTTTCATCGTGTGCGGCGACAACGCATTGGCTTATCGCCTCGTCCAGGAACTTGCCACGGCTGTTGGTGACGAAGTTACCGTAATCTTACCATCAATTGCGGGCAATCACGGGCCACGGCTCGTCGCGCTGGCGAAGGCGCAGGTTATCGAAGCAGGTGAGTTGAGTGAAGCCGTCTTCCGTGCAGCAGGAGCAGAGCAGGCCAGCGCAGTAGCATTGGTCAGCCAAGACGACGTGGGCAATGTACATGCCGCACTCCGGGTGCAGGAAGTAAACCCACATTGCCGGCTGGTGATTCGCCTTTATAGCACCAGCCTTGGTGATCGTATCCGGACCCTGTTTCCCGCCTGCGATGTATTGTCCGATGCCTCGGCAGCAGCTCCGTCGTTTGTGGCCGGGGCGTTGGGGGAACTGACGCCCAGCTATGTGCGGCTGCCCGGTCGGACGGTGTATGTCGCGCTGCGAAGCGAGGTGGCTGCAGATCGGGTGGTCTGCGCACTGGCAGACACCACTGTTCCCGGGCGGCCTGAACTGTTACCTGCCGACCAGAATGCCGGGGACTTGGTACTCGCGGTAGCTGACGGAAAGGCGGCGGTGGCTGGTTTCACCGCGCATCGCCGAGGGCCCGAGTTGTGGCGAACCCTACGGTGGCGCATCGCCGCGTCATTCAACCGTAAACTTGCCATCGCCACTCTAGGGTTATTCACCCTGCTCGGGTTGGGTACCATGTTCCTCGCCAGCATGGGCGGCTACTCGTGGACCAACGGGCTGTATTTGACCTTGCTGGACGCCGCTGGGGCGGCGCAACCCGATACCGGGTTGAACACCGTGGCAAAGATCGTCCAAACATTGGTGACCCTCGTCGGAATATCAATCATTCCTTTGGTCACCGCGACGGTGGTTGACGCGATAGTCCGTGCTCAGTTGGCCACCGCGCTGGGCAGGCCCCGTCCCATCGCCGGCCACGTGGTGGTCGTCGGGCTAGGCAATGTCGGGACTCGAGTGGTGGAGCAATTGCACGATTTAGGCGTGCCGGTAGTCTGCGTAGAAAGCGATGAGCATGCCCGGGGAGTTCAGCTGGCCAGGCGGCTCGATGTGCCGATCGTGTTCGGTGATGCCAGCCGTGAGGATATCCTGCGCGCCGCTTACGTCCACACCAGCCGCGCCCTGGTGACCGTGACCGACGATGACATCACCAATCTCGAAGCCGGCCTGCACGGCCAGACGATGAGTAGGGACCCGCGGATCGTACTCCGCTTGTTCGACGATGACCTTGCGGAAAAGGTGCAGCGTAGCTTTGGTATCACGATTTCTCGGAGCGTCTCTCATTTGGCAGCGCCTGCGTTTGCTGCTGCGATGCTGGGCCGTCAATTACTTGGCACGATTCCAGTGGGTCGCCGGGTTTTGCTGATCGCCGAGGTCCCAGTCCACGCTGGCTCGGACCTGGAGGGGTTGACCAGCCGTATGGTCGATTCACCTCGCCAAGTGCAGGTTATTGCGATCCACCGGAACACCACCGGTGGCATCGAGCTACCACCACCCAGCGGCTATACCGTTGCAAGCGGTGATCGATTGATCGTACTGACGACACGCGCCGGACTGGGTCGGCTGCTGGCCCGTAGCGCCGGGACCAGCGTCCCGCCATCTTGACCGCCGCGAGCCGGCTACGTGTCGTCCCCGGATACACGGAGTAGCGTGCGGTCCTCCTGCCCGCAACAGGCCCCATGCGAGGAGTTGGCGACCCAACTGGTTGATGTTGTCGCGGCCGCCGATTCCGGTGACACCGAGTTCCTGCAGCACCCTGCACCATCTGCCTACGCAGTCTTCAACAGCTTTCGCGGTGACCGGCTCGTCATGGGGTCGTGCGGCCGATACGTATTCGGCGGCCTCGCGATTACCGACCGCCTCGCCGGGATCGGGCAGCGACAAGAACTTGGCGGCCAGGAGCAACCGCTCGTGATCAGTGGGCTCACGTAGCGGGACGGTGCCGGGATCAGCCTGCCCTGGCGGGTCCAGCGACGGCGACCTGGGATCGTCGATGCTGACCGAGAGCAAGTAACGGCCAGACGGAGCTCCCACTCTGATCTCGAGGCCGGGCGGGCTGATCGCCCACCTCGATAGTGAATCCGGCATCGTCCGCGGCGGTAGGGGATTGGCCACCCCCCGCACGATCACGTCGAACGGGCGGCTGACGCTGTCGTTACAAACCACCCATAGTCCACCGCCGTACCGGATCGAGCCGACGTGGCGAGAAACGTGCAAGTCAGGCCCGCCATGGACGCTGTCATGACCGAATCGCAACGTACGATCGTGACCTCGCCCGAAGGTGAACGGGGGGCTGCCTGGATGGAGCACCGCCACCGGACAACCCTGGAAATAAGCCACCAGGCCACCCGGCTGCCTGCGCGTCGCCACCATCGCCCCACGTTAACGCAGCCTTACCGGGTCTGGATCACAGGTGAGGGCTGCCCTCTAGCCAAAAATGGTGCCGCGGCGCTCTACTGAACCGCTGGAGGGTCAGCGAAGAAACCGGAGACCAGGCGTGCCGTCGAGCCTGCAAGCCATCCAGACCCAGCGTTCGTCGCGGGTCCAAAGCGGCAGGCGCTGGCGCCGTTACGACTGGGACACCACCCCTGGCAAGCTCATGGTGGCACAGATCGTCCTTGTGCTCGTAGCGCTGCTCGGTGGCGGCGTCGGCGCCTACGCCGCGGCCGGCCAAGCGAGCACGATCCAGGTCATCGGCGGGCATCTCGAATCGCTCAACGCCGATGTGATCACGTTGTACCGATCGCTGGCCGACGCGGACGCCACGGCCGCGGCCGGGTTCCTGTCTGGCGGGGTGGAACCCGATGAGATCCGGATCCGCTATACCCGCGACCTGGTGTCAGCGACCACCAACCTGGCGCGGGCCAGCACCGAGGCCGGCGGGGAATTGGTGACGACCAGGCGGATCGCCGACATCACCGCCCAACTACCGGTGTACACCGGCCTCGTCGAGCGCGCTCGGGCGAACAACCGGCAGGGGAGGCCGGTCGGGGTGTCCTACCTGCGGCATGCCTCGGACCTGATGCAGGACTCGATCCTTCCCGAGGCGGCAGAGCTGCAACGGCGGCAAGCGGCCCAGCTCGATGCCGCCTACCAGCGGGCCCGGTCGGTGGTGGTAGCCGTGCTGGCCATCGGGGGAATGGGTCTGGCGGGGCTCACATGGTTGCAGGTTTTCCTGTTCCATCGGACGCAGCGGGTGCTCAACATCGGCCTCGCGGTGGCAACTGCCGCGTTGATCTTTGCGATGGCCTGGTGGGTGATCGTCGGGTCGACCTCAGCCAGCTCACTGGCGACGGCCCGCGGGCATAGCCGGTCGCTGTCTGATGCACTGGGCCCAGCGCAGATCGCGGCGTTGCAGGCTCGCGCTGTGGAGAGCCTTGAATTGGTGACCCGCGACGCTGGCCCCACCGAGCCGGATTTCGACGCCCGGATGCAGATCCTCGAACGCGACAAAGGCACTGGCGGCGCGCTGGGCGCAGCCCGGCAATTCACCACGGACCAGCAGGGTAAATCGCTGGTGCAGGCGGCAATCGACGCCGCAGGCGGCTATGCCGCGGCACACCGGGAAGTCCGGCGGTTGGACGACACCGGGGACTACATCAAGGCGGTGAACGCCGCCATCAACACCCGCCAGCCCAGCGCCGCGACGGCATTCGACCGCCTTGACTCGGCGCTGACCGCTGCGGTGGCGCACGAGCGCGCGGCGTTCCAACGCGACATCGGCCACGCCGAGGGTTGGCTGACTGGCCTGCCGATCGGTACTGGCAGCTTGGCCTTCGTCACGGCGACAGGGGTGGCCGTCGGTGTCCAGCGGCGGCTGGAGGAATACCGGTGAACGCCCGCCTTGCCCTGCTCTGCGGTGCCCTCAGCATCGTTGTGCTGGCCGCAGCATCCGGTGACGAGCGGCCCGACCGTTCCACGGCGAACTCGGTGATAGGTACCCTGACCCCGGCCACAGCCACGCAGCCGGCGGCGTCGACCTCACCCGGCTCCACAGGTCAGCATTTCGGCCAGCCCGACTGCAACTCACAAAACCTTCTGGCGAGCCTGCGCCCGCAGGGCCCGCTGCCGGCGCCGGGCCAGATGCCCGCCGGATCGACGATGGCCCGAATCGCCCAGCGGGGCCACCTGATCGTGGGCATCCTCGAAGACACTGCCCCGTTCGCCTTCCGGGATGCCAACTTGCAGCCGCAGGGATTCGACATCGACATCGCCAGGGACATCAGCGCGGCGATCTTTGGCGACCGAGAGCGGGTGGTGTTCCGGCCAACGCCCGAAGTCGATCGGTTGGAGCCGTTGAGGTCAGATGAGGTCGACATCGTGGTTGCCGCGGTGACCATCACTTGCCAGCGTCGCCAGCAAGTGGATTTCAGCACTCCCTACTACGAGGCAGGACAACGGATACTGGTCAATCGCGGGTCAGGGATCAGGGACCTGGCGGATCTGAGAGGCAAATCCGTCTGCGCGGCCCGCGGTTCGACCTCACTGACGACGATTCTCGCCGCCCCGTCGAAACCGCTGGCGGTGGGCACGCCCACCGAGACAGACTGCCTGATGATGCTGCAGCTTGGCGAGGTGGACGCGGTATCGACCGACGACACGCTCCTGGCCGGCATGGCCGCCCAGGATCGCCAGACCGAGGTCGTCGGGCCCAGGCTGACCAGTGAGCCGTATGCCATCGCGATCAACAAGGACAGCCCTGACCTGGTGCGGTTCATCAATGCTGTGCAGCAGCGCCGCGTTCAGGACGGCCGGTGGGAAGCCAGCTACCAGCGGTGGCTGAGGAAGCTGGGGCCGCCGCCGGCACCACCGACACCTCAATACCAGGACTGACCCCATGGCGACCTTCACCGCTGCCGATGGGCGAGCCGCCGCCGAGCGCCTGAGTGCTGAGCAACACGCGCTCGCCGAGAGCCTGATCGACCTGGAGGAGCACTCCGGACGCGAGCTGCTCGACAACACCGCAGTGACAGGCCTGACCCGGCAGCGCAGAAGGTACGTGCTCGACGGCATCGCCACCGTGTGGATCCGTTACGAGAACTGCCGCAGTGCGGTAGCACGAATCCGCGCGATCGTGGAGGGATCTCGACCAGCACCAGATGACCTGAGCGAGGCCGAGCAGTTGGTGACCGAGGCCACGAACGACCTGGCCACCATCCATACCCTCTACGGCGAGATCAACGAGGTGATCATCGCTGCCAATCAGGTCTGGACCGAACTGACCCCGCGTATCGAAGGCTGCGATGCTCTGGTGCGCGAAGCCGAAAGCCTCGTGGCGGAGCTCAAGCTGGCCAGCCACGACCCGACCGCTGAGCTGATTTCGACGTTGACCGACCAGCTCGGCGGAATCCGGCAGGTCGTAGTGGCTGATCCGCTACGGCTGTGGACCGGGCAGGATGCGGTCGCAACAACCCAAGTCGATCAACTCATCGCCCGGTGCCAGCAGGCACATGGTGACCTGCAGGTGCTCGTGGAGGTGCGCAAGCATGCCCGGCGCCGTCTGGACCAGGTACGCCGCACGCTCGCCGAGGTGCACCAACTGGAGCGGGAGATCACCAAGGAACGTCGCGCCGTCAACGCCAAGATCGTCACGGCACCCGGCAGCGAGCCACGGGACGAGCCGGCAGTCTCGCTCGGTGCCCGGCTAGCCGCTGCCTCTGAGCACTACCGGCACGCGCGCTGGCGGCGGCTCGGCGCCGAACTCCAGGAAGTGGAACGCGACGCTGCCGCGGCACTGGCGCGAGCCCAGGCCGAGCTCATCGAAGCCGGTCGACCGCTACGGGAACGCGCCGAGCTACGTGGGCGCCTCAGCGCGTACCGGGTGAAGGCGTCCGCGCTGGGCCGGATCGAGGATCTCGAACTGGAGCGGCAGTACCAGCAGGCGCGCGAGTTGCTCTGGCGTGCTCCCTGTGACTTGGCCGCCGCCGCAGCTGCCGTGAGGCAGTACCAGAACGCGGTCAACGAGACGCCGGCGAGCGGAGACGTGGCATGACCACCTGCTCGAAGGCCGGATGTGGTGCGCTGATCGGCGACGACGGCTACTGCACCCGGTGCGGGACGGCGGCGAGGCCGCCGTCCGCACCGACCGCCGCCTCGCCGGTGCTGCCGGCCACCTCCCCGCCCGTCCCCCGCGAACCCACTGCACGGCTGCTGACGCACCAGCCGGGGGCCAGGGCTCACCACCGCAACCCCTTGGTCAACCTGCCCGAGATACCGGTGAACGATCAGATGCCGCCGGTGCTCGACAACCCGCAAGTTCCTGAGCACAAACGGTTGTGCCCGAACTTCCGATGCCGGCACCTGGTGGGTCGAGCGCGCAACGGCCGGCCCGGCCGCGTCGAGGGCTACTGCCCGCAATGCGGAACCCGGTTTTCCTTCCGGCCACACCTGCAGCCTGGTGTGCTCGTCGGCGACGGCCAGTTCAAAGTGGAGGGCGCGATTGCTCATGGCGGGTTGGGCTGGGTATACCGAGCGTGGGATTGCTGGGTACCGCGCTGGGTAGTCCTCAAGGGCCTCATTGACCCTGACGATCCGGACAACCGCCAGGCAGCGGTCGCCGAGCTGGCTGCCTTGGCCGACGCCAGCCATCCGAACATCGTGACCGTGCTGACCGTGGTCAAGCACCCGCATCCACTTACCGGGCGAGATGTCGACTACATCGTGATGGAGTACCTGTCCGGTAAACCGCTCAAGCAGTTGCTCGAGCAGCGTCCGGAAACCGATCCGCACCTGCCGGTGGATCAGGCCTGCGGCTATGCCCTCGAGGTGCTGGCCGCACTGGAGTACCTGCACGTCAAGCGCGGCCTGCTGTACTGCGACCTGTCCGCGGACAACGTGATCCACTCCGCGGATGGAGTCAAACTGATCGATCTTGGCGCCGTCCGCCGGATTGATGACCATCACAGCCCGGTCTGGGGCAAGCGTGGCTACCAGGACCCGCAAATCAGGACGCACGGGCCCTCGGTCGCGACCGATCTCTACGCCGTCGGCCGGATGATGGCGGTACTGAGCATCCCGTTCCCCAAATTCGTGGATGACGCACCGATCCCGGCCCCGGACAAGGTGCCGCTGCTGGCGCAATATCCCTCGTTCGCCCGGCTGCTGCGGCGCGCGACCAATCCCGATCCGCGGCGACGATTCGCCTCCGCGGCGGAGATGGCCGATCAGCTCAGCGCCGTGCTGCGAGAGGTACGGGCGCTGCAGGAGGGGGTGCCTTTCCCCGCGGCCTCAACCTTGTTCGGGCCGGAACTGCGGGTGGTGGGAGCCGATCCAGACATCTTTCCCCGCGGGCAGCCGGACCCGGTCGCAGCAGCGCTGGCCTTGCCCGATCCGCAGGCCGATCCTGCCGATCCGCACGCCGGACTGCTCGCCGCGATCAGCACCGAGGATCCGGACGAGACCGAGCGGGTCCTCAGCACCTTGCCCGATCCATCGCGGGAGACCCAACTGCGGGTGGTACGCGCACGGATCGAGCTGCGCCGTCCCGACACCAGTGATGACCTCGATGCGCTGGAACGGCAGCAGCCTGGCGACTGGCGGGTCAGCTGGTACCGGGGACTCAGCTGCCTGGTCAGCGGGGACACAGATGCCGCCGAGCAGCACTTCACGGCGGTGCTGGATGCCCTGCCGGGTGAAGCCGCGCCGAAGCTCGCCCTGGCGCAGTGCGCAGCCCGCCACGGTGACAGCGAACTGGCCGGGTCCTACTACGCAACCGTGTGGCGGACCGATCGGGCGTATGTCAGTGCCGCATTCGGGCTGGCCCGGTGCCGCTTCGCTGGCGGGGACCTTGCTGGCACAGCCGCCGCATTGGAGGCCGTACCGGAGAGCTCCCGCTACGCCGTCACAGCGCAGCTGTGCGCGATCCTGGCCCGGGTCCGCGGATGTCCGCACGGCCAGCTGCCGGTCACCGACTTCTTCACCGCCGCCGAGCGGCTGACCATGCTAGAACTTGACGACCGACGGCGTGAGCTGGCCGTCGCCGAAGTACTCGAGACCGTTCTGCGCTGGGCGCGCGCCAATCGACCGTGGCCACCCAGGGAAATGGCACCAAGCCGAACTCTGTTCGGGTACCCGCTCGACCAGAGGGGGGTACGGGATCGGCTGGAGATCGCCTACCGGAGACTTGCCCGGCAGGCCCTCACCCGTGCGGAGCGGATCGCCTTCGTTGACAAGGCCAATGCCCGCCGTAACCGGAGCTGGATATGAGCAGGGGCGCGCTGGTGAGCCGGAGAGCAGTCCTCGCTGCTGGTGCTGCACTGGTTGCCGGTGGCTGCGCGGGCACCGCCAGGTCGGGTTCTCGGCCCGAGCTGGTGTGGCTCACCGGTGGCATCACGTCCGCCGATCAGGGGCCTGCTCAGGACATCGTGACACGGTGGAATGCGCTTCACTCAACCGGGCCGCAGGTGCGGGTGGAGACGCTGCCGCAGTCTGCTGACGGGCAACGTTGGGTCCTCGCACTGGAACTTGGTGCAGGCCTGCCGAACTTCGACATCTTCGATCTCGACGAGGTCTGGACCGCGGAGTTCGCTCAGCACCGCTGGCTGGTAGATCTTGAAGACCTGCGCCCGGACATCGAGCACGTGTCATTGTCCGGGCCGTTGCAGGGCGCGGAGTGGAACGGGAAGCTGTGGGCCGCGCCGTATGTCGCCGATGCCGGGATCCTCTACTACCGCTCGGATCTGGTGGACAGGCCGCCGACTACGTGGGATGAACTGATCGACATCGGCCGCCGGGTAGGTACGCAAAACGGCATCGCACCGTTTGTCGCCGACGGTGCCCCGTACGAGGGACTGGTGGTCCAGTACCTGGAGTACTTCTGGGACCTCGGCGGCGAAGTCCTCGATCGGGATGGCCAGTCGGTGCTGTTCCCGCTTGATAAGGCCGAGCAAGCCGCAGAATTCATGCGGGCGGCGTTTCGCGAGGGCACCTACGCTCCCGGGTTCGACACGATGAAACTGGAAGATGCCCGCAGGACATTCCAATCCGGCGAAGCGGTCTTCCTACGCTCGTGGCCGTATGCCTACCAGCAGATGAACGGGGCCGACAAGGATAGCCAGGTTGCCGGGAAGGTCGGCATTGCGTCGCTGCCGGGATTCCGCGGTAACCGGCCGGTCGCCACGCTGGGCGGTCACAATCTCGCGGTGAGCGCTTCCTCTCGCAACATCTCCGCGGCAACCGAGTTCGTCCGATTCGTCGCGACTTCCCGCGAGGTGCAACGCAGGCTGGCCCAGCAGCATTCGCTGGCTCCGACGCTCGCGGCTACCTACGATGACCTGGCCGCCGACCCGATGATGGCGCTGCTGGCAAGGGTGTTGCCGGCAGCCAAGCCGCGGCCCATCACAACGGAATGGGCCACCATCAGTGCGGAGATGCAGCGGCAGATCTTTGCCGCCTACACCGGCACTCGCGAACCGAAGATCGCGACCGAGGAGCTGCGTAGCTTCCTTGTCGCCATCGTCAGCGGCGGCTGACCCCCGTGCCCGGCCAGTTCTGCCCACATTGTGCTGAGCAGGTGTGCCAGCGTGATCGGTACTGCGAGCAATGCGGCGCTTGGGTGGCAGATCTGCGGCGAGATCGGGTCGAGATTGACGTTGGAGTAGCTGCTGGCGTGAGCGATCGGGGCCGGCGGCACCACCGCAATGAGGATGCACTCGCGCTGCGCGGCTCCGGTCCCAGCCGCAACAGCGCAGCGGTGGCGATCGTCTGCGACGGCGTGTCGTCATCGGCTCGTCCAGACGAGGCGTCGGAGACCGCCGCCGAAGTCGCCGCCGAGTCACTCGTGACCGCGCTACAGACTCATAACAGTCCAGCCGCCGCGACCCGGCTGGCCATCCATGCCGCAGACAAGGCAGTGGCAGCGCTGGCCGATGCCGGTCCCACCGGCGGGAAGACCCCGGCGTGCACGTTCGTCTCAGCCATCGTGACCGGCAACACTGTGACCGTTGGCTGGGTAGGAGACAGCCGGGCGTACTGGATTCCAGTGGCTCACGCCAACTCCGCGCCCACCCGGCTCACCAGCGACGACTCCTGGCTGGCCCAGGTAGTGGAAGCCGGCATCCTCAGCCCCGCTCAGGCGGCTGCCGATCGGCGCGCGCACACCATCACTGCCTGGTTAGGCGAGGACGGGCAACAGGTCGAGCCCCATGTCGTCACCATCGAACCCGATGGGCCAGGCGTGGTGGTGATCTGTACCGATGGATTGTGGAACTATCTCGACAGCGTGGAGGAGCTAGCTGCCGCCGTGCCAGCGCAGGCATTGCACGATCCCTTGGGTGCGGCTCGCCGGCTTGTCGAGGTCGCGCTGCGCTCCGGAGGCCGTGACAACATCACTGTCGCCGTGCTTCCCTTCGCCAGTGACCTCGTTGATGCCTCAATCGCGCCGCACCTCGCCATGACGATCTCATGACCAGCAGCACAGATGACTTCACCGGCGCGGTGCACCAGAACCCGTACCTGGCTGCCGGTACCCGTGAGGTCCATGCCGTCATCACTGTCGACGCGCGCGGAAATCCCGAGACGGCAGCGCCAACTGCTGCCGAGGTCATCATCGTGGACTGCTCAGGCTCGATGGGCTTTCCCGCAGAGAAAATCGTCAAGGTGAAGGAGGCGGTTCGCGCTGCCATCGACGAACTGCGCGACGGGGCACGATTCGCGCTGATCGCTGGATCGGCGGGTGGCCGGATGCTGTGGCCAGCCGAGCCGGCGTTGGCAGTCGCCGACTCGAGGACACGCAGCCAGGCCAAGGATGCGCTACGGCGGTTGGATCCCGGCGGTGGAACCACCATCGGAGCGTGGCTACGACTGGCCGGCCAGTTGCTCGCCGAGCATCCCGCGGCGATCCGGCACGCCATCCTGCTGACCGATGGTCGAAACCAGCACGAGTCTGCTGAACAACTGCATGCCGCCGTGCGCGACTGTGCGGGGCTGTTCAGGTGTGACTGCCGCGGGGTCGGGACCGACTGGTCGATGGCTGAACTGCGCATGATCTGCTCTGCGCTGGGCGGCACGGTGGACCTCGTGGCCGAACCCGCAGACCTGGCGGAGCATTTCCGTGCCCTGATGGCCACGTCGATGCGCAAGTCGATCGCCGAGGTGGATCTGCGGTTGTGGACGCCAGTGGGCGCCACCGTCAGGTTCGTCAAGCAGACCGCGCCGACCCTGCTGGCTCTCAGCCCCCACCGAACCCACGTCGACCCGCTGACCAGCGACTACCCGACGGCGTCCTGGGGCACAGAAAGCCGTGACTACCACATATGTATCGATGTGGAGCCAGGCGGTGTCGGGGAGGAGAAGCTTGCCGGCCGGGTGACCTTCGTGCAGACCGGCGCCCACGGCAGTGCCCAGCGGCTTCGGCAGGTATTCCGGCATACCGAACCAGACGGGAGTACCAACGAGTTTCCCGACGCGAGAATCCGCGCGATCTGGACTGAGGATCTCGCGCTCTCCACAGTGATCAACGACAAGGTCGCCCTGGTCACCGGGAGAGCCGAGTTGGCCAAGGCGGTCCAAGACGGCCTGGCGGCCCATCGCGCCACGGAAGCGGATCTGGCCGTCGATTGCCTGAATCGAGCGCGAAAGCTCGCCGAGGAATACGACGAGGACAGCGTGCTGGCCCGGCTCGACCGGATATTTGACCCGGACACCGGTACGTTCCAGCTGGATCAGCTGAGCGCCCGGGAGGAGATGGGTCTGGATATCGAGTCGACGAAGACCACGCCGCTCAGCCGCGGTTAATAGTCGGCTGATAGTAGGCGTGGCCATGGCTGACAATGCCGCCGAGTCCTGCCCGCGGTGTCAGGAACCCCGGATTGGGCTTTTTTGCGAGCGATGCGGTCATACCTATATCGGGATGGCAGCGCACACGCCGCCATCATGGTGGGCCGTCATAGCCCC
The DNA here is from genome assembly GCA_021324675.1 of Actinomycetota bacterium. GTDB lineage: Bacteria > Actinomycetota > Actinomycetes > Mycobacteriales > Pseudonocardiaceae. The sequence continues at coordinate 12,114 of JAJPIR010000298.1, forward strand.
GGACCGGGAATACTTCAAAGCCGGAATAGGAAACGCAAAAAAGTTCACCTTCCCCGCCAACGTCCGTCCCCGGCGGATCAAACTGACCGGCGCAGCAGTCCGGATCGGTCGGCACAGCGCCTCACGAGGCATCACCCCCGAGATCGACCTTGCCGAGCCACCGGCTGACCCCGGGGTCTCCCGTGAGCACGCCAGGCTCATCGCCCAGCCCGACGGCAGCTGGGCGGTACTCGATGAAGGATCGACCAACGGCACCTACATCAATAGCGATCCGCACCGGATACCCATCGACCAGCAGATCCGGCTGTCCGATGGTGACTGCGTCCACCTCGGTGTCTGGACCACGATCATTCTGGTAGCCGACCCTGCGCCAAGAGGCGCCGTCTGAATAGCGTGCGAGTGGCATGCTTGGTGACACGAGATCTCCGCAGACCGCAGGATACGGCGGTATGGCGCTGCTGCACCGGGATGTGCCGGGTGCACCGGCTCGCGATCGATGCGACGCCTACCCTTCGTCTTGTGGCTGACTATCTGCCGACCGCGCCCTACCGCGGCACCCGTGACTTCCTGCCGCCTGAGATGAGCGTGCGGACCCAGGTGTTCGAAACCCTGTACGAGGTGATCGAGCGCTACGGGTACGTGCGATACGACGGCCCGACCCTGGAACCGGTGGAGATCTACGAGGCGAAGTCCAGCCAAGAGATCGTGCAGCAGCAGCTGTACACGTTGACCGACCGCGGCGGCCGGCGGCTGGCGATACGGCCGGAGATGACCCCGTCGGTCGCGCGCATCATTGCCGGCAATGCCGGCAAGCTCCAGTTCCCGGTGCGCTGGTACAGCCACCCGAACTGTCACCGTTACGAGCGTCCGCAACGCGGCCGCGTCCGTGAGCACTGGCAGATCAACGTCGACGTGTTCGGGTCCGATAGCCCGGCCTGTGAAATCGAGATCTTTGAATTGATTTCTGACATGATGGCCGCGCTGAAAGCGTCACCGGACATGTGGGTGCTCCGGGTGAGTGACCGGGTGCTGCTGAACGCGATCCTGACGACGATGGTCGAGGTATTACCCGAGCAAATCAGAGACGTCAGCGCACTGATCGACCGGTGGGAGAAATACCCGCAAGACGAACTGGCTCAAGACGCCGCCGAACTTGGCCTGACCGACAAGCAATTCCACCGGCTGGGCGAGATTCTCAACGCCGGCGAAAACTTGCTCGACGAACTACCCAGCGACGCGCGGGAACAGTCACTCTTGATGCGCGTGCTGGACAGCGAGGCCCGAGATCTGATCACCTTCGACCCGAGGATCGTGCGGGGATTCGATTACTACACGTCCACCGTCTTCGAAGTTTTCGACACCAATCCGGAGAATCGCCGCTCACTTTTCGGCGGTGGCCGGTACGCCAATCTGGTCGGGCTGTTCTGCAATGCCCGGATTCCCGGGATCGGGTTCGGCATGGGCGACGTCACCCTGATGGATTTCCTCGGCACGCACGGCTTGCTGCCCGCACCGCGCAGCGAAGTCGACGTCGCCGTCATCCCGGTGGATGCGACGCTGGCCGAACCGGCCCGGCAGGTGGCCCGCGAGCTGCGTCAGGCAGGGCTGCGCACCAGCACCCCGCTTGAGATCCGGAAGCTGGGCAAGGAACTGGCCCGAGCCAACCGCTCCGGAGCCCCGGTGACGGTGATCGTCGGATCTGACGAGTGGTCCGCGGGCACCGTCACCATCCGCAACATGGCAACTGGAGACCAGCAGCAGGTGACCCTCCGTGCTGCACCATCAGCGGTCGCCGCGATCCTGGCCCTCGGTGGATGATCACGCTCGGCGCCGGCGCGCCTGGCGTCTCCCGCGGGGCACCAGAAACGCCGCCGATGTCCGGGTAGACCATGTGGTTGATGACCAATCTCTGCTCTTTCACAAAGAGTGATGACAACTCGCGCGCCACTCGCCCAGCGGGCGTCTTCACGGATTTCGGGACATCCTGCTAGCCTCGCGATATTAGAAACTTCGACCGCGGTTTCTTTAGGGGAGCGCGGCAGGTTGCCATATGACAACCGGCCGTTCCTGGGTAAACGCATGATAGCGATCGCAATCCTCGATCAGCGGACATATTCTCAGCTGGTGCATCAAACTGAGACACCGGTAATTTATTCGAGGCGGCGGCTTGCATGTGCATCAGTACGTTAGTTTCTCCGGGAGCGCGCCAGGCATGAGGATGGCCGCAGCCAGTTCCTTCTGCGCCGGAGGCAAAAACCAACGGTTGGTCTCCGTCCGCGGACGGGAACTCGCTGTGTTGCGGCAGGAATGGCAGCGCAGCACGTTGGGTGAGCTACGAGTGGCCTTGGTACTGGGCGACCCGGGCATGGGGAAAACGCGGCTGGCAGCGGAACTGGTACCGCGCTGCACCGAGTTCCCCAGCCGGGTGCTCGTGCACAACTGCCTGTTGCACAGCATGCCGCCGTTGGGGCCGTGGGCGGAGACTCTTCGCTTACGTGCGGGTGGCCCCGTCGGTGATCGAGCCTGCCAGATGTGCGGGAGTGGACTTGATCAGCTTTCCCCGCTGCTGCGCCGGGCTGGTACCGGCCACGATCCACCTTCGTGCACGGATGCTCTGCGCTACCACTTGGTCGAGTGGATCCCGGGTCTGCTGGCCGCCGCCAGCAGGGACCGGCCGATCGTCCTGGTCCTCGACGACGTGCACCGCGGTGATGACGCAGTGTGGCAGATGCTGCTGAGGCTGGGCCGGGACTGTCCAGGCAGCCGCTTGTTCGTGCTGGCCACGGCTCGGCCAGCAGAGCTGGCCAAGAGCAGGACCGTGCTGGAGGTGTTGCATGCCCTGGAGCAAGGCGGGCAGGTACGCCGGATTGCGCTCGCACCGTTGTCCCGGCGAGACATCCGGGAGCTGGCGGCGGGTGCCCTGGGGCAAGACCGGGTGCCCGCCGCGCTGGTGGACTGGTTGACCGCACGCGCCGAGGGCAATCTCCGGTTCGCCGTGGGCCTGCTGGAGGGATTGGTCGAGGGCCACGCGGACGTCCACGCGCCCGATCTGGATCAGGTTCCCGAGCGGCTGGCCCGCTGGATACGCACGGAACTGGCCGGATCCGAGCCGCCGGCCCTGGCCGTCCTGGAGCTGCTAGCGGTGGCCGGCGATGCGCTCGACCCAGACGATCTGGCCAGGATCACCCGGCTGCCCACCGAGCACGTCGCAGTCGTCCTGGAGCAACTGTCACGGTCCGGCACGATCGTCGAGCAGCAGCGCGAGGGGTCCCTGGGCTACAGGTTGGCCTGGGTGCTCACCGGGGAGGTGCTGTACGGCGACATCGGCGCCGCCAGGCGGCGGGTGCTGCACCGGCGGGTGGCGGCGACGTTGCTCGCCTCAGGCCGGACTGATGCTGCGGCATCGCACTACATCCGCGCCGCGCAGGCGGGGGATGGCGAGGCAATCATCGCCCTGATCGAGCTGGTCGGCCGAGCTCGCCAGCAAGGATCCGATGCCCTGGCGTGGCGGATCGTCTCAGCGTTACGGGATCTGCTGCCAGCCGGCGATGAGCGCTGGAACCAGCTGTTCGATGCATTGGTCCAGCGACCGAACTGGGGAATCGTCGATCGGACCGAACACTATGTGGCCGAGGTCGCCGCAGTGCAGCGGATGCGGCAACTGCTGCCCAGGGTGCGTGACCTACAACGGCAGGCCGAGTACCGGTTGTGGCTAGCGGGCCTGTTCGCCTACGGGGCAGGCAACGTCGAGGCAGGTGCACGCGAGTGCTGGCAGGCTTTCGCCCTGTGCCAGCGGGCCGGCTGCCGCGGCGCGGCTCGATCAGCTGCCATCGAGCTGGCCAAGATTCGCGGCTGGGCCGGTGATCTGCGCGGCGAAGAGGTCGCAGCACAACAGCTGCTGAGCGAGGCTGAACGGGCCGGAGACCAACGAGGGATCGCGGAGGCACTAGCCGCATTGGGCCACACGCTGGGCTGGCAGGGCCGGTTCGACGCAGCCGAGAAGGTCCTGCTGCGCAGCATCGACCTGGCCGCGGCCGCGGCGCAGCTGCCGTGGATGTCACAGAGCCTGGCGCTACTGGCCTGCCTGGATGCCTGCCGGGGCGACCTGATCTCGGCTCGCACCCGGTGTGCGCAAGCAGCCGAATCCAGCCCACCGGATGACCCGACGATCGGGCGCTGCGGTGAGTTCATCGAACTGCTCGCCGGAGACCTGACCATGGCGCAAGCGCATGCCCGCCAGGCACAACGCCACGAGCCAGCGGCTCGGTGCCGCGTCCCGGTCCGGCTGGCGAGCCGTGCGGCGATGGCCGCAGCAGAGCGGGGCGACCCTACTGGCGCCCGCCGGCACCTTCAGCACATCACGGATCCCGAAGGCGGGAAGCTCGGGATCCTTGAGCCCCTGTACTGGTGGGCGGAGGGAGTAGTGGCCAGAGCCGAGGGCCGGCTGAGCGCTGCTGCCACCGCGCTGCGGCGTGCGGTCAAGGGCTACTCGGCAATGGGTGCCTACGCCCTCTGGGGATTTGTGCTGGCCGACCTGGCCGAGATCACCGTGAACACCGAGGATGGTGACGCCGCCGACGCCGCAGCCAGCATCACGCAGTGGGCGGGTGACAATGCCCGCCGCACGGGTGCGCCGATCCACCAGACCTTGCATCTGCTGGTCAGCGCGTGGGCTCTCATCGGGCAGCATCGCCATGACGCGGCGGCACGAGCAGCACGGCAAGCTGCCGAAGGGTTCAGCATTCGCGGATACGTGCTGCTGGCCGCGCGGGCCCGGATCGCTTACGCGGACGCGATACAACGATCTGACCGTGCTGCGGCCGAGGAAGCGTTGCGGCACGCAGCCGCCACATTCGACGAATGCGGCGCCATGATGCGGCATCAGGAAGCGCGCGCCCGGCTGCGGCAACTCGGGCTAACCAGACGGTACGCCTCGCCGACCGAACCCGCCCTGGCGTCGCTCACCAGACGCGAGCGCCAGGTCGCTGCGCTGGCCGCCGGTGGCTACACTGCCGCACAGATCGCTATCCAGCTACACATCGGGGTACGGACCGTCGAAACGCATCTCGCGCGCAGCTACCCCAAACTCGGAATTACCTGCAAGCAGCAGCTGGTTCACCGCGCCGCGGAACTCGGATTCAGCTCAAGTCCGTAGTTATACGGAAACCGCCGATATCCTCCGTATCGGCTGCCGTAAATGGAATCCACGGTCTTACGAATGGCGTGGATGACGCCCACTTAGTGGTCTCTAAGATTTGCCGTGACCACGGCACTGATGGGGTCGATGAGGTAGGTGCTGGGTGGCGTGATCACGTCAACAGAGACCGATCGGACATGAATGGCAGACCCGGAGCTGAGCCCGAAGGCAATTCTGCCATCTCGGGGTAGCCCGTGCGCGGGTCAGCTCCGGTAGCGGGGGTTGGTGGTGTGCCATTCGAAGCCGCCGCCCATCCAGGCGCGCACTCCGCGCAGGAACTGCTGGAGCTGCGGTGACGGCACGGGGAGCAGGCTGCGGTGGGTGATCTGGAAATCCCGGACCAGGTTGTTGTGCAGGTCGACGGTGATCGCGACGGCCTCCTCGATCGAGCACTGCCGATCGGCGGCGATCTGCAGCACCATGTTGCACACCGGCGTGTCGTCGGCGGCGTCTTTGGCTGCCGACACCAGGTCGTTGACCATTACCGATGCGGTACCGGCTTGCATCAGGGCGCGCCGGACTCGCGGCTCGTAATACAGGTTGGCGTCGAGTTCGTAGCCGCCGACTGCGTCGATCAGGGTCATGGAGGTGTAGAAGCTGTCGTGCTGGCGGGCGGCGAGGTACTCCCAGGCTGGTGGGTAGTTGCCGGTAAAGCGCCAGGCTGCGTAGGTGTTCCAGCTGACGAACATGGCGAAGGTCGCGTAGCAGGCTCGCTGCACCTGCGCGGGGCTGGCGTGACGGGTCAGGTGCTCGATCCCGGAATTGAGCGCCACCAACACCGGATCGGAGCGCAGGGCGTGGTCCAGGGGAACAGAGAACTCGCCGGCTGGGGCTACCGGGTCCATCGCCGCCATCACCAGGGCTAGCCGGGGCGGCAGCTCGGTTGGGGTGGCGCCCATCTTGCTGTCGTCGGCGTACAGGTCGTCGGCAGCCCACCACGCGGCGTTGAGCTGCGCGGCGATCAGCAGGCGATCGGGATCATCGGTATCGGCGTGGGTAAGCATCGCCAGCCGGCCAAACCCGGCCCGGCGCATCAGATCGGCCTGGTCGTCGGTGAAGCCGCAGTCCTTGGCCCAGATCACCAGCCGGCCGTCCACCTCGGCGGCCAGCGCGTCGTCCACCCGCTCGACCGCCGGGACGTACAGCGGCGCAGCCGTGCCGTCCCCCCAGGGGCGTTCCAGGTACGCGGGACTGGGGCCGCAGGCCACGGTGAGTTCCCGCGCGAGACGGGTCGCCGAGGTGCCCAACCCCGACGGGCCAACCCGCACCGCAGCAACCAGCGCACTTTCCGGGTCCGGCGGGGCTGGGCAGTCGCGGTGCGGCGGCGGGCCGATCATAGGGGTCGTCTCGGTGGTGGGAATGATGTCCGTCATCCGGACAACTCCTCACAATCTTGCGGTGCTCGGGGCCTCGTGATACTCGAGTCCGCTCAAGGCACACAGCCTGGCAGGCCGGCGCCGGAAAGGACATCCACCAACCAGGGTCCGTAGTTTCTACGGACCTATTGGCTGGGCCGAACAGGTTACCGGATCTGCATTGGGTCCGTACCTCGATCCGTTGAATTTGGGTCCGTACTTTCTACGGATGTTGCCTTGTGTACGACCTTCTAGAGTATGTCGCGATCATGACACTCAAGGCTGTCATAAATAACCCCGCCGGGGTATCGATACGGATAAAGATCGGTGGTGTGTGGCGTGACTGAAGCAGTGCAGGCCGAGGCGGGCGTGAATGGTCAGCAGCCGCAGAATGGTCAGGGTCCGCTGTTGACTCTAGCTACGGAGGCTGCCCGCAATCTTGCGACGACGACCAAGTCGCAGCCGCAGATGCAGGCGATTACGTCACGTTGGCTGTTGCGGGTCTTGCCCTGGGTGGAAGCCGTGGGTGGCACTTTCCGGGTGAACCGCCGGGCAAGCTTTACGTTAGGGGATGGCCGGATCCAGTTCCGGATGAACGGCGACGAGAATATCAAGCCGATCCCTGAAGAGCTGTGCGAATTGCCCATGCTTCGCGATCTCAACTATGTGCAGCACCGGGACATGCTGGTGGAGCTGGCAGACGCATTCCAACTACGCAACATCGAACGCGGGTCCACCGTCGTCCAGCAGGGCCAACCAGCCGATCGACTGTTTCTCATCGCCCATGGCAAGGCAAACAAGATTGGCCCGGGCAAGTACGGCGACCCCACAGTTCTGGGAACTCTCCACGACGGTGACTATTTTGGCGACCGAGAATTGGTGACAGAATCCGATAGTTGGGCGTACACCGTACGCGCGGTCACCCCACTAAAGGTCTTGGAGTTGCCCGAGCAGACTTTCCGGCAACTGGTCGACCGATCCGAGCCTTTGCGGAACAGCTATGAGAAGTTCCGGGACATTGTGGCCAATGCCGCCGAAGCCGCGAATGAACATGGCGAAAAAAATATCCAGCTCAGTGCTGACCATCCGCAGGAATACCCGCTGGACGGCACGTACGTCGATTACGAGCTGTCACCCCGAGAGTATCAGCTCAGCATGGCACAGACGGTGCTGCGGGTCCATACCCGTGTGGCGGATCTGTACAACAATCCGATGAACCAGTTTGAAGAACAACTTCGACTGACCATCGAGGCGCTGCGGGAAAGGCAAGAAAACGAGCTGATGAACAACCCAGAGTTCGGGCTGCTGCACAACACTGAACCCGATCAGCGCATCAGCACCCGCAGCGGGCCTCCCACCCCTGATGACCTCGATGAGTTGATCGCCACCGTGTGGAAAAACCCGGATGTCATGCTGGCACATCCCCGGGCCATCGCCGCATTCGGTCGGGAATGTAACAACCGGGGCATCTACCCAGTCAGCATCGATCTGGGCGGCCACAAGGTGCCCGCCTGGCGTGGCATCCCACTGCTGCCGTGCAACAAGATTCCGGTGGACAAGTATCAAACGAGTTCCATTGTGCTGATGCGAACCGGGCTGGAGAAGCAAGGCGTGATCGGCCTGCACCAGACGGGTCTGCCCGATGAGGTCCAGCCCGGATTGAACGTTCGCTTCATGCACATTGACGACAAAGCCATCATGCACTACCTGGTCAGTGCATACTACTCAGCCGCAGTCATGGTTCCGGACGCTATCGGTATTCTCGAAAACGTCGAGGTAGGAGTTTACCATGACGACGAGCCTCTTTCCCTGAACGGGCAGACAGCGCAATCTTCGGAGTCTAGAGGAGCCTCGGGGCAGCGGTCCTCAAGAAAGTCGAAGTAAGAACGACTGCGCTCATCGAGGACTGCCCATGCGACCCTTCGAGCTGCCAGATTTCTACGTGCCCTATCCGGCCCGCTTGAATCCGAATCTGGACTCAGCGCGCACGCATACTAAAGAATGGGCGCGCGAGATGGGGATGCTCGATGCACCACCGGATGCACCCGGGGCGAATATCTGGGACGAGCACGAGTTCGATTCCATGGACTTCGCGTTACTCTGCGCATATACCCATCCTGACGCGCCGAGTCAGGAGCTGGACCTGGTGACGGACTGGTACGTCTGGGTGTTCTACTTTGACGACCATTTCCTCGAAGTCTATAAACGCAGCCACGATCAGCTAGGGGCGAAGGAGTATCTCGATCGGCTGCCCGCGTTCATGCCCCTCAATCTCACCGATACGGTAGCCGAACCAGCAAACCCGGTGGAGCGTGGTCTGATCGATCTGTGGACTCGCACCGTTCCGGACAGATCAATGGAATGGCGTCGGAGGTTCTTCGACAGCACGCGCAACCTTCTTTACGAGTCAACCTGGGAGCTCGCTAACATCAGCGGCAACCGGATGCCGAACCCGATCGAGTACGTCGAGGTGCGGCGCAAGGTCGGCGGTGCGCCCTGGTCGGCCGACCTGGTAGAACATGCCGCGTTCGTCGAGATCCCGCCGCGCATCGCCGATAGCCGGCCGATTCGCGTTCTCAAAGACAGTTTTGCCGACGCGGTACATTTTCGTAATGACATTTTCTCCTACCAGCGCGAAACCGAACAAGAAGGTGAAATCAACAACTGCGTCCTGGTGCTGGAGCGATTCTTGGAGGTCAGCCCGCAGCGCGCGGCAAATCTGACCAACGATCTTTTGACCTCGCGTTTGCAACAATTCGAAAACACCACCATGACCGAGCTGCCGGCCCTATTCGAAGAGTGTGGCCTCGACCTACCGGAGCGGGAAAATGTCCTGCTGTTTGTGAAAGGTCTGCAGGACTGGCAGTCGGGTTGCCACGAGTGGCATCTGCGGTCAAGCCGTTACATGAACGATAAAGCGACCGCTGAGCCGTCGATAATACATCGACTGCTCAGCGGCCCGGCAGGGCTGGGCACCTCGGCAGCACGGATAAGCTTGTCACCTGGCACCTTGGGTCTACAGCGGGTCAAATACCATACCCATTCGCCGTACGTGCCGGTGGGTCCTACAAAGTTGCCGGATTTCTACATGCCGTACACCGCGCGTGTCAACGCGCATGTGGAGCGCTCAAGGCGATATTGCATCGAGTGGGCCGGTCAGATGGGGATGTTGGATCCCCCACCCGGAGGAGTCGGTATCTGGGATGAAGAAAACGTCGCATTGTTTGATCTTGCACACTGTGCGGCGCGGATTCATCCGGATGCATCGGGCCCGCAGCTCGATTTGTCCTCGGCGTGGTTGACGTGGAGAACCTACGGTGACGACTACTTTCCAGCAGTGTTCGGACCGACTCGCAGCATGGCAGGCGCAAAGGTCTTTAACGCGCGGCTACGGGAATGCATGCCGCTGGATTGCTCGGCGACACCACTGCCGGCCAACCCGGTAGAAGCCGGTTTGGCGGATCTGTGGATGCGCACAGCCGCTAGCATGACCATAGCGGGGCGGCGTCAGCTCCGCCACGCTGTGGAAAGCATGACGACCAGCTGGTTATGGGAGCTGGCCAACCACATCCAGCACCGGATTCCCGATCCGGTGGACTACATCGAGATGCGACGTCACACCTTCGGTTCCGATTTGACGATGAGCCTGGCTCGGATAGCGAAGGCCGGCGAAGTTCCAGCGGAAATCTTTGGCACCCGCACACTGCGCGCGCTGGAGAACTCCGCGGTCGACTATGCGAGCTTCACCAACGACATTTTTTCCTACCAGAAGGAAATCGAGTTCGAAGGCGAGCTGCACAACATCGTGCTGGTCACCCAGAAGTTCCTCGAGATCGATCGCGAGCAGGCGGTGGAAGTCGTCAGTAATCTGATGACGTCGCGGATGCGCCAATTTGAGCACATCATCGCCACGGAGCTACCCGTAATTGTCGAGGAATTCCAGCTAGGCGCTGCCACCCGAAAGGCTCTTGATGATCACGTGATGGGACTGCAAGGTTGGATGGCCGGAATTCTTGACTGGCATACGGCCAGCGGTCGATATCCAGAACCGGCATTGCGGCGGCGCTACCCAAAAAAGCCGCAGCGACTTGGTGGTCCCACCGGTCTGGGCACTTCGGCGACTTTACTCAGCGGTTTGCGCAGCCCTGAGGAAGTGGTGGCTTCACCAGCCACGGGCGAAGCAGCACCGGTGTCTGTGCTGGCTGCGCTGCCCGTGTCGTTGCTCGACCGGCTTGCCACCGGTCCGACCGGGCTGGGTACCTCGGCAGCCGGACTCCTTCGACCGAGCACCGCCGCCGTGACGAGCACGCCCACCGACGATGAGCTGTCAGAGCGAGAGCTGTACTGCCCTCCGGCGGGGCGTGACGACAGGGCGCTCGGTGAAGAGGTCAACGCCACCCGGCTGACCGACTGGACCGACCAGGTCGGGACCTACCCCGGGCAACTCGACCGGCTGCACAAAGCCAGCATCGGGCGCCTGATGATGATCGCCCATTCGGTTTCTGGCCGGCATCTGGGCTTGGCTCGGTGGTAACCGCGAATGGCACCGACCGAGCGGTATCAGGGCTAAATCATGAACTGAGTGCTCGGCTGGAACAAAGGAAGGAGTCCGCTATGACCACGACCACCTCTACTGGCGCGAACGTGCTGCACACCGCTTACCAGAAATCCGTCGCGGCATACTGGAACAGCAATCAAGACGACCCGGTTAATTTGCTGCTCGGTCATGTCGACGGGCTTTACCACCATCACTACGGGATCGGTGACTATGACCCGTCCGTGCTGGAAGGCCCGAGCGACACCCGGGATGACCGGATCATCAAGGAAATGCACCGGTTGGAGACAATGCAGGCGAACCTCCTGTTGGACCAGCTCGGCGATATCTCACCGGATGACCGGCTGCTGGATGCCGGGTCCGGGCGAGGTGGGACCAGCATCATGGCTCACCGTCGCTTCAACTGTCAGGTGGACGGCGTAACGATCTCCGAATACCAGGTTGGGTTTGCCAATGACCAGGCCGAGCGCTGGGGCGTGGCCGACCGGGTGAAGTTTCACTTCCGCAACATGCTGGACACCGGTTTCGAGGACAGATCATTCCGGGGTATCTGGACCAACGAGACCACGATGTACGTGGACCTATTCCAGCTCTTCACCGAGTTCTCCCGTGTACTACAATACGGCGGTCGCTACGTATGCATCACCGGCTGCTACAACGACGTGACGGGCGGCCGATCCAAAGCGGTCAGCCGGATTGATGAACACTACATCTGCAATATTCACCCCCGCAGCGAATACTTCAAGGCGCTGGCGGCCAATAACTTCGTGCCGATCAATGTCATCGATCTCACCGCCAGCACCATCCCGTACTGGGAGCTGCGGGCGAGGTCGTCGGTGGCCACCGGGATCGAGGAGCCGTTCCTGACGGCGTACCGCGAGGGCAGTTTCCACTACCTGCTTATTGCCGCGGATCGGATCTGACACCCAGCTGTATCGAGCTAAGTATCGAGGTAGGTGAGGTGCGTCGTGACCGTGACGGATCCGGACGTTGATGTTGCCGAGCAGCCGCTCTTGACGCTCAGCATCGCTGCGGCGCGCAACCTGGCGACAACGACGAAGTCCGTGCCGCAGATGCAGGAGATCACCTCTCGCTGGCTGCTGCGAGCATTGCCGTGGGTGGAGGCTTCGGGCGGCACTTTCCGGGTGAACCGCCGGTTGACCTACACGGTGGGCGACGGGCAGGTGACATTCGATACGTCCGGCGCCGAGGTGCGCATCGTTCCCGGGGAGCTGCGTGAGCTGCCGGTACTACGGGGATTCGATGATCCCGAGGTGCTCCAGGCATTGGCCGATCAGTGCGAGCAACGAGAATTCGAAGTCGGTAGCACACTGGTCGAAAGGGGCCAACCGGCGGATCACGTCTTCTTTATCGCCCGCGGCAAGGTGAACAAGGTCGGTCCGGGGAAATATGGCGAGCATACTGTGCTGGGTGTGCTCGCCGACGGCGACTACTTCGGTGATGGAGAATTGGTCGAGTCCCAGGACTCGTGGGCATTTACCGTCACGGCCGCGACCGCGGTCACCGTGCTTGCCTTACCTGCCCAAGCATTCCAAGAGACGCTCAACAGATCGGCAGAATTGCAAGATCACGTTGAGCAGTTCCGAACGCGGAGCAGGCAACCGCAGAATAGACGCGGCGAGGCGAACATCGAGCTGAGCGCCGATCATCCACAGGAACAGCCGCTGGACGGCACGTTCGTCGACTACGAGCTTCGACCACGCGAGTACGAGCTCAGCGTGGCCCAGACCGTCCTGCGCGTGCATACCCGAGTGGCAGATCTGTACAACACCCCGATGGACCAGACCGAACAACAGCTCAGGTTGACCATCGAGGCGCTCCGGGAAAAGCAAGAGTCCGAACTGATCAACAATCCGGGCTTCGGATTGCTCCACAATGTCGACACTCAGCAACGTCTCTATACCCGCACCGGGCCGCCAACGCCGGACGACATGGACGCACTCCTTGCCCGGCGCCGCAAGACACGATTTTACCTCGCTCATCCACGCACGATCGCCGCATTCGGTCGCGAATGCAATCGCCGTGGCATATACTCGCCGACCGTCGAAGTCGATGGCCGGCAGATACAGGCTTGGCGAGGGGTGCCTATCTTTCCTAGCAACAAGATCCCGATTTCTCAGTACGGCACCAGCTCGATCCTCGCAATGCGTACCGGTTTGGACGACGAAGGCGTCATCGGGCTACACCAGACCGGTATTCCCGACGAAGTGCAGCCCGGACTCAACGTCCGGTTCATGAGCATCGATGACAAAGCGATTATTTCGTACCTGGTGAGCACCTATTACTCGGTGGCGGTCCTGGTACCCGATGCGCTGGGAGTGCTGGAGAACGTCGAGATCGGCCGCTAAGAGGGGTGGACAACCGTGACCACCACGGACGTGACGGCGGTAGCGCGATCGGCCCTCGAGGTGCTTGCCTGGAGTCGCAGTTTGGTCGAACCCGCGCTGCGAACAGCGGTCGACACCCTGCCTTCGTCCCTGTCGCATATCGCTGGTTACCACCTGGGCTGGTGGGACGAGCGTGGCCACCCGGTACGGGTGAGCGGGGGCAAGGCGATCCGGCCAGCGCTTGCGCTGCTGTGCGCGCAGGCCGTAGGCGGCACGGCGGCGAAGGCGGTGCCCGCCGCGGTCGCGGTGGAACTGGTGCACAACCACTCGCTGCTGCACGACGATGTGATGGACGGGGATCTCACCCGCCGCCACCGCCGTACCGCGTGGACTGTGTTCGGGGCCAACCCGGCGATCCTGGCCGGGGACGCGTTGCTGGTCTTGGCCCTCGATGTGCTTGCCGCCAGCGAGCATCCCGCTGCGGTGGAGGCCATCCAGATGCTCACCGCCGCCGTCCAGGAACTGCTCAACGGGCAGAACGCGGATCTGTCTCTCGAGCAACGCTCCGGGGTGGAGCTGGCCGAATGTGTGCAGATGGCCGAAGGGAAGACCGCCGCCCTCATCGGCTGCGCGTGCGCGCTGGGCGCTGCGTTCGGCGGTGGCCGCCCGGAGCAGGTGGGATACCTGCGCGGCTTCGGAAGGCACCTCGGCCTGGCATTTCAGCACGTGGACGATCTGCTGGGAATCTGGGGAGATCCGGCGGTAACCGGCAAGCCGGTGCATTCAGACCTGTGCAGCCGCAAGAAGTCCTTCCCCGTGGTTGCCGTCCTCACCTCGCAGACCCCAGCGGGGCGCGAGCTGGCCGAGCTGTACCACCGGGACCAGCCGTTGTCCGGCACCGACGCAGCCCGCGCCGCGGAACTGATCGACATCGCAGGTGGGCGGGCCTGGGGCCAAGCCCAGGCTGACGATCTGCTCGCCCAGGCGATGCGGGAGCTGCAATCAGCCAGCCCGGCACCGCGAGCCGCCGCAGAGCTAGGTGCGCTGGCCCGGCTGGCCACCCACCGCGACCACTGAACCCCGCCTGGAGCCACCCATGGCACTCACTGTTCTGCTGGCCTCACCACGGTCGTTCTGTGCCGGTGTGGAGCGCGCCATCGCGGTCGTCGAGCAGCTGCTGGACCAGCGGGGCGGTCCTATTTATGTGCGCAAGCAGATCGTGCACAACACTTATGTCGTCGCTGACCTGGAGGCACGGGGTGCGGTGTTCGTCGACGAGTTGGATGCCGTACCCGGCGGCGCCACCGTGGTGTTCTCCGCCCACGGCGTGTCCCCAGCGGTGCGGGCCGAGGCCACCGGCCGGGGTCTGGAGACCATCGACGCGACCTGCCCGCTGGTCGCCAAGGTGCACGCCGAGGCCCGCCGGTTCGCAGCCCGCGGCGACACCGTGATCCTGATCGGCCACGCCGGGCACGAGGAGATCGAAGGCACCGTGGGCGAGGCTCCGGATCAGACGATCCTGGTGCAGAGCGTTGCCGAGGTTGGGGAGCTGGCGGTGGCCGACCCAGCACGGTGTCGTACCTGACGCAGACCACCCTGGCTGTGGACGAGACCACCGAGATCATCGAGGCGCTGCGGGCCCGGTTCCCGGCGCTGCGGGGGCCGGCTTCTGATGACATCTGCTACGCCACGACCAACCGCCAGCGCGCACTGCGGGCAATCGCTGATCAGTCGGATCTGGTGCTGGTGGTCGGCTCGGGTAACTCGTCCAACTCGCTGCGGCTGGTGGAACTCGCGCAGCGCCACGGCATACCGAGCTACCTCGTCGACGATCCGGGTGACATCCGGCCGGAATGGCTGGACGGGGTGGGGGTGGTCGGGGTGACGGCTGGTGCTTCGGCCCCACCCAGGCTCGTGGACGCCGTCATCGCCGCCCTCGCTCAGCTTTGCCCGGTCACGGTGATCGAACACGAGATCACTCGCGAGAATATCCGGTTTACCCTGCCACCCGTGGTACGGCGATCATGACCGTACACAGCCAGGTCACCCTCCTGCAGTTGAGCCCAGGTCGACCGTCTACACCTCTACACCCTCGCCGAACAAGTCACCGCGTTCTTCGAGGGCTTTCCCGTCCCGCTGCGCATCGCCGTCATGGGTTGTGTCGTCAACGGCCCGGGCGAAGCCCGCGAAGCCGATCTCGGTGTTTCGTCCGGCAACGGCAAGGGTGAAATCTTCGTTCGCGGCAGCGTCGTGAAGACCGTGCCCGAACACCAGATCGTCCAAGCGCTCCTCGACGAAGCGTTCAGCCAAGCCTTTAGCTACCCCCAGACACCACCGCCCGCCGGGTGTCCAGCACGGCGAGGTCCGCGGCCGCGCGGCCAGCGTGCCAGCCGGCGGCGTTGCCGACGTTGAACGATCGCGACACCGGCTCCGGGAACATTGACTCGAACAATTCGTCGACCATGCATTCCCGCGCAGCCAGTACTGGCAGTAGCTGAGCCGCGTCGGCCACCGCGGCAGTGCCCACATCTCGTGCGGTGCTTAACCGTTCACCGATGCGGGTCGCATAGGCCAGCAGGAACGATTGGCGATAAGACCTGGTGCGGGATCGCCCAGTGCGCGTCAGCTGGCTACCCGCGGACAGCATCGCCCGCGTGGCCTGGACCAGTAGCGATGTGCTGAGCAGCTCGACGATCTCCAGATCGACCTCGTCGCCGAGCACCGTGGTGAAGCCGAGCTTTTCGGATAATGCGGTGCGGCAGCGATTCGCTGCGGCCACCGCGGCCACCAGCATGGCTTTCGCGGCCACGTACGGGTTGTCCAACCACAGCCGGCGGGCAGTGGCCGGATGCAGGTCCGCAGCATTGACCGCGCTCTCCACCATGATCAGCTCGAGGGAGTAGCGACTCATCAATTCCTGCGCCTTGGCCGTGAGTGCCTCGGCTTCTTCCGGGAAGGTGGTCGACTCGGCCTTGGCCAGCAACGCCCGCACCCGGGCGAGGATCTTCTGGTCGACGCCGCGGCAAGGACGTTCCATCGCTGTCACGGACCCCGGCGGCGGCACGATCTTGGGCAGGGCGGGCAGTGCCAGCAGCATTGCCAGTACCTCGATGACCGTCATAAGCGCATCCGCCAAGCTGGTGTGGTGGCGGTGCGCCCACTGCTGCACATGACCTTCGGCCTGGTCGCGTTTCCACCAGACCACAGCCCCGATGTGGTTGAGATCCTCGCGCCATCGCGGCGCCACGGTGGCCTGGGCGTAGTACTGCGACTCTTCCGCAATCGCGTCGATGAGGTAGCTGACACCTGCGGCGGTTAGCCGGCGGCGGCCGATCTGGTGCAGGTCCTCAGGGGTCCAGCCGCGCTCCCACGCCCCGGTGACGAGGGGCAGGACCGCACATCGCGCCGCTGCCGCCACGATTACTGGCTGATCGGTGCACCGATCAGCCACGATGAGCGCGATGCGACTGCTGGCCTCGGGATGACCCGCCCAGTGTTCGCGTGCCGCGCTGAGCAGCACCGTGGAGATGGTCTCCGCCGATGGTTTGGGCCTGCCCGGCCCGGCTCCTGATGGCCCAGCTCCTGATGGCCCAGCTCCTGATGGCCCAGCTCCTGATGACGCGGCGCACCATTCAGCGGTCCCGGAATCGCTGCCGACCCGTTGCGCGCAGGCCCGGCGGTGCGCCCGGCGCCGCGCCGCAGCAGCAGCACGCCGCTCCCGATTCCGCTGTACCACCGCGCCCTCCCATCGCCGACTCCCAATCGGCAGCAGTATGGAGCGCCATCCCGACAATCCCGCGTTCCCGCGCCGTCGTCGGATCACACCGGCACAGCCAGCTGGTTACTGGCGACCCGGCGAGAACCTCGCCGCGTGACAGCGAGGAGGACGTTTCTGAGGTGATTGAAACTGGACTGGCTTAGGGACGCGGTTCGCCATGCAGCGTGCATGAACGTGTGACCCAGCGCGCACGGGGACACGACACACCGCGCACGGAGACACGACACACCGCGCACGGGGGCACGACACGCGAGGTGCGGGGGCGGTTTCGCTGGTGGTCGCGCCGGGTAGGTCCTAGCCACCAACGGAGGAGGATGGCGTGAAGGCGTTGACCTGGCAAGGCAAGCGCGACGTGCGGGTGGAAACCGTCCCGGATCCCAAGATCGAGCACCCGAATGATGCCATTGTCCGCGTCACCAGCACGAACATCTGCGGGTCCGACCTGCATCTGTACGAGGTACTCGGCGCCTTCCTCGAGCCGGGTGACATTCTCGGTCACGAAGCGATGGGCGTTGTCGAGGAGGTCGGACCACAGGCCAGCGAGCACCTCCAGCCTGGTGACCGGGTGGTAGTGCCGTTCAATATCTCCTGCGGGCACTGCTGGATGTGCCAGCGGCAGCTGTATGCCCAGTGCGAGACCACCCAGGTGCGCGAGCACGGCAAAGGCGCGGCTCTGTTCGGCTATACCAAGCTGTACGGCAGCGTGCCTGGCGGGCAAGCGGAGTACCTGCGCGTGCCGCAGGCCCACTTCGGCCCGATCAAGGTCCCGCAAGGCCCGCCGGACGACCGGTTCGTCTACCTGTCGGACATCTTGCCGACAGCCTGGCAAGCCGTGGTCTACGCTGATATCCCCAAGGGTGGCTCGGTCGCGGTGTATGGATTGGGCCCAGTCGGGCAGCTGTGTGCCCGGATCGCTCGCCATCTCGGGGCGGACCAGGTTTTCGGTGTCGACCTGGTCCCCGAGCGCCTAGCCACCGCCCGTCAGTACGGCGCCGAGGTGATCGACGCGCGCCAGACCAAGGACGTCCCAGGCTACTTGCAGGACACCACAGACGGCCGAGGTCCGGATGCAGTGATCGACGCGGTGGGCATGGAAAGCCACGGCAATCCGATTTCCAAGATCGGCCAGCAGATGGTGACCATGCTGCCGGACGCCGTAGCCGAGCCACTGGCGAAAAACTTTGGCATTGACCGGTTGAGCGCGCTGATGGACTGCATCAAAACGGTGCGCCGTGGTGGCACGGTATCCGTGAGCGGCGTCTACGGAGGCTCGGTCGACCCGATGCCGATGCTGGAGATGTTCGACAAGGGGATCCAGTTGCGCATGGGGCAATGCCACGTCAAGCGTTGGATCAACGACATCATGCCGCTGGTGCTCGACGATGCCGATCCATTGGGTACCGAAAGCTTAGCCACCCATCACCTGCCGTTGGACCAAGCGCCGCACGGCTACGAGATCTTCCAGAAGAAGCAAGATGGCTGCCAGAAGGTGGTGCTACGGCCCTGACGTCGGACGTTGCGCCCTTGGAGCTCTGCCTGAGGGCTCCAAGAGTCAGAACGGCGCGGGTTCGAGCGGGTCGCTCGGTGGAACCTCGGGTACTGGGTCACCACCCTTGGGTACTGGGTCAGCGATGGGTTCTGGTTGGTAAGTCCAGGTGTGTCCGCTGGGGCTGGTCCAGGTGAAGCCATCGCCATCCTGGTGGACTGACCAGCCTGCGGTGTGCTTGGTGCGGTGATGTCGGCGGCAGTAGGGGTCGAGATTGTGCTCGTTGGTAGGCCCGGTGCCGGCAACGGGGTCAAAGCGTTTCCGGTGGTCCAGGTCGCCACGGTGGGCAGGTTGCAGGCATGACGGGAATCCACATCGCGGGCTGCGAGTCAGCGCCAGATCGCGCAGGGCAGCCGGTGGCCGGTAGACGGTCGTGCCGTAATCAGTGGGTGCCCCGGTTGCGGGGTCGGTGAGGATGCGCCGCCAGGTGCCCTGCGCGGCCAGTTCGCGGGCCTGCTCGGCGGTGATCGTCCCGTACCCGGCCAGCTCACCTGGTTGTTCATCGAGCCCGAACAGCGTGCTGAACGGCACGGTGACGCGGATCTGCACATGCACCCTCGAGCGGCGCCGCCGCGCTCGGCGGCGTTCGCCACGGGTCACGCTGGCCTCAGCGTTGCGGGTGCCAGCGCTGAGGTAACCCACCGGGCCGCACACCAGGTCCACCAACGCGTCGGCCCGGCGGGCCGGCAGCGTCCGGTCATCCCCAGCGCATCCGGTGGCCCGGGCGTACTCGTCGAGGACGCCGTACACACCGAGAGCTTCGCCAGCAGGCAGGCACGCCGAGACCATCGCCATTCCATCGGGCCGTTCCCAGAGCGAGACTCCCCGCTCGCGCTTGGCGGTCTCGTGGCGGCGACGCAGTGCTGCCGGATCGGTTTTCGTCACTGCCCGGCGCAGTGCCCGGCGCAGCTGACCCGGGGTTTGGGCCGCCGCCCGGTCCAGCACTCGCGCCTCCACTGAGCCAGCGTGGGCGTCCGAGAGTTGAGCGGTCTGTTCAGCGATGATCCGAGCCTTGCAGAGCGTGATACGCCCTGTGGCCAGGGCGGCCATGGTGGCCGGGTGCCGCGCGGTGAGAGTCAGCGCATCATCCAGCCGTGAATTCGCGGTCACCGGCGCGATGCGCAGCATCAGTGAGATCTCCGCCGCCGCTGACTCCAGCCCATCGAGTTGCGCAATCTCCGGGGCGACCGGGGCACCCGAAATCTGCCTCATGTCCCGCTCCACCGCGTGCCGGGCCGCTTCCCGCTCCGCCCCATGGGCGAATGCGGCCATCTCCCGCACCTGGTTAGCCTGCGCCCACGCCACCACCCGCTCCCAGGCCCCGATGCGTTCCAGTCGGTCCCACTGCGAGCCCTCCCCAGCCTCGCGCTCGAGCATGTCAGCGAGCAACCCGTCGGGCAGGTAGGACGACCACTGCAGACCCGGACCCGTAGCGAACTCAGGCCCGGGCAAGTCTGGTGAGACAGCCGTGATAGTGTCGAACACATGTTCGAATGTATCGGGTGGAAGGTCGTTTGTCATCCGTCTGCCAGACGTAGCTGCACGGTGGTGAACCGGCCACCACGGCGGCATCATGGCCCGTGTGCGCGTGCGGTTACGCCGCTGGTTGGTCCTGGCCTGTCTGGGCGTAATGCTGCTGCTGGTGATCGGCGGTCCCGCACATCATTCCCTGTCGCAGGCAACGCCGGCTGCGTCA
>JAJPIR010000337.1 GCA_021324675.1 Actinomycetota bacterium
GACTAACGCCCACAACTCATCGGGCACCAACCGACGCGACAACTCGTCCACCACGACCGGTGATCATGTAGGAAAGCACTCCATGACCCAAGTGAGACACGCTCTAAGCTCGGTCATTGATCCTGGCGTGGCGACGCTCCCGGACATTACACGGCGACAGCTGGCGTGATGTCCGGGAGCCAGTCGCAAGCTATGAGCTTTTTACAGCTCACCCCTAACGGTGGCGGCGATCGGGCAACCTGAGGTACTCAACGATCGGACAACCGGAGGTACTCGACCTGCACGACTGTAGGTTCGCGGTGGCTTCGCCGATGATCAGCTTCTACTGACTTCGGCCCCAGCTTGGCCTGGCCATGGACCAGAGCATGAGCACTTCCCGCTGGTTGCCGGCACCTCCGGAGAAGCGCATGCTGTCACGTCGGGATCGATCGAGTCGCAACAACACGGTCGGGCCGGTAGCGCTGCCGCCACGCACGTGGTGTGGGAGGCTCACCAGGATCATGCTGTGGAAGAAGATTGCACGCTCGTGGTCAAACCGTGTTGTGGCATGGTGTGCGCCGCAGCAGCAGCTGATGGCGCAGCACCTGCCAACTCACCTGTACGATCTCCGCGGTAATGCAGCACAACGCACCGACGGTTGAGCAGCCACTTCATCACCGTTATTCTCAAATGATCAAAACTTTGATCAAGCAGTCGAAGAGGCGCGCCTGCGGATCCGTCCGTGGGATAAATAGAAAATCACCGGGGAGCGATTACCCGGCGTTGATGGCGCGCTCGATATTTGTCGCGGGCAGGTGCATCATTCCCCAAGGCCATGCCTATACGATGCATCGTATGCCAACCGGTGTCCTGCAAAACGGGCGGCCACAAAAAGGCAATGGTGCATCTTTCGTTCAGTCGACATATCCCCGGATCCAGCTGGCCACCGTTGTTGAAGTCTTGACACTGGTGAATATTTGACCAGGCGCGCGGCGCTGAGTACAGGGACATGCGCGCAGATGATGTGCACGCTGTGATGTGAGGACGCCGGACGGCCAAATGGTGCATTCAACGATCGGCTCGCTCAACTTTGCGTGGCCTAACTGCTAACGCGCCGCATATCCTCGACCGGCCACCGGCTGGCACGACATCTGTGGCGGCTTCCTGCCATCCGGCGGTCCTTCCCTTCGACGAACCTCATCCTGTGAATAAAGGGATCCACCAATGATGCCGCGCCTGGTGATCGCGCTAACGGCACGGTTCCTTCTTGGTTGCCGGGTATGCGCTTAGCGGTATTAGCGCCAGCAAACAACTGTCCCGTACCTGTAATTTTAGGTCATCCGTCAGCGAAATATAGGTATCGGAACTTCTTAACGGAGGCAGGGAGGGATCCCGATGTTAGTTAGTGAGATTTTTTCCAACGGCTTAAGCCGTCTCGGTGACCGTGATGACCGCGACCACCATCACCATCACCATCACCATCGTCGTCACCACCGTCGCTGGTGGGACGGGCGCCGTTGGTGCGACGAATGGTGGGACTGATCTCTGACTAGTTAATGCATGAGCGGGGCCCGCTGGGCCCCGCTCCGTCTTTTATGGCCCTGAGAAGCACTGAGACATGGGGAGCCCGGGTATAGCTGCCGCCAGTTGCTTGATTCTGCCAGATTGTCACGCGCGTGATCCGCTTCAACCCCATGCCTGCCCGGCGGCTGCGGGAGGCATGGGGGTACGTCGAATGGTGTAGATGCCAGCGTACTGCAATAATCGTTACAACGGCGAAATTACCACCAGGCGACGTTGGGTCCGCGGCGCTTAAATCGTGGGGTGAGAGCGGGCAGTCGTCAGGACGCTTTACGGTGATGCTAGCGGTTTGGCAGAAGGAATGGCTAATCAAGATTCATCGACGATGGATTAGGACAAACGCCAGGTTGATCTCCGCATGGGATTGTGGGATGCGGGGCTGATGCCATGTGGTCGTTTGTAGGTGTCGATGCGGATATTATACCGGCCAAACCACCAAAAAGGAACGTGACACCCCAGAGAAGCGCCGTTGCGATAGTGCGTTTGTGTGGCCGTCGCGCAGGTATTTGTCTCGGCGCCCCACGCATGGGATTTGTGTCTAACATTAGTATCGCATCCTTCTGGGCGCAGGCCGCAGCGTTGAGCCATCCATTAGTGTGCCACCGGCCCCGGTGGGACGCAACCTTAAGAGGGTCATGTGGGGTGCAATCACACTGCTGACAGTACGCGACCGTCATACTACAGGTGTACAGACCGGTGCGGAGTACTGCGTATGATGTAGTGGGCGCTCCATGGTGATGTACTCTGAAATCGCACAGTCGCTGCGGATCACTGGTTAAAAACTGGTTTCGAGAGAATGTGCCGCATGAATTGGTTCGTGGGTATCTGCTCAACTGCTCGCTTTGTGTAAAAAGCCTGGCGAGTAAATCGGTGTCGAGTCAAGGTGTAGAGAGCTCCTTCGTAGGTCGCCAGGATGGTAGGCGTGCCCCGCGGCTCGCTTGGCCTGAGCCTCACGCACCCAGAGTGTCACGGCCGGCCTGGAGCTACGGTGGCAGGCTTCTACGCCAAGCGTTCAGATGGGTACAGGCTGAAGTCACGGAGATCCCTCTGGCACTTTGCTACCTGCGTGAGCAAATGGATTGTTTGAATGCTTGTGTAAATGGCTTGCGACCGGTTGGGGCTGGGTGGAACACTGCTGGATTGGCCAATAGCCTCTGGTTTGGTGCACGCTGAGGAGACGAGTACCATGATCGTGCCCGTTGTCCCATCTCAGTATGGAATGCCGATAAAATCGCACGCGCAGTCATTGTGGAAGGGTCCTGGAGTTAGGGTGTTGCTATCGAGCGCCGCTTTCGTCTTTGCGGGTTTGATGGCTTTTCCATTTAATCCGTGTGGGAGCAAACCGGGTGTCTGCCCGGACGCTTCGTTCGCGAAGTCGAAATGACGGTCGACTGGAACGCCATTCTATAAACGGAAGCATGGAGACACGATGCGGATCCCGGGTGTGGCACCGAAGATTATGCACGTGTCGCCGTCCGCAAGACGGGACGTCCTCCTACTCGCGGAGCTTTTTCTCCTTAACTGTTTTGTTTTTTCCAGATGGCCTGAGCTGGGGCAGGTGTCAGCCAAGCCGTTGTTGCTGTTGAATTGGCTCTATGGGCTAGGTTCACTCATACCTCTCGCTTGGCGAGACAGAGCTCCCATAATTGTGCTCACTTGTGAATGGCTGCTGACCGTTGCGGCGTGGCCAATCATGCCTTATTATACCCCGGTTGCAGGTATTCCAGTTGCCGTCTACGCGGTTTCTGTGTATCGCGACAGAACGATATCCCTGTTGGCGTTGCTGGCCTCTTTCGTTCCAAACATGCTTAGTGCAACGGTGGTATTTAGAAGTTCCCCTGTCCGTGCTGAACATTTCCAGCAATTCATCGCCACTGCTATACTTCTTATCATAGTGACTGTCGGGGCATGGGGTGCCGGCCGGGTGACTCGGGCGATTCAACAGCATGTTCAGTCCCTGGAAGGGGAACGGGAAGTGACCCGACAGGCAGAAGCAGTGGGGGCCGAACGGCGAAGGATCGCGCGGGAACTCCACGACATCGTGTCCCATGCGGTGACGGTGATGGTATTACAGGCGGCCGGGGCCGCGAAAACCGTCCATATTGATTTGGCGCAGGTAATCCGGTCGCTAAATCATATAGAGGTCACTGGCAGGCAGGCTATGGACGAGTTACGGCGGCTCCTGGGAGTGCTCGGTGGCACCAATTCGAACGGTGAACTTGGAAAACAGTACGGACTGGCCGATCTGCCCATACTGCTCACCTCATTTAGAGACGCTGGATTGGCAGTTGATGTCCATATCGAAGGAACGCCAGGCCGGCTAGCTCCCAGCGTGGATCTTGCCGCATACCGGATCGTGCAGGAAGGGTTAACTAACGTCCTTAAACACGCAGGCAAAAATTGCAAATCTCGTCTACGGGTGGTCTGGGCCGCTGATGATCTGTTGATCCAAATCGACAACGACACCAATCCTGTTAAGGAGGAATATGGGCGGGAGCTGTCCATCGGCCGTGGCTTGGCAGGCCTCCGGGAGCGAACCCTCGCGGTTGGCGGCGGCCTGCATGCAGGCTCTCTTGACAATGGCGGCTACCGACTCGTGGCCACCCTGCCGGTCGCGGGCATCGCACCAGGATTTGCCCTCGGTCAAGCATCGTAACTATTAGTATTCTACGATTTGAGCGCATGCGCGGTTCTATTCTCCTGGCTGAGTCTCAGACCGAGAGGATTGAGGAAGGTGTCGTATGATCCGAGTCGTGATCGTCGATGACCAGCCGCTGGTGCGGGCTGGGATAGCGATGATGGTAAATGCCGAAAAAGACATCACCGTCGTTGCCGAAGCCGCCGATGGCAAAGGTGCACTTGCCCAGGTTCGCGCTGAGCGCCCGGATGTAGTTCTGATGGATGTGCGCATGCCAGGCACCGACGGAGTCACCGCGACGGGTGCTGTAGTCGCTGAGGGCATCACAGCGCATAGCGGTCGGCCCGTCGGGGTCATCATTCTCACTACTTACGACCTTGATGAGGCTGTCTACGCAGCGCTGCGCGCCGGTGCTGTAGGATTTCTCCTCAAAGATGCTTCATCTACCGAGATTGTTAGCGCGATTCGTGCGGTAGCCGCCGGCGAAGGCTGGCTGCATCCTGCGGTCACGCGTCGCCTCATCGAAGAATTTGCTGCACGGCCCGCTCAGCACACAGCGGCAGCACGGGAGATAGCTCAGCTGACGCCGAGGGAGCGAGAAGTACTCATCTTGGTAGCCCAGGGTCTGTCCAATGCCGAGGTCGCCATGAGGCTGTTCATCAGCGAGGCCACGGTAAAAACACACATTGCACGGGTGATGATGAAGCTGGGAGTTCGAGAAAAGGCGCAGGCAGTGGTCGCGGCCTATCAATCCGGGCTCGTCCGGTTTCCAGCCGGTTGATCAGACCGCGGTACCCTGCGCGGCGATCAGCCGAGGAACTAGGTCGACTTGTCATACCCATCGCATCCGGCCGTCGAGTGACCGCTGTCGAGTCGGGGATAGCCGGGTGTGGGGAGTCAGCGCAGCCCGGGGCGGCGTGCCCGCTGAGCAGTGAGCGTCAGGTTCGCGGCCAGCGTCGCTGCGACGGCGACGCCCGTGAGCAGCACCGCGAAACCGAGGCCGAGCACCGGTGCGCTGAGCGTCACCAGGCTCACCGTGATTACGCCAACTGCTATCAACGTCGGGTGGCCGGTCGCGCCCGTGTGGGCCACCTGGTGCAGCGCGGCCAGCACGATCATGAATACCGCTACCGGAACGGCAACGCTGGCCGCCGCGGCCCGTTCGGACAGATGCCCGTGGTGGTCAAGGGTGTCGATGGCGACCTCCAGACCCGCGCCGAGCGCCGCGACCGCCGCGAAACAGACATAGTGGCCGTATCCCCAGACCAGAGCAGTGCGGAGGTTGGTCAGCTGCACTTCGGCGCCGGTGACATAAATCCACCACAGGCTGAACACCAGCAGCAGGCCGCCACCCGCAACCAGCAGCACTTGGCCCGCGGCGATCTGCTGGCTCAGCGAGAGCTGCACCGCCGCCAGGGTGGCAAGCACGACCTCGCCGAGCACGATGATGATGAAAGCGCCGTACCGGTCGGCGACGTGGCGCGGGTGCCAGGGGGTGGGTTGGCCACGGTATTCGGCCCAGATCGGTACGGCGATCTCGGCCAATACCAAGACCGCGAAGCCGGCTAGACCAGCGGCTCCCGGCAGCCATAGCCGCGCGATCCAACCGGCTTGCACCAGGCTGACTCCGATGGCGTAGCGCACCGATGCGCTACGCCCGGCCGGGTGCTCGGCAGCGGCACGCAGCCATTGGCCGACCAGCGCGATGCGCATGATCACGTAGCCGATCGTGATGACGGTGAAGTCGTAGTGGGTCAGCCCGGCCGGCACACCGGCGGCCAACACCAGCACTCCAGCCATCTGCAGCAGCGTCAGCAACCGGTAAGGCACGTCGTCGGGGTCGTAGGCGGAGGCGAACCAGGTGAAGTTCATCCAGGCCCACCAGATCGCGAAAAACACCATCGCGTAGCCCACCAGCCCCACGGCCAGGTGGCCTTCGGCCAGTGCATGGTGCAGCTGCGCAGCAGCCTGGGCAACCGCGACGACAAAGCACAGATCGAACAGCAGTTCCAGCGAGGTAGACACCCGGTGGGCCTCGGCTGGATCGCGGCCACGCATCGGCCGCCACCAACCGGCGTGAGTCGGCGCAGCCGGTGGCCCGGTCAACGATTCTCCCTGCTTTGGTCACGGCTCGGACTGGTTGACCTTCCCATCCGCGACCGTGAGGTGCCAAGCGGTGCGGTGGTATCTCGCCACCCAGAGGCGATCGCCAGCGATGCAGGGAGAGCGGGTTGTTCGTACGCAGCCGTAGCGTGGCTGCGGCGATGGGAAGCCTGGCTGATCTTGCTCTCCACCGACGTAACGGCCTCAGACCTGCGGGTCACCAGCGTTCATCACCTCAAGTGCGGCATGAGTGCCCGGCGAATCGGTGACTTGTGATCATGTGACTAGTATTGCCTGACCCGTGGTGCAATCGGCAATACTGGCACAGCCTGGACGATTCTTGCTATCTCGCGACTGTTGGCTGCCGGCCCAAGGCACTGATGGCCGCCACCGTCCCGGACCGCTTGCTGAGAAGACACAAAACAGCAGATCCCTGTTTTGGTTTGTAGCCGTACGAATCGTGTTGGTATTGACTCTGTTGGCCGTTGCTGGCTGATTATCCTGAGTAGATCATGGCAGTAGGCATGGATGGGGGAGTGGTTCGGCGACAGTGTCCCTGTCCGGCCCACACGCTGGCTAACCCTAGGAGATCACCATGCTGGCCATCATTGCCGCGGCCCTGTTCCTCATCGCCCTGGTCTTTGAGCTGATCTTCGGGCTGGGCACCCTTGGCTTTCGTACCATGCTTGTGCTGGTGTTCATCACGGCCGGACTGCTGTGCCTGGCGCTACAGCTCGCCGGAGTCGGCCGCCGCGTTTAAAGATGCGGCGGTTCACCCAGCACAGACGCGAGTCCAGGCCAGGATCACCGATGCCAGGCCCGGTGATCATCGCGGGATTCGGTCATTAACGGATTTGACGCAGGCTTTCGTCCGGTGACGATCGGCAGCCGCGCTAATTTCAACCCTGATCTATGAACCGTGAACACCGACGGCGAGCCGACCAACACGAGCTAGGGCCTATAAGCAGGGTGCGAGGGACCTCGCGTGTACTTTGGCGGCATTACCACCACCAACGTGCTGGACGCCGTGCTGTTGCTGGTGCTGGCCTACGTATTGTTTCGAGGCTGGCAGCAGGGGGCGGTATCCCAGATCGCTGCGTTCGGCGGTTTGCTGATCGGGTTATTGGTGGGAATGTCGGCGGGGCCTTGGGTCGGCGGATTGGTCGTCGACAAGCCGGGGCGGGGGCTTGCGCTCCTGACCCTTGGCGTGTTGCTCGTTGCCGCGGTGATAGGCCAGGGCATCGGCGTGCGCATCGGCTTACGACTGCGCCATGCCGTGGAGGGCGCTGGCATGGGCAAGCTCGACCAAGTCGCGGGGTGGGGGTTGGCGCGGTCGGCTTGGTGCTCGTTGTGTGGCTGCTGTCAAGCGTGCTGGCGCAGGGTCCCTTTCCGGGCTTGGCGCAGCAGATCCGTGGCTCGCAGACCATCCAGGCGATCGACGCCGCGTTGCCGCCACCCCCGGACGTTACCGGCCGCGTCTCCCGCTACCTCGACGACCAGGGCTTCCCCCAGGTATTCGCGGGCGGCGGGATCACGGCACCGCCCGTGTCACCCACGACCGATCAAGCCGTGCAGGCCGCGGCCGCGGCCGGGCAGCCAAGCACGGTGCAGATCCGGGGGTTTGGTTGTGGTGGCAAGATCGGCTTCGGGTCTGGATTCGTCAGCCAGCCTGGGTTCGTCGTCACCAACGCCCACGTGGTCGCCGGCTTCGACTGGTTACGTGTACGGGATGCCGCCGGCGAGCATCCGGCGGTCGCGATCCACGTCGACCCGGCACTTGACGTCGCTGTGCTGTCCGCAGATGTGCTGGCGCCTGCCATCGGCTGGACCGATGTCGCGGCCACCCGCGGCACCCAGGGAGCGACGCTCGGATTCCCTGGCGGGCAGTCGCAGATGGTGGTGCAGCCGGCGACGGTGCAGAGCCGAATCGAGGCTATTGGGCGTGATATCTACGGGCAGGGCAGCGCGAGGCGCGAGATCCTTGCCCTCGCTGCCGCTGTGCAGCAAGGAGACTCCGGCGGACCCTTTGTCACTAGCGCCGGCCGCGTCGGCGGCATCGTGTTCGCTGCCGATCCCGGCAACCGCACCATCGGGTACGCGCTTACTGCCGAACAGGTCCGTCCCGGCGTCGCGGCCGCGATCGCCCGCAATCAAAGGGTTGCCGTCGGCGCCTGCCGCTTCTGATCCTTCGGCGCCTGATCCGCTCCGCAGGCAGCGTAGTTCGCGTCTTCCTGCCTTCCCCAGACCGGCCGCATCAAATTCGCGACAACGGGGAGCCGAACCGAAGGCGACTGCTTCACACGGTGGCCGGCGGTGAACGCGCTTTCGCACACTCATCCCTCAACGATACGGTGCACAAAATCGCCGACTACCGAACATCGTACGCAACGATTGTCGTCAGCTTCATGATCTCCTCTCAGCGCTCAAAAGGCAATGCGTCCGCAGGCCGTCAATTGGCTTAACCTGCTGCTTTGCATCGTGTTCCTTCGGCCGGAAGCTGGAGATTGGTGAGGTAGCTGATCCCGACTTGATCGACACACCTGTTTCCTTGCAGGAAGGCGGTATGTTGAGTGCCTTCGTAGGTCAGCAAGCGTCCGTTGAGAGCGCGGGCGAGGTTGACGCCAGCCTGATACGGCGTGGCGGGGTCCTGTGTTGTGGAGATTACTAACACTGGTGCCAGCCCGGGGACCTGTGGATGATGCGGCCCGCCGGTGGGTGGCACCGGCCAGAACGCGCAATTGTCCAGCGCGGCAGATGGTGGTCGTCCCGTGTCCAGGAAGGGAGCGGCCGCACGGTATTGGGCATCAACATCGCGAGCCAGGTTTCGATCTTTGATGGGCGGATTGTCGACGCACAAAACCGCCTGGAAGACGTCCATCGTTGTGGAATACGAACCATCCGGCTGCCGTCCGTAGTAGATATCAGCCAGGCGGATGAGGATATCCCCCTGGCCCTGGGCAAGTTCCCGTAGACCACGGTTCAACGGTTCCCATAGAGCCGGAAGGTACAGCGCTTGTACCGTGCCGATAGTGGCATCGGTGTACGACAGTTTACGCCCATCGGAGACACTCGCCGGCTCGCTGATCAGTGGACGGACACGAGATTGGAAGTGGTGCACGGCTTGACTGGTGTCCTGTCCCAACGCGCAATCTCTCCGTGTCGCACACCACGCCGCGAAGGTATCGAATGCTCGTTGAAACCCTCGACCTTGGTCGATGAGCTGGGCAATCGGATCCTGTGCTGGATCGACAGCACCATCGAGCACCATCGCACGGACACTGCCCGGGAAGACTTCCGCGTAACTTGTGCCAATCCGCGTGCCATAGGAATAACCGAGGTAGGTCAGCTTTTCATCGCCGAGAGCCGACCGCATGACATCCATGTCGCGGGCCACCTCGCGTGTCCCGATGTGGGCAAGTACGTCAATGCCGGTGCGGTCGACGCATTTGGCATTTTCGGCCTTTTCGTGGCTTTCAGTACGTGCTACGCCGGTTGGTGAGGTGTCAACGTTGAGGTTCATCAGGCGCTCAGCGTCCCGCTCCGCCGGGGTCAAGCACTCAACGCGTGGGTCGCTGGAGCCAACACCGCGCGGGTCGAACCCGACAAGGTCAAAGCGCTGCCCGACATCACTGGCTGCCACCTCGTTGGCCAGGCTGGCTGCCGCGCTCATGCCCGAAGCTCCGGGACCACCCGGATTGATCACCAAGGAGCCGATGCGGCGCGCGGGGTCTGAGGCGGGCCGGCGAAGCAGGCCAACCTTCATCACCCGACCGTGAGGTTTCGTATAATCCAGCGGAACCGTCAGATAGGCGCACTGCAAGCCCGGATCAGCATAAGCATCCTTATCATTCGGGGTGGTCGCGAATGCCGAGCAGCCACCCCACGATAGATCCTGGTCGTAAAATCGCTCGAAGCCTGGCGGGTCTGCACCAATGGGACCTTGCTGCGCGATGGCCGTCTGCGATTGAACGGCAGAACCGAGAATAAATACACCTAGCGCTATCGTGACGGTGACCGGCCCAGCCAGTATTATTCGGCGGCGATGTAATCGCCCCGATGTAAACGAGCGACGCGCCCACATCGAGCAGTCCGTCGGACGCAAGCTGTGCCTGCCACTGTCTGCGTCGCACCCGCCCATTGAGCGCCTCCTTGCCTCGGCTCCTATCCTCCCGCTCGCTGCAGAGGCGTGATGAAGCGGGGATCTACTAACCGCACAGCTAGCCTCCGTGGAGTATGACCTCGGTACGACAGTGTCCCGGACAGGCAGACTCCCAGCAACAGCTAAGCGCAGGAATCCTACCCGACCAAACCAAGTCAAACCCTTTGAACGTGCAGACTGGCCGTCTGGATCGTCTCATCAAAGTTGCGCCGTAAGCGGTGGTCCGCTCGTGCCGAGTAATGATCTCCATAACGCATACTGTCTTTGGAAGAATTGTCGTCGTGGTTTTGTAGGCCGCCGTTGCGCTCCGATCACGGCGGCCAGTCGAAGTCAGGCTGGGCGCAACAGCCGGTGCCCCGTCGGTCGGATCGCTGAGCTCCGGTAACCACAGTAGGTCCGGCGTCTGCTGTCACGCAGTTCGGCTTGGACGCTGCCCCGGCCGGTCACCGGCGGCAGACGTCATGCCGGCGCTCGTGCTGTTCAGGGCTGGTCTCGCGCCTGAGCCTGCGGTAGATAGCTGGGTATTCGGCCAAGAGCTCCACGAGGAAAGGGCTGCCGTGCGCAAGGCTCGACTGATGCGTTGTTCACCACCGTGCACTACCGCCCCGTTGACCTGGAGGATCTGATCGGAACCGTCGTCTCACTGGCTACTTGGATTTCAGCCATCTCGGCAACGCCACTGCGCAGGCTGGGAGTAGCGGGAAGTTACATCGATGCCGTAGGGCAGCCGGTTTTTCTCGTCGTGCTGCTGATCGCTTTGATCGTCGGCGCGGGATTCGGTGCGGTCGGCGCAGCAGCTAACGCCGTAACGGCTTGGGACGAATTTGTGCTGTGGGTGATTGGTGGGACGGTCGGTGGTGTGCTGACCGTTGTGTGCTGGGACGGCATTCTCTGGAGTCTTTGCGCACTCTGTGGGCTCGACGCGAGCGTCACCCTCATCGCCATCGTTGGTTTGTTTCTTTTCAGCATAGCGGCTTTGTTCGGGACTGTGGTCGCGCCGCTGTTGGACGACATCGATAGCGCGGTGGCGTGGTTGTTCAGCTTCCTGATCAAATGGATGCAATCGCCGCTGCTGACAACCGCAAGCCTCGTTGCGACGATGATCGTGATGCTCCGGGGTGGCAAGGTCGATTTCCGCCGGGGCATGCTGTTCATCGCAGTGGGCTCTGGTCGCTCTGCGCTGACGCTGGGTGCTGTGGGCTGGACGCAATCCGGTTGTTTCCGTGCGGACGGGGCTGTGCCGGACAATCTGGCCCGGCACGAGTCGGTCCACAGCCGGACCGTAGCGGCCACCGGCGAGCTCGGCTTCTACCTCACCTACATCACCCTCGGTGCTACGTGGGGGTTGGCGCAAGGTGGCTCGTGGAACAACCTCAACGCAGCCGGCTGCGGCAATCCGTTCGAAAAAAGCGCGCACACGTTCACCAATGACCCGGCTACGCCCCGGTCGGCGAGTCACTGCCAGTAGGCGCCCACGGGCGTTCAGGCCGCGGCGGCCTGTTGGGCAGAGGTCAAGCAAATATTGTGGCCAGGTGAGTTCGGTGCGCCCAATCCCGGAGACGGAGTTCATGGGCAGTGAGAAGCTCTCTACCGGCGACGCCTGGCACACGGTGCGGCGCTGCGCATCATGAATGCCGACCGGTTGCCCCTGTTTTGCGATGCTGAGCTGGCTGAGCGCATCGAGCGGGTCGAGGCGCAGCTGGTCGCCCAGGGCAGCAAGGCGGCCCACCATCGCTCGGGGGAGAGCGCGGGCTTCCTGATCCCCGTTGCCGGTGGCCTGGCCAGTTTCGCCGAAGAGGGCTCGCCGCTGAACAAGGTGGTGGGGCTGGGCTTCGGTGGTGCGCCGACCGCTACCGAGCTGGAGAAGATCGAACAGGTCTTCAGCGCCCGCGCTGCTCCCGTGCAGGTCGAGCTCGCCCATCTGGCCGACCCCGCGATCGGTGCCCTGCTGACCGATCGGGGCTATCGGCTGACCTCGTTTGAAAACGTGCTTGGCCTTGCCCTTAAGGGCAGGTCCGAGCCAGTCACACCATCTGGTGTCGAGGTGCGGCGCAGCCGCGATGATGAGTTCGAGTCGTGGCTGGACGTCGTGATCGAGGGCTTTGCCCACCCCGACATCCAAGGGGTGCCCTCGCACGAGGAGTTTGCGCGCGAGGTCATCGCCATGGCCGTGCGCGATCTCACCGCGGCGGCCGGCATCATGCGTTACGTCGCGCTGCGCAACGGGGTCATCGCCGGCGGCGCCAGCGTCCGAATGGCGGACGGCGTGGCGCAACTGACCGGCGCGGCAACCGCCCCCGCGCATCGCCGCCGGGGGGTGCACACGGCACTGCTGTCGGCCCGGCTCGCTGATGCCGCCACTGCCGGCTGCGACATCGCAGTGATAACCACGCAGCCGGCGTCGAAGTCGCAGCAAAACGCGCAGCGTCGAGGCTTCGACTTGCTCTATACCCGGGCCATCCTGGTCAAGCCCGCAACCCAGCCGAACCCGGAACAGCAAGGCACCGGCGGCGCCCCGTAGGGTGCCTGGAGGTCATCGTCGGCGGATAGCCTGGGGACGTACGGCCTGCCGCGATCGTCAGCCGATCTGACCGGCGCGCACGGCGGCGGTGAAGGCGACCCAGGCAGGCACGGGCACGGCCAGCATGCCACCGGTCGGATTCTTGGAGTCGCGTACAGCAACGATGCCGGCGGCGACGGCGACCTCGACGCAGTTTGCATTGTCGGTGCTGCGGCTGCTCCTGCGCCAGCGGGAGCTGCCGGCGTCCAGCGCGCGCATTCCGGGCTCCTCTCGATACTCAAATAGCCCTGCGCGGCCCGCTGGTTTCAGCGTAGTTCGCAAGCGATCTGGGCGATCAGCTCGGCCGTTGCAGCAGGTGCAAGGGCTGCATGCAGGATAGTCCCGAGAGCGAGCCGGTAGGCGGCCAGATCGGCCTCTTCTTCCAGAAAGAGTCCTGTTCCGTGGTTTTCGATGAACACCAGTGCCGGTTCATCGGCGAATTCCAAGATCACAAATGGGCCGCGCAACCCGGCGTACGCGCCCGCGGCCACAGGCACAATCCGCACCGTGACGTGCGGTTGTTCGGCCACTCCGAGCAGGTGGTGCAGTTGCCGGTGCATGACCCCTGGCCCGCCGACGGGACGGCGCAGGGCGCCCTCGTCCACCACGGCAAAAAACTGCGGCGCGCTGGACCGGGCCAGCACCGTCTGGCGCGCCATCCGGGCTGCGACCAGATTGTCCAGCTCGGCCTCCGACACGGTGGGGGCGACGCCCTGGATGATCGCTCTGGTGTACTCGGCCGTTTGCAGCAGCCCGGGTACGACGAGAGCCTCGTAGTTCTGGATACGGGTGGCTTTGGCTTCAAAGTCGATCAAACTGCGCCACAGCTGGGGCAGCCCGGGCTGGCGGGTCCACCAGCCACGTTCTTCGGACCGCCGTACCAGGTCGAGCAGTTCATCACGGGTAGCTGCGGGCACCTGGTACAGACCCAGTAATGCCGCGACGTCTTCGATCTGCAGGCCACTGTTCCCGGTCTCGATCCGGCTGATCTTGCTGGGTGACATGCCCATGCGCTTGGCCACCTCCGCGCCGGACAACCCCGCCCGTTCACGAAGTTCCCGCAGCGCGGCGGCGACTTGCCGGGATCGGACGGAGGTGTGCGGATTACCAGGCATGGGGCGCACTATGCACCTGCCCGAAGCCGGGTCCAATCACTCAATCGCGTTATTGCTTGCATTACTTGCAATATCTGATTGTTCCCGGCATGGACCCTCTAGCGAAGGCCACCAGCGAGCTGGTGGTGGAGAAGACCTGGCAGATTCCTGCGAACGGGAGCAAGGCAGGCCCGGTCACCGTCGTCGTACGCATGCCCAACGTGTTGATCATCGATTCGCGCGGCAGGCACATCCTCGTGGCACCAGAACAGGCCCAGCTCGTGAGCGCCAAGATGGGCGAAGTCGCCGCCTGGATCAGCAATGCGGCCGTCAGCTGAGCGCGCCGGTGCGGCAGACTGACCGCGGATGCACGCCGCCGAGGAGGAGCAATCACGTGGCCCGGTCGCAGGTCGATGTGCTAGCTGTCGCCCGACAACAAGTGCTCCAGCACGGGACGGCGCTCACCGAGCAGCAAATCCTTGACGTGCTGCAGCTACCGGACGACCGGATGGAAGAGCTCCTCGCCCTGGCCCACGAGGTACGGATGCGCTGGTGTGGTCCCGAGGTGGAAGTCGAGGGCATCGTCAGCGTCAAGACCGGCGGCTGCCCGGAGGATTGCCACTTCTGCTCGCAGTCGGGCCACTTCGACTCGCCGGTACGGGCGGCATGGCTGGATATTCCGGGCTTGGTCGAGGCAGCCAAGCAGACTGCGGCCACCGGGGCGACCGAATTCTGCATCGTCGCTGCTGTACGCGGACCGGACCGCCGGTTGATGTCTCAAGTCAAAGCCGGTATCGAGGCGATCCGCCAAGAATCCGATACCGCGCATCTCAACATCGCCTGCTCGCTGGGCATGCTGACCCAGGACCAGGTGGACGAGTTAGCTGCCGCCGGTGTGCATCGCTACAACCACAACCTTGAGACCGCCCGCTCGTACTTCGCCTCCGTGGTGACCACGCACACTTGGGAGGAGCGTTTCCAGACGCTGCAGATGGTGCGTGAGGCCGGGATGGAAGTCTGCTGTGGCGGCATCATCGGTCTGGGGGAGACCGTGGCCCAGCGCGCAGAATTCGCCGCCCAGCTTGCCTCGCTGGCGCCGGATGAGGTGCCGATGAACTTCCTCATCCCGCAGCCTGGTACCCCCTACGAGAACTATGACGTGGTAGCTGGTGCCGATGCGCTCAAGACGGTAGCGGCGTTCCGGTTGGCGCTGCCCCGCACGATCCTGCGCTTCGCCGGAGGTCGCGAACTCACCTTGGGCGATCTGGGCGCCGAGCGGGGAATGTTGGGCGGCATCAACGCCATCATTGTGGGTAACTACCTGACCAATCTCGGTCGGCCCGCACAGGCAGACCTGGACATGCTTACCGACCTGCGCATGCCGATCAAGGCGTTGGGCCAGACGCTGTGACGTTCTGCGACGCCTGCGGGCGCCCGACCCGCGAGGGCGACCATATGGACTGCGCGCGCCGCCGCGGTCGGCAGCCACCCCGGTACTGCCCGCGGTGCGGGCGCCGGATGGTGGTGCAGGTGATGCCGGCCGGCTGGTCGGCCAGGTGCAGCGCGCATGGCACCTACCCGGGGTGCGCATGAGCGCGGTCGACATGC
Source organism: Actinomycetota bacterium (assembly GCA_021324675.1). Taxonomy (GTDB): domain Bacteria; phylum Actinomycetota; class Actinomycetes; order Mycobacteriales; family Pseudonocardiaceae. The sequence goes on from JAJPIR010000337.1 coordinate 15,723, forward strand.
CAACACAGCCCGCTGCCTCCGGTGCAGTGGTGCGGGCGGACCTGGTGCCCGCGCTCCAGGTGCTCGGAGCGGTGGCTTTGCTGGGACTCCCACTCGGCGTGCTGTGGTCTCAGCTGGCGCCGCCGGAGTTTGTCGCACGATCGGCCCTCGCGCCGACGCCTGGCGGTGTCCTGCCCTTCATCGGGCAAAGCGAGCATCGCTTCGACGACATGGCGACGTTCCTGCTGTTCGGTATTGCCGCTGGAGTGCTCATTGGCGCGGCATTGTGGCAATTCCGGCGCTGGCGCGGACCGTTGTTCGTCGTCTCCGCAGTGCTCGGATCGTTGATTGGTGCGTGGCTCGCGATGCGCACCGGGCTGTGGATTGTCGCCGCCTCTTATCCCAATCTTGCGAGTACCGGCGCGCCGTACCCCCGCGCACCGGTACTGGAGTCGAGTTGGGTGATCATTGCGCAGCCCTTCGGTGCCGCCGTCAGTTACTGCATCGCCGCGGCGTGGAATCGTGAGGCGGGCTAGTTCTGAGTCGCCTTCTCTGCGAATTGGTTCAACGGCACCGGTACCGCGCGCAGTGCCCGAAGGAACGCTGCTTCCCGGACGAGCAGATTGCGTACCAACCGCAGCCGCTTCACCGGGTCGCATTCCTCCAGGACAGCTTGCCGGTCCTCCAGGGTCAGCAGGCAGTCTGCGGCGAGCAGATGCGCCAGCGTGGCGATGTCGACGTCGTCTTCGGGTTCTTCCCAGTCCTCGTGCTGCCATGCCGCCAGGCAGTATTGCCGGTGAGCCTCCCGGGCCGATGCGGCCAGCACTCGGACGAGCATCAACTGTTCTGGTGGCGGGTCATCATCGGGCACCCACTCGATGATGCCTACCAGGTATGGCGCCAAGGTGTTGTCGATATCCAGTAGCCGGAACCGTTTTTCGCCACGGGTGACAATGTCGAAGCGGCCGTCGGGAAGCCTGCGAGCCTCCCGAAGCACTGCGGTACATCCGATGGAGTGCGTTTCCTCGACCGTGTCCCAACCTTGCTTTACCGCGATCACTCCGAAGCTGCGGCCAGGTACCGCACCGGTGACCAAGTCGACGGTCAGCTGGCGGTACCGGGGCTCGAAGATATGTAGCGGAAGCGATGCACCCGGGAGCAGCACCGTGCTCAACGGGAACAGTGGGACGGTTACGGCCACAGGCTAACGTTACGGCGCAGCGAGCTGATCCGCGAAACGAAACCGCTTGTCAGGCCTCTGGTGGCCGCAGCACGGCGAACGGATCGGTGACGCGGATGTCGTGTTCGGCGAAGCGGTACAGCGCTGCCGGCCGTCCACCGGAGGGTCCTGGAGCAGCGGTCCCGCCGGTGGGGACCAACACCCCGCGGCGGGCCAGAACCCGTTGCAAGTTGGTTGCCGACACCCGGTGTCCCAGTGCGGCCGAGTACAGGCCACGCAAAGCCGAGACCGTGAACTCCGGTGCGGCCAGTGCGAACCCCAGATTGGTGTAGGACAGCTTCGCTCGGAGCCGGTCGCGGGCTCGCCGCACGATCATGCCGTGATCGAACGCAGTGCGCAGTGATCCATCCAGCACATCGGTGATCGGGTGCCACGCCGTGTCGGGCGGGAGCGCGGGATCGGCCACGCAGGGGACCAGCCCGAGAAATGCGGTGGCCACGGTGCGCTGTTGCGGCATCCGATCTGGTGCGCTGAACACCCCGAGCTGTTCCACGTGCGCCACCTCGCGGACATCGACCTTCTCGGCGAGCTGGCGCAGCACCGAGGCCTGCACGTCTTCGTCAGCGCCGAGCCGGCCACCCGGTAGCGCCCACCGTCCGGCCTCGGGTTCGATGCCGCGTTGCCATAGCAATACCTGCAGCTGACCGTCGCGGACCTGCAGCACCGCAGCGAGGACTTCGTGCACCGCGAGCCCAACGCTGTTATGATTCATGTTTTCGATTCTAAGGCGAAAACCTCGATATGGCCCAGCGGGTGCTGGCGAAGGAGCGATATGACCGCTACTGCGGCAACGGAGCGGACCCATGCCGGCCGCTCGGGTCCGGAACCGGATCGCGCGTGGCGTGCGGAAGTGCGAGCGCTTGCCGACCAGCGTGACGCGGTGCTGCTGGCACATAACTACCAGCTGCCCGAAATCCAGGATGTCGCCGATCACGTCGGGGATTCCCTGGCGCTGTCTCGCATCGCCGCAGACTGCACGGCAACCACCATCGTGTTCTGCGGGGTGCACTTCATGGCCGAGACCGCGAAGATCCTCGCGCCGGGCAAGACGGTGCTCATCCCGGACGCGCGGGCAGGGTGCTCGCTGGCCGATTCCATCGATGCCGAGCAGCTACGCGCCTGGAAACGCGAGCACCCTGGCGCGGTCGTGGTCTCCTACGTCAACACCAGTGCCGAAGTCAAAGCCGAGACCGACATCTGCTGCACCTCGGCCAACGCCGTTGAGGTGGTGGACTCGATCCCCGCTGACCGCGCGGTGCTGTTCCTGCCCGATCAATTCCTCGGTGCGCATGTACAGCGCGTCACTGGCCGGCGCAACCTGCACATCTGGGCTGGCGAATGCCACGTGCACGCCGGGATCAACGGCGCTCAACTGGCGGCCATGGTCGCCGCCGCACCGGATGCCGATCTCTACATCCACCCGGAATGTGGCTGCGCCACCAGCGCGGTCTACCTGGCTGGTGAGGGAACGGTACCTGCCGAGCGAGTACGGATCCTGTCCACCGGCGGGATGCTCGACGCTGCTCGGACGACAGGGGCGCGGCAGGTCCTGGTGGCCACGGAGGTCGGCATGTTGCACCAGCTACGGCGCGCCGCTCCTGACGTCGATTTCCGTGCGGTGAATGATCGGGCTTCCTGCCGCTACATGAAAATGATCACCCCGGCGGCACTGCTGCGCTCCCTGCGTGACGGCACCGACGAGGTGCATGTCCCGCCGCAGATCGCCGAACGGGCCCGCAGCGCGGTGCAACGCATGATCGCTATCGGTCGTCCGGGCGGCGGCGAGTGACCACGGAAGTAGTTGGTCCCGCGGAGGCGGCGACGGTCACCACCGACGTACTTGGTCCCGCGGAGGCGGCGACGGTAACCCGCCGGCGCGCCCCTGTGACGGCGTGGGAGGCCACCGCGGACCTTGCGGTGGTAGGTACTGGCGTCGCCGGGTTGACTGCTGCATTGCGTGCCGCCGAGTTGGGTTTGCGAGTGGTCGCCCTGACCAAGACCACGGTCGAGGACGGCAACACCCGGTGGGCGCAGGGCGGTGTCGCGGTAGTGCTACCGGGCGCCCCGCACATCGCCCCGGACATCGCCCCGCGCATCGCCCCGCACATCACTGACAGCGTGGACGCGCACGTCGCGGATACCGTGGCGGCGGGTGCTGGACTATGTCATGAGGGCGCCGTCCGGGCGATTGTGGCCGCTGGTCCGGCCGCGGTTCGTACCCTGCGGGCGCGCGGCGCCAGCTTTGACAGCGATGCCGGTGAGTTGCAGCGCACTCGGGAGGGCGGGCACCGGGCATTCCGGGTGATTCACGCCGGCGGGGACGCTACCGGAGCGGAGATCGAGCGCGCCCTGGCCGGCGCGGCCCGTGGTGAGGGGCTGCCCTTGCTGGAAGGGCAGCCGGTGACCGATGTGCTGTTCGACGACACCGGCCGGGTGGCAGGGTTGGCGCTGCTTGGCGGCGGTGTGCTGCGGGCCCGCGCCGTCCTGCTCGCGACCGGGGGTCTCGGCCAGCTCTATGCCGTGACGACCAACGCCGAGGTGGCCACCGGCGACGGGCTGGCGTTGGCGTTGCGGGCTGGCGCGATGACCGCGGATCTGGAATTCGTGCAGTTCCACCCGACAGCCCTGTATGCCGGGGGCGGCTCGCGGGGTCGCCAGCCGCTGGTCACTGAGGCGCTGCGGGGTGAGGGTGCGGTGTTGCTGGATATCACCGGCGCGCCGGTAATGACGGGTGTGCATCCCCTCGGGGGGTTGGCGCCCCGTGATGTGGTAGCCGCGGCGATCACCAGCCGGATGGCTGCCACGGGTGCCGACCACGTGCTGCTTGATGCCACGCATCTGGGTGATGCGCTGCTGCGCCGTCGCTTCCCGACGGTGCACGCCGCCTGTACGGCAATCGGCGTGGATCCGGCATGCATGCCAATTCCGGTGGCCCCGGCGGCGCATTATCAGTGCGGTGGAGTGGTGACCGACATCTGTGGCCGCACCACAGTGCCCGGGCTCTACGCCGCCGGTGAGGTCGCGCGCACCGGCCTGCACGGCGCGAACCGGCTGGCTTCCAACAGCTTGCTGGAAGGGTTGGTCATGGGCGCCCGAGCTGCCGAAGCGGTAGCCGCTGATTTCGTGGCCATGCCCCGTCCGGGTACGCCATCGCAATGCTGCTCGGTGGTGCGCCCGCTCGCTGATCGTGACGCGGTGCAACGGGCGATGAGTGCCCACGGTGGTATCGGCCGGGACGCCACCGGGCTGACCACCGCGCTGGCCGTCGCGCAAGCTACCACCCGGCGTCCGCTCCGGACCGCTCGTGATGCCGAGGATGCAGCACTGACCCTGGCTGCCGCTGCGGTACTCGCCGCCGCGACAGCCCGCGCCGAAAGCCGTGGATGCCATCTACGCACCGACTATCCGCGCACTGTGTCGCGCTGGAGACGCAGCATCGCCGTCGTGCTCGACGACGCTGGGGTTCCGGTGCCGGCTGCGTCGGCGCTAGTGGGAGGCGCGGCATGAGTACTGGCATCGCCATTTCGCGACTCGATACCGACGACATGCAGCGGGTTATCGCCACCGCGCTGGAAGAGGACCTGCGGTACGGCCCGGATGCGACCACGGCTGCCTGCGTGCCGCCAGGCGCCGTTGCCACCGCGACCGTCTCCCCTCGCAGTCCCGGCACGCTCGCCGGATTGCCGGTATTCCTGGCAGTTCTCGATACGGTGCTCGGCGCTGGTGGGTACGAGGCCAGTACCCGGCGCCGGGACGGCGAGCGGATCGCCGGTGGGGATACCGTCGTCGCTATCCGCGGCCCGGTGGCCGGCCTGCTCACTGCCGAGCGCAGCGCGCTCAACCTGCTGTGCCACCTGTCCGGGATCGCCACTGTCACGGCGGCTTGGGTTGACGCGGTAGCCGGTACCGGCGCATCGATCCGCGACTCCCGTAAGACGCTGCCCGGATTGCGCAGGCTGCAGAAGTACGCGGTGCGCTGCGGTGGTGGAGTCAACCACCGGATGGGCCTTGGGGATGCCGTGTTGATCAAGGACAATCACGTGGCCGCAGCGGGGTCGGTGACCGCCGCCATTGCCGCCGTGCGCGCCGCAGTCCCGCAACTGCCCTGCGAGGTGGAGGTCGGGACCCTCGATGAGTTGGACGAGGCGCTTGCCGCGGGTGCATCGCTCGTGCTGCTGGACAATATGACGGTGGCGCAATGCGCCGAGGCGGCCCGCCGCGCCGCGAATTCGGCCACCGAGCTAGAGGCTTCAGGCGGGCTAACCCTGGACGTCGCGCGCGCGTATGCCGAAACTGGGGTGCATTACCTCGCGGTGGGCGCGCTTACCCACTCGGCCCCGGCATTGGATTTCGGTCTGGACCTCGAGTGAACGCCGCCTGTGAGACCGACGGAGCTCACGCCTGCTCATATCCCTGACCCAGTAAGCGAAGGTATCCCGGTCCACGATCAGCAACCGTAGTGATCACGCGAAAATCCGGTGACAGCCGACATCGCAAGGCGATTGGCTGGCAGATGCAGTGTCGCCTGTGGTCTACCGCTGTATCAGAGCTCTAGCTTGCTCTCTCATGCGTGGCTTCAGCGAAGATTCGCTCGACGTTCTCGTGGGAGAAGAACTCCGAGGGGCAGGTGACTCCGGCATTAACCCGGGCGAAGGCGTCCATCGCTTCGGTGTTGCCGTGTAGGGCTTGCAGCAACTTCGCCAGCTCCGGTGGGGGAGGCTCCAGCGTCGCAAGCTGGATGGTGAACTCGTACATTGGCAGCACGTGCTGGTCGCGGGTGTGCTGGTAGCGCGCCATCGCGACCTCGAAAGAGCACGCCCCGGATAGCGCCTCGTCCAATGCCGTGGCGCACAACTGCGCGTCCCGGAAAGCGTCGGTGATTCCCTGCGCCGTGATGAAATCCTTGTTGTATCCGGCATCCCCCACCAGTGCCCAGCCCGGACCGAATGGTTTGCGGAAGAAGTTCGGCACTGCCGTGCCAACGAAGCGATCCTCGCGGTGGGCTGCCCGGATCCTTTGGGCGAAAGGCGGCGCCAATTCCAACATCTTGAGGAAGTTACCCTCGATGTCCTTTTTGTTGGCATCGAACTCAGCAAATGGCCAGCCACCGACGACGAGCGTGAGGTCGTCATTTGTGGCCCACGCCGCGAATCCTCGATCAGGGCGAACATAGGTCTCGAAGCGTCCGGACATCTCCAGCCCGCTGTAGTAGGTGTAGTAGCCGCAGAGCAAGCGCGGTTTGTCGTGGTACTGGTAAGGACGTACGGACCGGGCGACGCGGGAACGCCAACCGTCGGCGCCGACGACTACGCGAGCGCGCTCGGTGACCAGCGCACCGTTGCGGCCGTGCCCGCGAACACCGACCACTCGGCCATCATCAATGACGACATCAGAAACGGTGAATCCTTCCCGGACCTCAGCTCCTGCCTCGGTTGCCGCGTCCACGAGCAGCTTGTCCAGCACTGTCCGCCGAGGCCCATACGCGACGGGAGCGCCCTCGGTGCCCGGCGACCCGGTGATGGCGAACGGCCCAAAGTCAAACATGTAGGTGTCGATCGGTGGGCATCCCGTTGCCTTCAGCCGATCCAGCAGGCCCCACCTGCGCAGCGCCGCCACACCCGGCGGATGGACCAGGTGTGTTGAGATCGTGTCGCTGGGGAATGTCGCGCGGTCGACGGCAAGGACCCGGTAGCCTGCCCTCGCCAGCAACATCGCGGTCGGCGACCCGGCGCAGCGGGCCCCCACCACAATGACGTCATAACGGTTCTCGGTCATGTCCTGACTCCCGCTCTTCGGTAACGACAAGCAGGATGCGAGTACCGAATGCGAGGAAGTATCGGGGAACTCCCCTATCTACCGGCTGGGTTTCTCCCTGGTCGCATAGGCGGCGGCTTCGGCCCGGTTACGCAGCCCGAGTTTGGCCAGCACGTTGCTCACATGGTGCTCGACGGTCTTGCGGGTAATGTAAAGCCGGTCGCCAATCTCTGCGTTGGACAAACCGGCGCCGATCAGCTGGAGCACCTCGGTCTCTCGCTTCGTCAATGCGCCGTAACCTTTGGGACCGGTTCGAATCGGTGCGCCTAGCGAACGCAGCAGCGCACTGGCGGCGTCGGCGTGCCGGGTAGCCTTGAGTCGCTCGAAGTCGTCCAGTGCTGCCTTCGCGGCAGCGACAGCGACCTCTCGTGACTGTGCCGCAAGCGCCCGCGCCATCTGCAGACGTGTCGCCGCCAGCTCCATGGGCAACTGTGCTCGGGCGAAGCCTTCCAACGCCGAGTGCAGGCAGCTACGGGCGTCTGGATGCCCGCGGGCCACGCACACTTGCCCCTTCGCGAGCGCGGCAGCTGCTTTGAGATACGGCCCACACTGCGTCTCGGCGATACGGCACAGACGTCGGGCGGCGCGCTCAGCGTCGTCGAGGTTGCCCTGTTCCAGATGAACTTCAACGAGTAGCGCGAGCAAGGGGCCCACCATGGTCGTTTCACCAACGGTGGGTACCGCGCCGTCCGAACCCGCCGTGCACCGTTCGAGCAAATCCCGTGCCAACGCCGTCTCGCCCCGTGCCAGGTAGAGCCCAGCGAGGGTGCGGACCGCGTCTGGATGAGTATCGAGGCCCTCCAGGAGCAGGGCGGTCTGTTCAAGCTGCCCTTGGCGCAGGCGCAGATCCGCCAGGCGGATCAGCGACGCCGCGCGCCGCTCCGGCATGCCCTGGTCGAAATGCCGGGTGGATTCGATGAGTTGAGCCTCCGCCTCCTCCCAACGTCCGGCGGCGGTCAAGATCCCGCCGTAGTGGGCGCGGCAGAAGGCTGCTACGACGTTGCGACGCTGCAAAAGGTCAGCGGCCGCGCGCATCCATTGATCTGCCCGCGGCACGTCGTTGACCAGCTCGCAGGCCCAGAAGAAACCGCAGAAAATAGAATCCAGCACGGCGATGTCGGTCAGCTCACCGGCACACGCAGCTGCCAGACCCTCGTCGCACAGGGTCAGGCCTTCCTCGACTCGGTCAGTCATGATCAACAAGCCGCCGAGGTAGGTCAACGCATCGAACTCGAGGTCGGGATCGCCGCACCGGCGTCCAATGGCTATTGCCTCGTGCAGCAGCTGCTCGCGCACCTGCGCGTCCGGTTCCGAGTAGGCATCGATGATCAGTACCCAGCCGCGCTCGGGCCGGTCATCGGCGGCTTCGCTGAGGATGGTGCGAGCCCGAGCCAACCAACCGCTCTGCACGGCCCAATCACCTAGGACGTTGCCGCTGATCCAAGCGACCGCGCGCGCCGTTCGGCCAGCGGCCATGCTGTTGCCTTCGCGCCGGTAGGCGGTATAGGCCCGCTCGTAATGAGCAGCAGCAGCGGCGTATTCCTGCCCCAGATACAGCACCTCGGCGAGCCCTTCCAGTGCCGCGCCGGACTCGGATTCCGCGACGGCGAGCTCGAAGACTCGGCGTGCGGTCGCCGCGTCCCCCGCACGCAGCGCTGCCACGCCTTTATCGATCAGTGGCGCGCTCACCCGAATGATGATGGCACGGCCTCGCCCCAGGTTGGCACTTCATTCGGGCCTGGTCAAAGGTGTATATACGGCCATGAGCCGCCCGGTGCCCGTTGGGCGGCCCAGCGGGAACTCACGGCCGGGAGCAGGAAGCTCCGGTAATCCGTGGAACGCAGTCCGCGTAGTCCAGCAGCAAATCCACCGCCTTGTCGTTGCGGGCGGTTTCGCGGTCGATCACGGTTGCGGGCGGGTAGAAGCCGCCTTGGGTAAGGCTGGTCGGGTACATCTCCATGGTGTACGACCAGATGTGATGCTGTGCCCACATCCAGTCGCCAATCGAGCCGTCAGTGACGTAGAGGTGGCTGGATTGCTCGGGGGTGTAGCCGTTGGTTGCGGCCATCGCTTCACCGAGCTTGCGGAAGACTGCTGCGTCGGAGGCGCTCAGTCCCGGGCCAGTCGCGTCAGTCGTGAAGCCGTAGGGCCACAGCACCAGCTCGGAGAAGCTGTGGAAGTCGATGTGCGCGATGATCTGCTGTACCCCGCCGATCACCCGGCTGTTCACCCAGTTCCGCAGTTGCGCGGTCTCCGGCGCGGAAAACGGGGCGGGGCCGTGGTAGGCGTCGCTACCAGGATTGGCGCTTGAGCCGCCGCAGCAGGCCCACTCGTCGCCCCAGTTGCGGTTGGTATCGGTGCCCACGTCGGTCGTTCCTGGGGTGGGTTGCCGGTTCTTGCGCCACAGTGCAAACAGACCGGTGGCGATGTCGTACTCGGCGCCGTCCGGATTGACCATCGGCGCCACCCAGACCTCCCGGGAACGCACCAGCCGGGTAATGGTCGGATCGGTGCCATAACCCTGGGCCAACCGCTTGACGATGTGCAGGCACATCTCGACGGTGAGGTGTTCCCGGGCGTGCTGGGCGCAGGTGAACAGCACCTCGGGTCCGCGTTTATCGGTGTGCACGTCGTCGCTGACCTTCACCAGCAGCAGCGGTCGACCCTGCACTGATTTTCCGTAACTGGAGACCGCAACCTGGTTGGGATGCGCGGCGGCCAGCGCGTTCAACTCGTCGGTCAGTTGCGCGTAGGTGTGATAGCCCTGGTAGCCGACCGGGAACTTGCCTGGTCCGACCGGAATCGGCGCCGCGGCCGGCAGCGGTACCAGCTGCAGCCCACCGGCCCGCAGCTGTTCGGCCTGAGCGGGTGTGGCCCGGATCTCCAGAAAGTCGCGGCCGATGCCGAGAATCTCTGCGCCCTGGCGCGCTATTGCCGTGCGAGCAGCCGCGTTGTCCACCCCTACCACCCGGTAGGTCGACGGCGGAGGGGGCGGAGGCTGCGGTGGTTGCGCTGTCGCGGACAGTGGAACGCCCAACGTCAGCATTCCCACCAACATGACCACGGTAACCCGCCACCTCGACACCGGACGGAGCGTAATGACCGCGCCGCCTGCGTATGCAGCGGGCTCGGCGAGTTATTCGCCCACGGTGCGCACCGCTGGAGCATTAGGGTGGGGGGCGTGTTGAGGCGGACAGATTTGCGCGACGGGGTTCCGGGGGCGGCAGCGTTGCGGGGGATGTTGCCGCGGGCCGAGGTAGACGTCGACGCGGTGATCCACCAAGTGACTCCGGTGATCGACGCGGTGCGCAGCCGGGGAGTCGATGCGGTCTTGGACTTCACCGAGCGGTTCGACCGGGTGCGTCCGGCCGGCGTCCGGGTGCCACCCGGTGTGTCGCAGGCAGAACTGGAACAGCTGGACCCGGCAGTGCGGGTAGCGCTGGAAGAGTCGATTGCCCGGGTCCGCCGGGCCCACAGCGACCAGCGGCGCACTGAGACGGTCACTCAGGTGGTGCCGGGCGGCACCGTCACGCAGCGGTGGATGCCAGTGGCGCGGGTCGGTCTCTACGCGCCCGGGGGGTTGGCGGTGTACCCGTCCACAGTGGTGATGAACGTGGTGCCGGCGCAGGTAGCAGGAGTGACATCGCTGGTGGTGTGCTCACCGCCACAGGCGGCGCACGGCGGGCGTCCCCATCCCACCGTGCTGGCTGCAGCCGCGCTACTCGGCGTCGAGGAGGTGTGGGCGGTCGGCGGCGCTCAGGCCGTCGCGTTGCTGGCCTACGGCGCAACGGACACTGACGGTGCGCCACTGGATCCGGTCGATATGGTCACCGGCCCGGGCAACATCTATGTCACCGCGGCCAAGCGGGCCCTGCGCGGAATCATCGGCATCGACGCCGAAGCCGGTCCCACCGAGATCGCGATCCTGGCCGACGATACTGCCGACCCGGTGCATGTCGCCGCTGACCTGATCTCCCAGGCCGAACACGACACCCTGGCGGCCAGCGTGCTGGTTACCGACTCGATTGCCCTAGCCGACGCTGTCGATGCCGAACTGCGGCGCCAGGTCGCCGCCACCAAGCACACCGAGCGAATCCGCACGGCACTGACCGGGCCGCAGTCGGGCTGCATCCTGGTCTCCGATGTGGGCGCCGGATTGTCCGTGGTTGACGCCTATGCGGCTGAACATCTGGAAATCCAGACGCGGGATGCCGCCGCAGTGGCTCGCCGGGTGCATAACGCGGGGGCGATCTTCGTCGGCCCGTACGCGCCGGTGTCGCTCGGCGACTACTGCGCCGGCTCCAACCACGTGTTGCCCACCGGAGGCTGCGCCAGGCACTCATCGGGACTGTCCGTGCAGACCTTCCTGCGCGGGGTGCAGCTCATCGAGTACGACGAGGATGCGCTGGTGAAGGTCGCCGACCACGTTGTCGCCCTGGCGGAGGCCGAGGACCTCCCCGCCCACGGCCAGGCGATCACCGCTCGCTTCCAGCCCGCCCGGTGAGCCCCTCCACCAGTCCCGATATGGAGCCATGCCGGGGTGGTCGGGCCGTGAAAGACCCCGATGTGCCGCCATGCCGGGGACGGGGTGACGGGGTAGGGGATTGGGTGAGGCTCGCTGAGTTGCCGTTGGGGGAAGACCTGCGCGGGCGCACGCCTTACGGAGCACCCCAGCTGGACGTCGCGGTGCGGCTGAACACCAACGAGAATCCCTACCCACCACCTCCTGGCCTAGTCGCCGACGTCACCGCTGCGGTGCGCCAAGCGGCTGGTGACCTGCACCGCTACCCCGACCGCGATGCCGTCGCGCTGCGCACTGATCTGGCCGGTTACCTCGCCCGGCGCACCGGGGTGCCGCTGACCACGGCGAACCTCTGGGCCGCCAACGGGTCCAATGAGATCATCCAGCAACTGCTGCAGGCCTTCGGCGGTCCGGGACGTACTGCACTGGGATTCACCCCGTCCTACTCGATGCACCCGATCATCTCGGCCGGTACCCGGACACGGTGGGTGCCAGCACCGCGCCGGGCCGACTTCTCCCTGGATCCGGCCGGGGCCGTGGCGGCCATCGAGGAGCACCGGCCCGATGTGCTGTTCGTGACCAGCCCGAACAATCCCACCGGGCAGTCGATACCCCTGACTGACCTGGCAAAAGTGATCATTGCTGCGCCGGGCATCGTGGTGGTCGACGAGGCCTACGGTGAGTTCAGTGCGCGGCCGAGCGCGATTGGGCTGCTGGAGCAATTCGCCGACCGGCTGGTCATCTGCCGGACGATGAGCAAGGCGTTCGCCTTCGCCGGTGGCCGGTTGGGGTACCTCGCTTCCGCACCGGCCGTCGTCGATGCGCTGCTGCTGGTGCGGCTGCCTTACCACCTGTCCGCACTCACTCAGGTGGCCGCCCGTGCGGCGCTGCGGCACAGTTCTGCCACCCTGGAGTCGGTAGCCGTACTGGTGGCCGAGCGACAGCGGGTGGCCATGGCCCTGCGCGACCTCGGCGCCCAGGTGGTGCCTTCCGACGCCAACTTCATCCTGTTCGGTCGGTTTGCTGACGCGCCGGCTGCTTGGCGCCGCTACCTCGACCGCGGTGTACTGATCCGCGAGGTCGGAATCCCGGGTCACCTGCGGGTCACCATCGGTACCCCTGCGGAGAACGACGCGTTTCTGGCCGCGAGTGCAGCAGTGCTAGCGCAGGAGGAATCGTGAGCCGCACGGCCCGGGTCGAACGGGTGACCAAAGAGTCTTCAGTGCTGGTTGAAATCGACCTCGACGGCACCGGAGGCGCCGAGGTCAGTACTGGCATCGCCTTTTTTGATCACATGCTCATGTCGCTGGGCAAGCACGCGGCCTTCGATCTGGTTGTGCGTGCCAGCGGCGACGTCGAGATCGACGCACACCACACCGTCGAAGACGTCGCAATCGTGCTCGGCCAGGCGCTGCGCGAGGCGCTCGGGGACAAGTCGGGCATCCGGCGTTTCGGGGATGCCTGGGTGCCGATGGACGAGGCGCTGGCACACGCCGTGGTGGACGTGTCCGGACGCCCGTACTGCGTGCACGCCGGCGAACCTGATGCCCTGGCCGGGTTCGTCGTTGGCGGTCACTACCCCACGGTGCTCAACCGGCACGTCTTCGAAACGCTCGCCTTCCAGGCACAGCTGGCGCTGCACATCCGGGTGCTGCACGGTCGAGACCCGCACCACATCACCGAGGCGCAGTACAAGGCACTGGCCCGAGCGCTGCGTGCCGCCGTGGAGCTCGATCCTCGTGGTGATGGAGTGCCCTCCACCAAAGGTGTGCTGTGAGCTGGGTGGGATTGGTGCTGCTGGCTCTGGCCGGTTTCCTGCTCGGCGGCGTGACCTCACTCTGGCGCACCTCCCGGTTGCTGGCCGGGATCCTCGGGATCGCGGCGGCGCTAGCCACCGCCGCCGGTGTCGTCTGGTTGCTGTAGCCAGCTAGGGCTTGATCAGGCCGAGTTGGCGCAACAGGCCGAGCTGGTCCAGGCATCCCCACCGCTCAACGATCTTGTCGCCGTCGATGCGGAAGATGTTGACACCACGCAGGGTGAGGGTTTTACCGCTCGGCGACGCACCCATCAGTTCTGCCCGGTGAGTCCCGCTGGCGGTGAACAACTCGGCGACGAGATCGCCCTCGGCGATCAGCGCCCCGACATCGGAGTGCCAGTCGGGCAGGGCCCGCCGGAATGTGGCGGCTGCCAGCCGCATGCCTTCCGGCCCGCCTGGCGCCCCGGGAAACGGCGGATCGTGGCTGACGAACTTCGGGTGCAGGTAGCGATCGACGGCCGCGAGATCGCCCTTGCTGAACAGGTCCTGGATGAAGTTGTTGACGAGGTCCTTGTTGCCAGTGATGCGGTCGGTAGTCATGGCCAGATCATGCGGCGGGCCGGGGCGAGCAACCATCCCAGGAAGTTGGGAATTCCCTGGCCGCGCTGCTGGCGGGACACTGGTCGTCATGCCGAGGCGAGCAAGCGCGCGCCACGCCGAGCAGGAGATCATCCGGCATTGCCACAGCGGTTTGGACGTCGACGATGTGCAGCGCCGGGTGCTGCGATCTCTGCGCCGGCTGATGCCGATCGACGCGGCGTTTTTGGCCACCGCAGACCCGGAGACGCTGCTGTTTACCGGAGCGTCGAGCGAAGAGCCGCTCACGGAATCGGCATCGCTTTTTCTGGACAACGAGTTCGGCTGCCGCGACGTGAACAAGTTCACCGCACTGGCCACATCGGCGCGACACGTTGCCTCGCTGGACGCTGCAACCGGTGGGGACCGGCTGTCCAGCGCGCGATACCGCGACATCATGCGGCCGCTGGGCCTGGGCGACGAGCTGCGGGCGGCACTGGTCACGGGGTCGTACTGCTGGGGCTTCCTGTGCTTGCATCGCGGGAACCACCCGCTGGGCTTTAGCCCCGTTGAAGCCGCCGTGCTGGCCAGGGTCGGCCCGCACATTGCCCACGCGCTGCGCCAGGCCGTGCTGCGGGCCAGGTCCCCGTCGCTCGACGACACCGCCGGTCCGGGTGTTGTCCTGCTCGCCGATGACTTCAGTGTCGTGGCGATCACGTCGCAGGCCGAGCACCTGCTGTCGCTGCTCAGCAACGGACCACCCGCCGAGCACCCATTGCCGGTCACGGTGCATGCGGTGGCGGTAGCGCTGGCCGCGGTGGAAAACGGCACGTCGACGTCACTGCCGAGCGCCCGGGTCCTCACCAGAAGCGGTCAGTGGCTGTCCGTGCACGCATCGCGGCTGCACGGGCCTGGTGAACCGCACATTGCCGTCGTGCTCGAACCCACCGAAGTCCGCGACAGCGCGCCACTCGTACTGGCCGCCTACGGGCTTTCCCGGCGTGAGGCTGAGGTAGCCAGGCTCGTGCTCCGTGGGAGCTCGACCCGTGCCATCTCCGATGCCCTGCACATCTCCGGGCACACCGTCCAAGATCATCTTAAAGCTGTTTTCGACAAGGTTGGTGTGCGTAGCCGCCGTGACCTGGTGGGTCGGCTGCTCGGCGCGGCACGCCCGGATCGAGGTTGACTGCACACATGACCACTCAAGTGCTGGTCGTCGGCGCCGATGCCACGGGGATGAGTGCGGCTTCCCGGGCGCTGCGGCGCGCCGGGCGCAACGGGCTGACTGTGATGGCTTTCGAGCGTGGCCATCACGTGTCCTATTCGGCGTGTGGCATCCCGTACTGGGTGGCGGGTGATGTGTCCGGTCCGGACGCTTTGATCGCCCGCAGTGCGGCCAAGCACCGAGCCAACGGCATCGACGTGCGGTTGCGTACCGAGATTACGGAAATTGACCTGGATAAGCGCACGGCAACGGCCGTGCCGTTAGATGGTGACGCCAGCTACCAAGTGGGCTTTGACGAGCTGGTACTGGCTACCGGCGCCGTCCCTGTGCGTCCGCGGCTACCAGGGGCGGATGCCCCAGGCGTGTACGGCGTGCAGACGCTCGACGACGGCGCCGCTGTCCTGGCCGGCCTGAGGGATTCGCCGCGCCGAGCGGTGGTGGTGGGCGGCGGGTACATCGGCATCGAGATGGCCGAGGCGATGGTCCGTCGCGGTCTGGCGGTGACGGTGGTGGACCAGGCTGCCGAACCGATGTCCACTCTCGATCCGGACATGGGCGCTCTGGTGCGCAAGGCGATGGTCGGCATGGGCATTGAGGTGCTCACCGATACCCGGGTCACCGGCTTCGAGACCAGCCGCGGCGGCCGGGTATCCGCGGTGGCCACCCGGGACGGCACGTTGCCGGCTGAGGTTGTCCTGCTGGGTCTGGGTGTGCGGCCGAACACCGAGCTGGCCCGGGCGGTGGGCCTGCCACTCGGTGAGCACGGTGGGCTGCTCACCGATTTACAGATGAGGGTTCCCGGCCACGACGGGGTGTGGGCCGGGGGTGACTGCGTCGAGGTACTCCATCGCGTTTCGCAACGCCGGGTGCATGTTGCGCTGGGCACTCACGCCAACAAGCACGGCCAGGTGATCGGCACGAACCTGGCGGGTGGTTATGCGACCTTCCCCGGCGTGGTCGGCACCGCGGTCAGCAAGGTGTGCGACCTCGAGGTCGGCCGGACAGGGTTGCGGGAGGTCGAAGCGCGGGCAGCCGGATTCGAGCCGGTCACCGTGACGGTGCAGTCCACCACCAGGGCTGGCTACTTCCCGGACACCGCGCCGGTCACGGTCAAGATAATCGCCGAGCGAGGCACTGGACGGTTGCTGGGTGCGCAGCTTGTGGGCCGGCAAGGTTCGGGCAAGCGGGTCGACGTCTGCGCCGTAGCGCTGTGGAACGAGATGACCGTCGAGGAGATGACCAGCCTGGATCTCGGCTACGCACCGCCGTTCTCCCCGGTATGGGATCCCGTGCTGGTGGCAGCGCGCAAGGCTGCTGCAGCGGTGTGACGCCGGAATCCCGCAGTGCCAAAGGGTGATGAGAAAAGGCCTCACGGCGCAGCCGATGGATGTCCCGTTGAGGATGTCCACGTCGCGAGAGGGAACAATCGCCACCGGATTATTGCGACCGCATCGCAAGATTTTTTAGACAGGCCCGACCAGGTGGCAACTGTAAACAGGAGTCTTTTCCGTTCTCTGGTTATAGATGCCATTCCCATGTTGCGAGGCAGAACCCCGGACGATGAGGATGTCGACAGGTGGTTTGCCAACAGCCCCGTCGAAAAGCGATTGCTGATTGTCAGGGGTCAACAGCAGGCGCTTCGATCGGCGCTTGCTCATGTTGTCTTCATGGAGTTGGTGGGTGATGTTCTGTTGCTGCTCGAGGCCGGCGATCCTTTAGTACCGTCGACTGAGGAAATGCCGCGAGATGGCGAGTACGTCGGTGACGTGATCAATGTCCCTTATCGTGGCGGATATCATCGATTTATGCTTGCCGGGGCCCGATGGATACAGGGGCCGTCTTTTGTTTTTTACCGAATCGGTAAAGGCTCCGGATCACCCTTACCATCAGCTTCTTGCCGCTACCCATTCGGCGCAGTCCACTGTCCACGGCGTGCGAACAGAACAGTATGCTACCAAATTCCGGACTGCATACCGGGGGATCATTCGCGATCATGAGGATCTTGTATCGTACCGGCCACTGTTTTTGGCAAATTTCCAAGACATGATGATACCTCTGGTTGCCGCGCAGAAAGCCTGTCTCGCCCGAATGTATGGGGAAGGCGGGGGGTTCCCGCGGCCAGAAGAGATCGCCAGGCTTGTCTTGGCAAACCTCGATATGTTGTCCTTGCCGGCGCGTATGAAGCGGGAGGCTGCACTTAAGGTAATCCCGCACCCAGTGATCCGATACGCTGATCGCCCTATGGAGGATAAGCCGTTTGCGTCCATGCCGCCACTGTTTGTCCTCGAAGACGCCGGAGATTTGAAGCTGAAGCTGGCGCCCGAGTTCGCCTATCTACAATCGGCGAGACACAGTTTTTGCGCGGGACTCGTGGCGCATAGGTCATCCGATCCGAGAGGCCGAGAAACAGCGGAGAGGCTCCTTTCCGCGGCGGGTCTCCGGTCTGGCCGGCCACCCGGAGGTCCTGACTATGGAAAGATCGATCCGATAACAATTCTGGGGATCATCGCGGCGCGTATCGCCAGGGACACGATCTTCCGTGAAAGCCCTTCCTGAGGAACCTAATTAGTGGATAAAGCATCAGAATGCATCGCAGGCGCGCTGACCAACCGGTCGAGTTCCAGTAGTGCTGCGGCGGCGGACCGAGCCCGTTGGGCTGCGGCACCATCACGCTCGACATGCGCGGTAATTATGGCTCCCTCAACCAGCAGCATCAGCCGATCAGCCAGTGTGGTGTGGTCAGTGACGCCGGATCCGGCCGCTACGTCGGCCAGCAACGCGCGCAGGGCTGCTTTGTGGTCGCGGGCGATGGATCTGGCGGTTGGGCTGGTGGCGAGCTCACCGGCGATATTGATAAACGCGCAGCCGTTGTAATTGGGCTGGGTAAACCACTGGGTCAGCGCGTCGAACACGGCGAACACGCGCGCCGGCCCGGACTCGGCAGTGTCTACGGCGTTACGCAGCCAATCGAGCCAGCGCCGGTCCCGGCGCCGCAGATAGGCCTCGACCAGCCCATCTTTGGATCCGAAGTGCGCGTACAGGGTCTTGGTCGCCACACCGGCCTCGGCGACCACCGCGTCGACACCGACTGCCTGCACGCCGCGCTCGTAGAACAAGCGTTCGGCGGCGTCGAGCAGCCGCTGTGAGACGTCGTTGTCGACGGTCGGGCTCATCAAGGCTTCAGTATACGGCTTGCGGACCTTGACGGAAAACGGTCGTTACCCTACCGTCGCGCCCAGGAAAACGTCCGTTGCATGGGTGAGGGGGCGAGATGGTTGGCGGCGGGTTCCGGCTCGGGATCTACGTCTTCAAGGATGTCGAGATTGTGGACTTTGCGGCGCCGTATGGGGTTTTCGCTGTCGCCCGACGATTCGATCCCGAGCTCGACGCGTTCCTCATCGCCGACGCGCTTCGGCCAGTGCAAGCCCAGGCCGGCTTCACCGTGCTGCCCAACTACTCCTTCAGTGACCAACCCGCGATGGACGCGTTCCTGATCCCGGGTGGATTCGGCACCCGGCAGGAAGTCAGCAACAGGCGATTGCATGAATTCATTCGCACCCAGCCGAACGACACGCTGCTGACCAGCGTGTGCACCGGCTCGTGGATCTACGCGAAGATGGGTCTGCTCGACGGGATCCCTGCGACGAGCCGCAAGGAACCCGATCCTGTCGAAGCCAGGCCGCCAGGGAAGGTCCCGATCGACCGGCTCGCCAGCCTTGCGCCGGCTTGTCAGATCAGCCGCGCTCGAGTCGTCGACGCCGGCCGGATCATCACCGCAGGTGGCATCGCGTCCGGCATGGAGCTGGGTTTTCACTTGCTGCGCCGTGCCGGCTACGACGAGAACCTGATCAGCGAGGTCGCCCGGGTGATGGAGTACCACGACGCCTACAAGCTCTACCGGGACGACCTGGAGGCAATCGAGCCACCACGTACTTGACTGAAGACGGTCGTTTCCGACCGTCACCCGGGCAGGAAACGGCCGTTTTCTGATCGACAGGCCGGCTGCCCCCGACCCAGGCTGAGGGGTGGCGCTGTGGCCGATCCACCGCCGCTGTGCAGGAAAGGGACGTGCCATCGCCCGTGGTGACTGACAGCGCTGACGTGA
>JAJPIR010000346.1 GCA_021324675.1 Actinomycetota bacterium
CGCCTGACGGCGGCTGGCAGGGCCGGCAGCCGGGTGGGTAGCCGCGGGACGAGCTGTATGTCGGGGACCCGGGGAGCACGGGGACCACTGTCATCCACAGCTGTGGACAATCTTGTGGACGAACGGTGCTCGTGGGAGTCCACCACCGGCCGAAGGGGAGTCAGCGGGTGTCAGAGCGGCAAACCGATCTCGGCCAGGTATGGAACGAGGTCGTTCGGGAGCTTTCCAGCGGGACGCTCTCGCCGCAGCAGCGCGCCTGGATGCGGGTCACCCGCCCGATCGGCCTGCTGGATGGCACTGCACTGCTGGCCGCACCCAGCGATTTCGCCAAAGACGCCATCGAGCGCGCGCTGCGCGAGCCGATCAGTGCCGCCTTGTCCCGGCACCTGGGACGGCAGGTATCCCTGGCGGTCAAGGTGGATCACCCGCTGCCAGTGCCGCCGCAGCTGCCGTCACAGTTCACCGATCCCTGCCCGGCGGTTCCCGACGACATCACTGTGGGCGGCGCGCCCATGACCGGGCTTCCGGTCAGCGGGCCGGGCCGGCACTCCGGGGAGGAGGCAGCCGTGGCCACGGTCAACGAAGTGTGGGCTAGCGGGACCAGCCCGGCAGTCGGTCCGGCCGCCGCAGCAACCCGGGCTCCCAGCTCCCAAACCAGGCTCAACGAGAAGTACACGTTCGACACGTTCGTCATCGGCGCGTCCAACCGGTTCGCTCATGCGGCCGCGGTGGCAGTGTCTGAAGCTCCCGCCAGGGCGTACAACCCGCTGTTCGTCTGGGGCGAATCCGGGTTGGGCAAGACTCACTTGCTGCACGCCGTCGGGCATTACGCCCAGCGGCTGTTCCCAGGCATGCGGGTGCGCTACGTGTCCACCGAGGAGTTCACCAACGACTTCATCAACTCCCTGCGCGATGACCGCAAGGTTGCCTTCCAGCGCCGGTACCGGGACGTCGACGTGCTGCTGGTCGACGACATCCAGTTCCTGGAAGGCAAGGAGGGCACCCAGGAGGAGTTCTTCCACACGTTCAACACCCTGCACAACGCCAACAAGCAGATCGTGATCTCCTCCGATCGGCCGCCCAAGGGGCTGGGCACCCTGGAGGACCGGTTACGGACCCGGTTCGAGTGGGGCTTGATCACCGATATCCAGCCACCCGAGCTGGAAACCCGGATCGCCATCCTGCGCAAGAAGGCTGTCGGTGATCGGCTGGCCGCACCGGACGAGGTGTTGGAGTTCATCGCCGCTCGGATTGAGCGCAATATCCGGGAGCTGGAAGGAGCGCTGATCCGGGTGACGGCGTTTGCCTCGCTGAACCGGCAACCGGTCGACAACCAGCTCGCTGAGATCGTGCTCCGCGACTTGATCCCGGACGAGGCAGCGCACGAGATCGGCGCACCCAACATCATGGCGGTGACCGCGGAGTTCTTCGGTGTCACCATCGAAGATCTGTGCGGTCCGGGCAAGACCAAACACGTCGCGCAAGCTCGCCAGATCGCCATGTACTTGTGCCGCGAGCTGACGGACCTGTCGTTACCCCGGATCGGGCAGACCTTCGGCGGCCGCGACCACACCACGGTCATGCACGCCGACCGCAAGATCCGTAAAGAGATGGCTGAGCGCCGCCGCACCTACGACCAGGTCCAGGAACTCACCTCTCGCATCAAACAACGCGCCCGCTCCTAGCCGCACTGATCTATCCCTGAACGGGAGGCGACCAGGCGAGCAGCCTGGCAGGAGGAACTCGCACGAGGGGCTGGTTCCTGTTCGTGCGCCATCAGGCTGCTTCGGCTGGGGCCTGTCGAGACGGGAGCCGGTGATGCCGGGTCGCCGTGCTGCTACCTGGCATCCCAGATCAGGGTCGGATCGGGGACAACCCGCATGTCACAGGGCCACCCCGACCAGCAAACTCATGGGTATCCGGAGTCGGCCGGTCTGGGCGTAGCGCCGGAACGCCCAGACCGGCCGCGGTGGCCGCCGCAGAGAATGTCTGGAGGCCTCACGACCGTCAGCCGGTAAGGATGGGGCGGAACCGGCTTCGGAGGCACTCCACCACCTCCTGTGGTGCCGTTGCCGGTGACCCGGCGCCATATGGCGGCTCGGGGTCGTATTCGAGCATCAGCTGGCTCGCCTGCGCCGCCGCCTCGCCAGCGACGCGTGCGGTGAGCGCAAGAGCCATGTCGATGCCGGCGGACACTCCTGCCGCGGTGACGTACTTGCCGTCAAACATCACCCGCTGACAGGTCGCCTCGGCGCCGAACTTGCCGAGATGCTCCAGCGCGATCCAGTGCGAGGTCGCCCGGCAGCCGGTGAGCAGGCCCGCAGCGGCGAGGATGAGCGAGCCGGTACACACCGAGGCCGTCCAGCTACTCGTCGCGTCAGCACCCCGCAGCCACTCATGCACCGGCCGGTTGGCCATCTGCTCGTTCTGACCGGGGCCGCCTGGCACCAGCACCAGGTCCGGGCTTGGTACGTCGCTGAGCGTCGCATCGGCGACCAGATGGACGCTGCCGTGGTCATGGGGGATAGGCCGGATCGCTCGCCGACGAACGTCACTTCCGCGTGTGGCAGCAACCTGAGCACCTCGTAGGGACCGATCGCGTCCAGCACGGTGAACCGGGGGTAAAGCAAGATGGCGATCTGCACGTCAGGTCTCCTTCAGTCGGCGATCCACCCACACCTGAGGACAACTCTGTGGATAAACAGGCAACGCTGTGTACTTGCCGACGGCGGCCACGGCGATCCACCACCGACCGGGCACTCGCCGAGTGACGCGCTGCGGGCGTGCACACCGCACCGCACCGCCGGAACTGCACAGACGGCGGCCATCCACACTGCCCACAGGACTTACTACTGCTACTGGAGTTCTCTCTAACAAAGACAATCACTCAATACCCGGGCGGTGGATGCACCTCGAAGCATCTGGACGCATCACCGCGCCGCTACGGTAAGACCACGCACCGCTGGGAGGTTCCGCCCGTGCAACTTGGACTCGTCGGTTTAGGCCGGATGGGCGCACACATGCGCGACCGGTTGCGCGTCGCTGGCATCGAAGTCCTCGGCTACTCCAGGACTTCCCCGACCCGCGACGTCACCTCACTAGCCGAAATGGCCGAGCGGCTGGCACCGCCCCGGTCAGTATGGATCATGGTTCCGGCCGGCGAGGCGACCCGGAACACCGTCACACAGCTGGCCGATTTGCTCGGCAATGGCGACGTGGTGATCGACGGCGGCAACTCGCACTACACCGAGGATCAGGCACACGCGCAGTTACTCGCTGATCATGGCATCGGGTACCTGGACTGTGGGGTCTCGGGCGGGATATGGGGCCGGACCAACGGCTACGGGCTGATGGTCGGCGGCGCCGCCGAGTACGTCGAGCAGTTGATGCCGGTGTTCGACGGGCTACGTCCGGAAGGTCCCCGGGAGGAGGGGTTCGTGCACGCTGGCGGTGTCGGTGCCGGGCACTTCGCCAAGATGGTGCACAACGGCATCGAGTACGGCGTGATGCAGGCCTACGCCGAGGGTTACGAGCTGCTGGCCGCGGCCGACCTGATCACCGACGTGCCCGCGGTGCTCAAGGCGTGGCAGCGCGGCACGGTGGTCCGCTCCTGGCTGCTGGAACTGCTGGTAGCCGCGCTGGACAACGATCCGGACCTGGCACAGCTTCGAGGCTGGGTACAAGACTCCGGCGAGGGCCGCTGGACGGTTGAAGAAGCGATCAACCACGCGGTGCCGGCACCGGTCATCTCCGCGGCGCTGTTTGCCCGGTTCGCGTCCCGGCAGCCCGACTCACCGGCGATGCGCGCGGTGGCGGCGTTGCGCCAGCAGTTCGGCGGGCACGCCGTGCAAGCCGCCAGTGCCGATCCATCCTGAGTTGATCACAGCCGGCTACGCCTGATGACATTCCACGACGCCGATGTACGTCCGCCAGCTTGAGGTCACCGATTTCCGGTCCTGGGAGCACGCCAAGCTCGAGCTGGAACCGGGAATTTCGGTGCTGGTCGGCGCCAACGGGCAGGGCAAGACCAACTTGCTCGAGGCCCTGGGTTACCTGTCCACTCTGACCTCGCACCGGGTGGCCAGCAACGCGCCGCTGGTGCGCCACGGGGTGGCGCGGGCCGTCGTCCGCACCGCGGTGGTCCACGCCGGCCGCGAGCTGACCGTGGAATTGGAGATCACCCCGGGGCGGCAGAACCGAGCCAGGATCAACCGTTCACCGGTTCCCCGGTTGCGTGATGTCGTGGGTGTGCTGCGGACGGTGCTGTTCGCTCCGGAAGACCTGGCCCTGGTCCGGGGTGACCCGGCGCAGCGCCGCCGGTTCCTGGACGAACTGCTGGTGCTGCGCGCACCCCGGCTGGCCGGGGTACAGGCCGACTACGACAAGGTGTTGCGCCAGCGCGTGGCGCTGCTGAAGTCCGCTGGCGCGTCCCGCAGGTCCAGCGGTGCCGCCGATCTGCGAACTCTGGACGTCTGGGATGGCCACCTTGCCCGCCACGGCGCAGAGTTGCTGGGCGCGCGGCTGGATCTCGTCGTCGAGCTGGCCCCGTATGTTGAGGCGGCCTATCGTGCAGTGGCTCCGGAATCGGCTGCGGCGCATCTGGAATACCGCAGCAGCCTGGGGACTGCGGCGCAGTCCGCGGTGCACGAGACGGGGAAGGCCGACGTCGAGGCGCTGGAGGTGGCCATGCTCGCCGAATTGGTTCGGGTGCGCGGCGCTGAACTGGAGCGCGGGGTCTGCCTGGTCGGCCCGCATCGGGACGACCTCGAGCTAGGACTGGGGCAGCTGCCGGCGAGGGGCTACGCCAGTCACGGTGAGTCGTGGTCGTTCGCGCTGGCCCTGCGGCTGGCCAGCTACCAGCTGCTGGGTGCGGGCGGTGCGGAACCGGTGCTGCTGCTCGATGACGTGTTCGCGGAGTTGGACACCTACCGCCGGGCCCGGCTGGCCGAGGTCGCCGCGGCCGCCGAACAAACGCTGATCACTGCCGCGGTACCCGACGATGTCCCTGTTCAGCTGCAGGGTGCGCGCTTTGCCGTGCACGGTGGCGAGGTGCGTCGTGGCTGATGACTCTCATGCCCGCGATGGTGCTGGCGACGCTGACGACTTAGCCCCAGTTGGGGATAAACCTGTGGATAGTGTGGACAAGTCGATGTTCGAGGAACCGGCGAGTCCATCCTGGACATCCCCTGACCCCCCGCGGGGCGCCGACCTGGCCCGCGCCGCCCTGGAATCCGCCCGGGCCGCTCGGCGCGCATCGAGCAGGTCAAACACTCAGCGAGCAGTGCCGCGCCGCCGCCGCGGCTGGTCCGGTCCCCGGCCGGATGACCGGGACCCGCAGCTGCTGGGATCCCTGGCCTCCCGGCTGGTCTCCGAGCGCGGCTGGAGTGATCGGGTCTCGGCTGGTGTGGTGTTCGCGCGGTGGGCACAGCTAGTCGGTAGCGAGGTCGCCGAGCACGCCCAGCCGGTGTCCCTGCATGAAGGGGAGTTGCTGGTCCGGGCCAGCTCCACCGCTTGGGCAACCCAGTTGAGGCTGCTGCAGCGACAGCTGCTCGCCCGGATCGCCGCCGGTGCCGGGGCAGGCGTGGTCACCCGGATCCGGGTCCAGGGGCCAGCGGCCCCAACCTGGGTGCACGGCCCTCGTCACGTCCGTGGCCGCGGTCCCCGGGACACCTACGGTTAACCCCCACTTCGCCAATTCCCCGCATGTCGCGCCCTCCCGTCCCGCATGTCGCGCCCTGGTGTTCCTCGTGTCGTGCCGTCAGGCTTGTCGTGTCGACGCCACGTGCTCAAGCGTGCACAGGACAGCCACTCACAGCCCGGCAGGAGCGGCAGTACCACGTCCCGGCCGTCGGGACCTGCGTCGACAAGAATTAACCGCGCTGTGAGCAAATGAGAGGTGTCCCTGAGCCCGTTCTGTCTGGGGGGACCAGTAGAATGGTCAGTGACACCCCGGCTCTGTGACGGGTGCCCACGGGCACTACTCCTAGGGCACCACCGCAGCCGTCCCGGCCGACCGGTGTTCGCAGCCGACCGCGGTACGCGCTCATCCTGCCCTGCCGCGGCGGGCTCCGCAGCACGCAGCAGCACCCCAGGGCATGACGAGGGCTAAGGAGAAACCGAGGACCGTGGCCGCCAAAAGGAATGACTACAGCGCGTCTTCCATCACTGTCCTCGAAGGCCTTGAAGCCGTCCGCAAGCGCCCCGGGATGTACATCGGATCCACCGGTGAGCGGGGACTGCACCACCTGATCTGGGAAGTGGTGGACAACGCCGTCGATGAGGCGATGGCCGGATATGCCACCAAGGTCGAGGTCACCTTGCTCGCCGATGGCGGGGTGCGGGTATACGACGACGGTCGGGGCATCCCGGTGGACATGCACCCGGTGGAGCGCCGGCCGGCCGTGGAGGTCGTGCTGACGACGCTGCACTCCGGTGGCAAGTTCGACGGTGCTTCGTATGCCGTCTCCGGCGGCCTGCACGGCGTCGGGGTGAGCGTGGTCAACGCCCTGTCCAGCCGGCTGGATGTGGAGATCAAGCGTGACGGGTTCGCCTGGCGGCAGCGTTACGAGGACTCCAAGCCGGCCCACCCGCTGAGCAAGGAGGAGCCGACCCGCCAGACCGGAACCACGCTGACCTTCTGGGCCGACCCGGAGATCTTCGAGACCACGACCTACAACGCCGAGACGGTGGCGCGCCGGCTGCAGGAGATGGCCTTCCTGAACAAGGGCTTGACCATCGTGCTGCGGGATCAGCGGGTCAACGGCAGCAATGAGACCGAGGACGCCGAGGGCCAGACCGCGCAGATCAAGGAACGCGTCTTCCACTACCCGGGCGGTCTGGAGGATTTCGTCAAGCACATCAACAACTCGAAAGACCCCATCCATCGCAAGGTGATCGGGTTCGAGGCCGGTGGCGACGGCATGCAGGTGGAAGTGGCGATGCAGTGGAATGCCACCTACACCGAGTCGGTGTACACCTTCGCGAACACGATCAATACCCACGAGGGCGGAACCCACGAGGAGGGCTTTCGCGCCGCGCTGACCAGCGTGATCAATCGCTATGCGCGCGACAAGAAACTACTCAAGGAAAAGGATTCCGCGCTCACCGGCGACGACGTGCGCGAGGGCCTGGCCGCGATCGTGTCGGTCAAGCTCAAGGAACCACAGTTCGAAGGTCAGACCAAGACCAAGCTGGGCAACACCGAGGCCAAGTCATTCGTCCAGCGCACCTGCAACGAGTGGCTGATCGACTGGCTGGAACGCAACCCCACCGAGGCCAAGACGATCATCAACAAGGCGATCTCCTCGTCGCAAGCCCGGCTGGCGGCCCGGCGCGCCCGTGAGTTGGTGCGGCGCAAGTCGGCGGGCGATCTGGGCGGCCTACCCGGCAAGCTGTCCGACTGCCGCTCCACCGATCCGTCACGCAGCGAGCTGTTCATCGTGGAGGGTGATTCGGCGGGTGGCTCGGCCAAGTCCGGCCGTGACTCGCTGTACCAGGCGATCCTGCCGATCCGCGGTAAGATCATCAATGTGGAGAAGGCCCGGCTGGACCGGGTGCTCAAGAACACCGAGGTGCAGTCGCTGATCACCGCGCTGGGCACCGGGATCCACGACGAGTTCGACCTCACCAGGCTGCGCTATCACAAGATCGTGCTGATGGCCGACGCCGACGTGGACGGCCAGCACATCCGCACCCTGCTGCTGACGTTGCTGTTCCGGTTCATGCGCCCGCTGGTGGAGCACGGACACGTGTTCCTCGCCCAGCCACCCCTGTACAAGATCAAATGGCCGCGGGCGGAGGCCCAGTACGCCTACTCGGACCGGGAACGGGACGGGCTGATCGAGGCGGGCCTGGCCGAGGGTCGCAAGCTGCCCAAGGACGACGCGATCCAGCGCTACAAGGGGCTCGGTGAAATGAGCGCCAAGGAACTGTGGGAAACCACCATGGACCCGGCCAACCGGGTCCTCCTGCAGGTCACCCTGGACGATGCTGCGACAGCTGACGAATTGTTCAGCGTGCTGATGGGGGAGGACGTGGAATCCCGCCGCTCGTTCATCACCCGAAACGCCAAGGACGTCCGCTTCCTGGATGTCTAACCGATCACCTGGCCAGTTGCCCGGGGTGCAGACTGCACTGATCACGTGGCGATCGCACACTTGGCGAGGGCCGGTGGGGTCCGCGACCGGGCGGGGAACACGCTGTGTGATCGGTAGACTGGCTGGGTTGCGCGGCATGTCAGTCGCCGCTGAAGGGAATCGAAGGTAGTGACGGAGATCACCCTGCCGCCAGACGGAGACCGTGTCGAGCCGGTCGACATCCAGCAGGAAATGCAGCGTTCCTACATCGATTACGCGATGAGCGTGATCGTCGGGCGTGCCTTGCCGGACGTCCGCGACGGGCTCAAGCCGGTACACCGCCGGGTGCTGTACTCGATGTACGACTCGGGATTCCGCCCGGATCGCGGCTACGTTAAGTGCGCGCGGGTCGTCGGCGACGTGATGGGTAACTACCACCCGCACGGCGACACCGCGATCTACGACACCCTGGTGCGGCTGGCTCAGCCGTGGTCAATGCGCTACCCGCTGGTCGACGGGCAGGGCAACTTCGGCTCTCCGGGCAACGATCCCGCAGCCGCGATGAGGTACACCGAGTGTCGGCTAACCCCGCTGGCGATGGAAATGCTGGCCGATATCGATAAGGAAACCGTCGATTTCGAGCCGAACTACGACGGGCGCACCCAGCAGCCCGTCGTGCTGCCGTCGCGAATCCCGAACCTTCTGGTCAACGGCAGCTCCGGGATCGCCGTCGGGATGGCGACCAACATCCCGCCGCACAACCTGCGCGAGGTCAGCGCAGGCGTGGTCTACCTGCTGGAAAATCCCGACATCGACGACGACACCTTGCTCGACGCGCTGTGCGAACGGATCAAGGGGCCCGATTTCCCGACCCGCGGATTGATCGTCGGCACCGACGGTATCGCCGACGCCTACCGCACCGGCCGTGGCTCGATCCGGATGCGCGGTGTGGTGGAAGTCGAGGAGGACTCCAGGGGACGCACCACCCTGGTGATCACCGAGCTGCCTTACCAGGTCAACCCGGACAACTTCATCGAGTCCATTGCCGGGCTGTCCCGGGACGGCAAGATCGGCGGGATCGCTGAGATCAACGACGAGTCCAGCGACCGGATCGGCATGCGGATCGTGGTCACGCTCAAGCGGGACGCGGTCGCCAAGGTGGTGCTCAACAACCTCTACAAGCACACCCAGCTGCAGCACTCCTTCGGCGTCAACATGCTGGCGATCGTCGAGGGCGTGCCTCGCACCCTGCGCCTGGACCAGGTAATCCGGCACTACGTGCGCCACCAGCTCGATGTCATCGTGCGGCGCACCCGCTACCTGCTGCGTAAGGCCGAAGAGCGCGCTCACCTGCTGCGCGGTCTGGTCAAGGCGCTGGACATGCTCGACGAGGTCATCGCGCTGATCCGCCGATCTCCCACGGTGGACGACGCGCGCAGCGGGTTGATGGCGCTGCTGGACGTCGATGAGATCCAGGCCAACTACATCCTGGAAACGCAGCTGCGGCGGCTGGCTGCGATGGAACGGCAGAAGGTCATCGACGACCTTGCCGAACTGGAACGGGAGATCGCCGACTACCTGGACATCCTCGACAAGCCCGAGCGCCAGCGCACCATCGTGCGCGACGAGCTGACCGAGATCGTCGACAAGCACGGCGACGACCGGCGCACCCGGATCACCGGCTACGACGGCGACATGTCCACCGAGGACCTCATCGCCGTCGAGGACGTCGTCGTGACGATCACCCGCACCGGGTACGCCAAGCGCACCCGCACCGATCTGTACCGAGCGCAAAAGCGCGGCGGCAAGGGCGTGATGGGCGCCGGGTTGAAGCAGGACGATATCGTGGCGCACTTTTTCGTCTGCTCCACGCATGACTGGATCCTGTTCTTCACCAACAAGGGCCGGGTGTACCGGGCCAAGGCCTACGAGCTGCCCGAAGCCAGCCGCAATGCCCGCGGCCAGCACGTGGCGAACCTGCTCGCGTTCCAGCCCGACGAGCACATCGCCCAGGTCATGCAGATCAAGGACTACACCGCCACGCCGTACCTGGTGCTGGCCACGCGCGACGGTCTGGTCAAGAAGAGCCGGCTGACCGATTTCGACTCCAACCGCGCCGGTGGGCTGATCGGCATCAACCTGCGTGACGGCGACGAGCTGGTCGGTGCCGTGTTGTGCTCGGCTGATGACGACCTGTTGCTGGTGTCGGCTCATGGCCAGTCGATCCGGTTCTCCGCGACTGATGAGGTACTGCGCCCGATGGGACGGGCCACCTCGGGTGTCTTCGGGATGCGGTTCAACGATGGTGATGAGTTGCTGTCCATCGCCGTGGTCCGGTCTGGACTGTTCGTCCTGGTCGCCACCGCAGGCGGGTACGCCAAGCGGACCCCGATCGAGGACTATCCGGTGCAGGGGCGCGGCGGTAAGGGCGTGTTGACCATCCAGGATGACCGCAGGCGTGGCAAGCTCGTCGGCGCACTCGTCGTGGACATCGATGACGAGCTGTACGCCATCACCTCGACCGGCGGGGTCATCAGAACCACCGCCAAAGAGGTGCGCAAGGCGGGCCGGCAGACCAAAGGGGTGCGTTTGATGAATCTCGGTGAAGGGGCGAGTCTGGTGGCTGTCGCACGCAACGCCGAAGAGGCCGGCGACCCGGACACCAGCACTGCCCCGACGAGAGGTGAGTCGTGACCAGGCCCGAGAACGCCGAACAGACCAAGGAACCCGAGGTTCGCGGCGATGACAAGCCTCCGCGCGATTCGACAGCCAACGCAGCCAACGGAACGCCAACCTCAGCTCCTCGCCAGCGGCAGCGTCCCGCTGCTGGCACTATGACCGGCGACGGGGATCCCAAGACGGTAACGCTTCAAGTTGGCGCGCCCGAGCATGCCCGAGGTGCGGTTCGGGACCAGTCTGATCGACCGCCAGCAGGTGGCCGCGCATACGGCTTCTCTTCGGGCGTGGGTCCTCCAGTCGCGGATAGCGCAGCCAAGCACCGGCCATTGGATTCGCCTGGCTCCAGCGGGCCCGGCGGTGACCAACCGGGTCTCTCCCCGTCCACCGTTCGCGTCGGTGGGTATACCCCTCCAGAGCGGGTGGCGCCCGCCGCACCGGCGGCTCAGCCGCGTTCGGTGCGGGTGCCGCGGCAGACAAGCTTGCAACTACGTCGACTCGACCCGTGGTCGGTGCTGAAGATCTCCCTGGTGCTGTCGGTCTGCGGGTTCCTGGTCTGGCTGGTGGCGGTTGGGATGCTGTACGGGGTCCTGGCGGGGATGGGCGTGTGGGACCAGATCAACGGCACCTATTCCGATCTCACCTCCGTGAACAACCCACAGGTGAACGAGCTGGTCAGCGCTGGGCGGGTGTTCGGGGCTGCGTTCGTGATCGGCTTGGTGAACATCGTCTTGATGACCGCGCTAGCCACCGTCGGCTCACTCGTCTACAACATCGCTGCGGACTTCGTCGGCGGGATCGAGGTCACCCTGTCCGAGCCGGACTGACACCGGGCTGCCGCGGTGCTGCATGCGAGTTGGGCGTGGTGGAGGCGGTGCGGTAACCTCGCCGCGTCGTGTGGGGGCCTATAGCTCAGTCGGTTAGAGCGCATCCCTGATAAGGATGAGGTCGCTGGTTCAAGTCCAGCTAGGCCCACTGGAGAGTCACCGTCCTGGCAAGGAGGCGATCCGTCGTGAAGAAGATGGTCATGCTGTTGCTCGTCGGTCTGGTTGCATTCGTCCTCGTGCAGCGCCAGCGTTCGGCCAAGGCAGAGGCCGACCTCTGGCGTGAGGCCACCACGCCCGGCGTCTGACCCGCCGCCGGACGCCCGGCACCTGGGACCGGGGACGTAGCTCAACTTGGTAGAGCACCGCCTTTGCACGGCGGGGGTTGAGGGTTCGAGTCCCTTCGTCTCCACGAAGTCGGCTAGACCCGTCACACCAGCTCAGCGTGGGTGACGTCATCGGCTGCCTGTTGGCATCATGTCGACACCTGCTCTGGCGTGCCCCTCGCGTGCCCCATGAGTCTAGAGGTCCGGAAGTTCTGGCTGATCGCCTCGGCGATCTGCTTTGTCGCGACTCCGGCTGGCGTGCTGGTCAATCAATGCGGCTCGGACCGACGAGTGGCCCATCCGCGCCATGAGTTCCTTGGTGCTTGCTCCGGTGGCTGCCGCAAGGGCATTACCGGTGTGGCGCAAGTCGTGGAAGTGCACATCTTCCTCGATGTTGGCGTCGCGAGTGCCTTCCTCCA
>JAJPIR010000137.1 GCA_021324675.1 Actinomycetota bacterium
TAGGAAATGTGGTGGCCACCAATGTGCGCGTGGGTGGCAACAACACTCCAGGCCTGCGATTTACTATCACCGGATTGAATTTAACCACAAACACTCCGGCGGTTGTGATAATACAACCCCGCCAGGGAGATAATCAAGAGTTCAGCTTTCCCGATGAATTCGCGGTCCAGGTCATCAGAACGACCCCTAGTAGCGTCCTATGCAGGATTCTACGCATCGACGCGAACAGCGGATGGGGGCAAAACCTACGGTTGGACCTGTTCATCGTCGATAGGGTAGTCAACCCGTAAGAAGGCCAAGCGTCTGCGCCGGATGGAATCACCACGGGTGTAAACAGGCGCGCACAGCAACATCATACAGTGAAAGTTCACAGCGATCCTCCACCGGCGTCGACCTACCTCACGTCTACGCAAGACCGCAGGAAATCGTGGCCTGCAGCCGTGATCTTCTAGGCGGTGATCGGGGTCGCTCGGTTCACAACTGTCACCCCGGTGGGCCTGACCGTCCTTCGACCTGCCCGCCCTGAGAGGATGATTCGGCGGTTCGTCAGTGCCAATGTGGCTCGACCGCGTGAAGTCAGACTGCCAAATCTAGCGGAATTCGATGTTTCGGAACTCCGCCTGCCCTCCCCACACTCGAATGAGGAATCCGGAACCTAGACAACTCGGTGGATATGGAAAATTTCCCGTCGCCGGTTCGGGCTGCAGCTGCAAGTCGTTGTCGAAGTATGCTGCCACTTTTTCCTGATGGATGATTAGCGTCCAGTGATGCCACTGGCCATCGAGAGCGGTGATACGGCTGACATTTCTTTCGTCCTCGCTCGGCGTATCAGCTTGAGGAAGAATCCGCGGGTACAAGGCCGCCACCGGCCCGGTGGAAGATTGATAGACACCGTACTGCCAAGAAAGTCCTTGCGGCTCAGGAGAATGCAAAAATGAGCATAAGCCGACACCGTATCCCCAACCCTGACCCGGCGATGGATCAGGGACGAGTGGTCCTATTAGTTTTGCATCAAGCTCTACAGTATAGTCACATGCGGGCACCCGTACGTAATACCCCGCCCACTTGTAGGCCTTGCTCGATGCACGTGCGTAGTATATGCCATCTTGCAGCGTAAATTCCGCAGAGTCGTCCTTCCACCAAGGAGCAATCCTGAGTTCCTGGAGCGCCTGGATGTCGGCGTGACTTCCCGGACCCACGCAGAACTCCGCGAATTCAGGAAGTTGAAATAAGCCGAGAGGTACGAACGCCGTTCCAAGAATCCCTACCAAAAGCGAAATGTTCGCAAGTTTCTTGTCGTCGGACCACGAAGGAGGCGGTATAAAAAGCAGCAGCAATCCAAGCAGCAAAACTGGTGAGGCGACAATTCTTTCAACAACGTTTCCGGTGACTAAAAAATAACCGCATGCCAAGGTTGTCGATAACCCTAGGAATCGACAAAGAAGTTGGATCCTCTTTTGCTTGGTCAAGGGTTCCCGTTTGCCTTCTGACCATCGCCGCCCGCGCGTGGCGGCGTAAGGCGCAGACTGCGCCCGCC
This sequence comes from Actinomycetota bacterium, assembly GCA_021324675.1. Taxonomy (GTDB): domain Bacteria; phylum Actinomycetota; class Actinomycetes; order Mycobacteriales; family Pseudonocardiaceae. Next base: position 1,538 of record JAJPIR010000137.1, read on the forward strand.
GCGCACGCTTTTCGCAGCACGAATCCTCACGTTGACCCTCTTGGACCCCCTATGGGCTTTACATCTTTCGCAATGATTGATCGCCGACATCAGGCGTTCTGTTACTCATCTTCCGTTTGTATTTCATCGAATGTTGTTGTCAACTCACGGTGACAGGCTTGCCACGCTGCGGAGTAGATCGGATAGTTCGATCATGCCCGGACAACAGGGAGAATCTGTCTACCGCGCCAGGTAATTGCCGCTGACCTGTAGGGCCAGCACAGGGGTCTAGGTAAACGCCCATGGCCGACGGGCTGGGCGGTCATTGGTTGATCAGTCCTGGGCAGTATTGTTAGCGGATGACCGACCACGCCAATGCTTTCTCTAATGGGTCTCCTGGACTGATGAGTCAGTTAAGCGCCGGCCACATTGATCCTAGAATCCTCAGTGATCGAGTTTGATACTCCAACCCGACGATCACGTTCAGATCTATGCTCATCGATCGGCCGGACGGAACCGCGCCGCCGCGCAACTCATTGGTCAGCTGATCGAGGATTCCGTCCAAGGTGGAGGACTCGCACTCTCGGTACGTGACAGAGCTCTTGCCACCGTTCTTGCTAGAAAGGCACGAAAATGCCCCCTGAGATCTCTCGGGGGCGTTCTCCCTGGTGCGGGGGCGGATTCGAACCACCGACCTCTGGGTCATGAGCCGTCCCAGGATCGTCTCACCTGTACCCACCCAACGGCGTCCCGCCGGGGTGGTCTCCGAGGTCAGCATGATGTCGGCTCGTTGCGGTGGTGAGAACTGCGGTCATCTGGTGGCGGCCCGGCACCCTGCCTGCCCACCGAGGCGAGGGCGCGGGGGGCCGGCGTAGCTACTGCTCGAGGGACGGTGCATCGAGGTAGCCGGCCAGATCCACGCTCTCGAGGGGAAGGTCGATCTGTGCAGCGGTCTGATCGAAGCGGGTGAACTCGACGGTGGTCCGCATCGACGTGTCGGGGCTGGCGGAGCCCGCCATCATGATCTCGACGCGGCGCAGTCGGCCGTTGTCGTCGAAGGCGGGCCGGGCCCTCAGCTGCCAGTCCGGATTGAGCCCAGGATGGGTCAGGTCAGCGGCTCGATCGCGATCGAGCTCCACCACGTCAGGCTCGCCGCCCGGCGCGGCTGACCGGCAGCACTGCCGGAGCACCTCCAGCGCCCAGCGGGGGTGCGTAGGGGTCCAGTGCCCGGCCCGCTGAGCATGCCTGGTGTGCGTCCACACCCCGTCGGGCATCTTCTGGTAGGTCACCGACCCGTCCAGGACCAGTGACGTGCTCGCACCCGTCAGCGAGGCACGGTCACTGCGGAAATCGACGACGCCACGGTACTGCGACGACATCTCCGCCGGCAGGGCATCGCCGGCAGCCTCGTCGGGAAAGCTGTACTCGAGGAGCACCGCTACCTCGGCGCTGCCTTCGGCCACAGTGCGCGCTACCCCGGCGGCGATGTGAGCGCACTGCGACTGCGGCGCCGGCCCGTCTACCATCATCCTCTGAGCCTAATGCGGTAGCCGCAGCGCGCGACTTTTCACTCACAGTCGGCTCACCCGATAGCCTGGATGCAGCCTATGAGAGCAGCTACCGGGCGGCGACATGCCCCTGTTCGCGGAGCCGATCGCATCGAGCGCTGGTCCCTCGTCCTGGCCGATTTGCTCGTCGCGTCGGTGGTGTCATGGTGCGAGGTCGCCGCACAAATCAATCGAGCCCTGGCCAAGAAGCGACGCGTCATCGCTGTTGGCGCGACGGTCATGCGAACTCCCGAGTCACTAGCGGTCCACAATGAGCCCAAGGCGCCTATTCGGCCCCAAACGGCATGGACCGATCTCTATATTTATCCAGGATTCCGGTTCAAGGTCGTGGATGTACTGCTGACGAACCTTCACCGACCACGGTCCAGCCACATTGTACTCACGGCGGGTTTCGCCGGCAAAGATTTCGTTATGCGGTCCTACGCCGAGATCTTAGAGAAGGATGGATACGAGTTCGACATGTTCGGCGACAGCATGCTGATTTTATAGTCGCGCGGACACGCAAATGACATCATGGAACGTGCAGAATGCATCGACACAGTCCTGATTGGCGGTGGTCATGCGGGTCTTTTAGGAGCTATGTCATACAGCGCGAGGGGCGCGAAGCATGTGGTTCTAGAAAAGGCACGAGCTTGAGCCTGTGCGTGGCAGCGATACCAGGCACCGGGTCAAGTGGCTGCCTGCTGCACTGTCCGATCGCTCCGCCGCTCTGTGGCTGCTCGCAGTCACAACGGGAATGCGGCGCTCCGAGCTGGCCAGCGCCAACCGGGACCTGCTCGACCTCCATCCGCCACACCTACGCCACGCTGTCGCTGGATAGCGGCGCATCACACCAAAGATCGTCAGCGACCGATGCAGACGGTCTCGCGATTGGTGTTGTTCAGTGTGATTAAGTGTCCGGAAAGTGTCCAAGTGATCATGGAGCGTGTCGCGTGGCTTGGTCTCGGGCTCTGGGCTGCGGGTCCAGGACTGAGAGTGGATGTTCGTGTCACCATGACGGTGTGGTCTCGTCAGCGGTGAACGAGGGCGCTGGCGCCTTGATCTATCCCCATCGGTTTTGCAGTGCGCGGCAACGTAACGAGCGGTTGGGCCGGGTGCTGCGTTTGGTCGCGGGGGTCAAGACGGTGGATGAGCGGTTGCTTGAGCAGTTGGGCAGGCGGATGTTCGCCCGCGACGAGCTCGGTGCCCGGCTGGCTACGGCGATGCGCTTGACGAAGGATGATCCCGGGCGGGTCAGCATGGCGCAGTTTCACGCTGCCCTGGCTGACGGGATAGATGCCGTGCCGCAAGCGCCTGAGGCGTTGCGAGAGTTCTTTGCGGTGATTGATGAGGTGCCGGGCTGGGTGGACTTCGATCTGTTGGAGCGAGGCGCGGAGGTATTTCGGCGGTTTGGGCGCAGCCGAGATGATGTGTTGTTGCAACTGTCGCTGATTGGGGGATATCGGTTCGCCGGACCGGCTGACCTGCTGGTGCTGACCGGTGGCCTGACCGGTTCGAGCGCGATGCGCCGACTCGGGGAAACGCAGAAATGGGCCGATGCAGTCAGTTCACCGGCGGGAATGCGCCGATCCGGCGAGGGTTTTCAGCTCACTGTCCACGTGCGAGTGACGCACGCGCTGGTCAATCACCAGTTTGAAACCAGCGGCCGCTGGGACATCCCCCACTACGGCCTGCCGATCAATCAAAGTGACCAGGCGGGGACGCTGGGGCTGTTTAGCGGCGCGGTGTTGCTCGGGGTGCGCGTGCTGGGCCGCATCGTGACCAGATCCGAGTCGCTGGCGGTGATGCACCTGTGGAAGTACGTGGGCTGGCTGCTGGGCATCGACCAGGAGTGGCTGTTTGATACCGAAGGCGACCAGAACGTCTTCAACTACCACGTCGTGCTCGCCCAAGCCGGCGCCACACCCGCTGGCGCCGCCCTCGCCGCGGCACTTGTCGATGGACAACTCACCCAAAATTACGGGCGCCTGAACACGTTTCGTGGACACTACGCGCGGTTGCGCATGCTGAGCATGCTGCGCTACTTCCTCGGTAAACAAGGCCTGCGCGACCTAGACTTGCCCATTACACCGATCTGGGCCATCCCACTGATCGTCGCCAGAAATCTGGTCGAATCAGGGCTCATTGCCCGTACCAGCCTTGGGCGCCGTTATCTCGGCTACGCCAACGACCGAACCTCACAACGCCTTCTCAAACTCAGATTCGGCACCGCGCCTGCAGAAATCGGTGCCCTGCCAACCTTAACTCCGCCACTTCTCAGCGACGCGGTGCCCGCCAAGGGATGGCGGCAGCCCGACTAGCCCTCGACGGACCGGTGCGCATCTCGTGCAGCTCTGCCCCGGGCTGCCTGGTAGTCCATGAGGGAGGCCTGGGGATGCCCCACCCTGCCGACAGAGGTGTGGTGGCCGGCCATCCCGCAGACCTGCCCGCCCGGCGAGGGCATGGTTTGGTTACACCTGCGGGGTAAGTGCACCATGCCCATTAATGACGATCACACATGAGCCCCAGCTTGGAAGACTGCGCTCGTCGCGCCGTCAGGGGCCTCGACCTGCGGTCAGGCCGGGTCACAGTGACCCGCTCTTGACCGTGGTTTACCGCAGCTAATCGCACGCCGACAGCGCTTCGGCGTCACGATCGACGAGCGCTGCGTAAGCCGCCAGCTACTCGCGGAATTGGCTTGATCCGATCGCCCTTGGCATTGTCAAGCGGCCTGGCGTTTGACGCTGCGCAGGTCGCGGTGGCGATCGTAGGCTAGCCAGCCGACAGACCTGTTCTCGGAAATGGGGTGCGTTGGTGAGCGAAGTACAAGCGTCGGCGGTCGAGCACGATACCGAGGTGACACCCGCTGCGATTATGCAACTCGGGATGGCGTTTTGGGGCTCGAAGGCGTTACTCAGCGCTGTTGAGCTGGGGGTATTCTCGGAGTTGGCGAGCGCGGGCGCGTTGGATGGCGACACGCTGCGGAAGCGGTTGGGGCTGCACCCGCGCAGCTCGAGAGACTTCTTGGACGCGTTGGTCGCGCTGGGCATGCTCGAGCGCGAGGACGGCCGCTACGCCAACACGCCGGCCACCGGCTTGTTCCTCGATCGGGCCAAGTCGTCTTACGTGGGTGGCATGCTGGAGATGGCCAACGCGCGTCTGTACGGCTTTTGGGGCTCTCTGACGGAGGGTCTGCGAACCGGTCTGCCGCAAAATGAGGTCAAGGGCGGCGGCCAGGACATGTTCGAGGTGATTTATCCCGATCCGGTGAAGTTGGCGCAGTTCGCCCGCGCGATGAGCGCACTCAGCGCCAACACAGCCAGAGCCATCGCGGCGAAGTTTCCCTGGCAGCAGCACCGCAGCGTGATCGACATTGGCTGCGCCGAGGGAGCCGTGCCGGTTCAGATCGCCCTCGCGCATGAGCACATCACTGGCGGCGGTTTCGACTTGCCCGCGCTCGGGTCGATCTTCGACGCGTACGTCGCGGGCTTCGGGCTCGGCGAGCGGCTGAGCTTCACTGCCGGCGACTTCTTCACCGACCCACTGCCCCAGGCGGATGTGCTCGTGATGGGCCACATCCTGCACGACTGGGACCTCGACGAGAAACGCCTGCTGGTGCGTAAGGCCTACGACGCCCTGCCCGAGGGCGGCGCGCTGATCGTCTACGATGCGATCATCGACGATGAGCGGCGCAGCAACGCCTTCGGCCTGCTGATGAGCCTCAACATGCTCATCGAGACACCCGGAGGGTTCGACTACACGGGTGCCGATTGCCGTGCCTGGATGCATGAGGTGGGCTTTCGCGACAGCTACGTCGAGCACCTCGTTGGGCCTGACTCGATGGTTGTCGGAATCAAATAGGCGGTCTCGCTACAGCTGCGACACGGCGTCGGGCCGCGGGGGGCTTTCGGGCGTGCCACCCGTGGCTGTGGTGCGATCTACCCAATGACTGGCTGCGCGCATCCGAGCACCGATTGCGGCTGGCCGACCCGGCCGCGACCGAGCACGGCCCCAAAACAGGACGGTCTCTCACCCAAGACCGTGCGAAACGTGCACACCATGCTCACCGCAGCACCAAGCGATGCCGTTCGATGGGACTACATCCCGCGAAACCCCGCAGCTGACGCCAAGCCACCAAGAGCACCACGGACAGTACGCGAAGTGTGGACCGCAGAACAGCTCCGGCGCTTCATCACCCAAGTCCTTAGCGACCGCTTCTACGCGTTGTGGCTACTGGTCTGCACCACTGGCCTACGCCGCGGGAACTGGCCGCCCTGCGCCGCAATGGTGTCGACCTCGACAACGGTCGGATCACGAACAGCACAACCCGCGTGGTAGTCGGCGGACGAGCCGAAGATTCCGATACCAAAACCCACAGCAGTAGGCGGTCAGTCGCTCTGGACCCCATGACGCTCGCCGCCCTCCGCAGCTACGTCCGACTGTGGGACATCGAGCGTGCTGAATTCCAACACCAGGGCGCCGTTCTGTTCTGCTGGCCCCACGGTCACCCCATCCATCCAGAAACGATCAGCGACTGGTTCGCTCAGCACTCCATCGCCGCCGGATTGCCACCCATACGCCTGCACGACGTCCGACACAGCTACGCCACTGCCGCGCTACGCGCGGGCGTACCAGTCAAAGTGGTCAGCGAACGACTCGGACACTCCTCCGTCGCCTTCACCCAGCAGGTCTACATGCACGTCATCCCCGGCATGGATGCAGAGGGTGCCCGGCTCGCAGCGACGGCCATCCTCGGGCCAGTGTCAGGACCCATCTCACCCAGCGACGCGGCCGTGACTAATTCGGTGACTGCAGGGTCAGACTCACCACTGCTATGAGCTCCTACAGCAACGAGAAGGCCCCTGAACCCGACTGGTCAGGGGCCTTCTGCGGTAGTAGCGGGGGGCGGATTCGAACCGCCGACCTCTGGGTTATGAGCCGTCCCAGGGTCGTCTCACCAGGCCCGACTGGATGCATTCGAGATGGCCGGTACGACTGCCGGCATCTGTGTTGTCCCATGCTGTCTCAGCAGACTCACTCGGTCGCGCGGCGTCTCGTTACCACTGCCGTTACCAAGCACGGTCCCTACTCCCCCGGTCTGCCCCGACCGTGGTCGGCGACAGAGGCGAGGACCCTGCGATTAACAGATGCAGGCAAGTCCGGGATCGGACCGCGCAACGTGGGCGTGCAGCGTTCGCCGGGGAGTGTACGAGTGCAGCACGGTGCTGCTCGTTGCGGTCAAAACTGCGGTCACCTAGTGACACTCCGGCGCCCTACGTGACGATCAAGGCAGGAGCCACTTGACCCCAGAAGCACGCAAACTCCCTCCCATGCCCACGATCTGTGCCACGCCCCGGCTTCGCAGTGTGCTGCCGGTGCTCGGTTGTTGTCTGCGTTGCCATCATTACTATCGTCAGCTCCCGAAGTGAGTGGCCTACCGCGAGCTTGCGCACTGGGACTCGTGTGCCATTCGGTCGACCTGGTATGCCGACCGCACCGCAGCCGATCGCGTCGACCTAGACGGCCAAGTTTCCCGGATATCAGGCGTAGCAGACTGCTGTCTATCGCGCGGAACCTCACCTGGTGCGGGCTCACTGCCGTGGTCGGGCTGATAGGCCGACGAGCACCAACCCCCACGGTCGATACAGGATTGTGAACCCGTTCGTTGGCACTTGCCGCGGTGTCGGAGAAGGCGACGGTAGCAGGTATGCAGAAACAGCTTTTTAGCGGCGTTGATATTCTATGACTATGCAGTGGTCGACTCTCCTAGGAACAGCGCTCGGAACTATAATTGGCTTAGGCTCTGCACTTGTCAACGACACGCTTAGACGGAAGCGTGAGCAACAAAAATGTCAGAGGTCTATTCGACAAGAGCTTTATGCGGAATTCTTTCAGTGCTCACTGAGGCGCATGAAAAGATGAGGGCTGCGTCACAGAGGGAGTACGAGTCGGCCACCGTTAGGTCGCTAGAGATCCGCGATCTTTTCCGCGATTGCTATAGAATGCGCTACCAACTTTCCATTATCGCTGAGCAAGGCGTGATCAACGCAAGTGAAGCAGCCTTTCGAAAGATGCGCGATATACGCGATTTTCTATCCACAGGCGGAGAACTGGAGTCTGCTGACTACGAGAATCTCCGTACCGATTGGGGTGCTTTATTTCGGCGGCTACAGCATTCCATGCGACTGGAGTTGAGGATCGGAAAGGTGGAGTTGACGGGAGGGTCGTAGCAATGAATCCCCTTGACGCCGAATAGTTGTCGTAATTGTCAACCGGACGCGGCGAAGCGGGCCTAGGGTTAACAGATGCAGGCAGGTCCTTGTTCCGACCGCACGACGTGGGCAAGAGGAGTTCGCCGGTGGTGTCGAGTGCAGCACGGTACTGCTCGTTACCGTCAGAATTGCGATCATCGGTGGGTGGCCGACGCCCTGGGTGATGACCAAGGCGGGAGCACCCTTGACCCCCAGGACGTAGGGTTAGCCATCTCCGCTGGTCAAAGCGGATGCACGCGGCGTGCGGGCACATGGTCGATGTGCGGGTTGTTCACGTCCGTGCAGGACGTGTGGTCCCCAGATGGTCCCCAGCAAGAAGCTCCACCTCATCCACCACGTCTTGACCACTGGCTAGTTGCGGTGCTGGACCAACAACGGCCTCTCACAGCAACTTCCTGCGCGGCTCTGTCTCGTTGTCGGTGGAATGAGGCATCCTGTATGCATCGGGCGAAACGACGGGGGTGAGCACATGGACGCGATTGTGATCAAGGCTGACCCGGCGGAGCTACGGGCCCGGCGAGAGCGGGCTTTGTCGTCGGTTCGGCTAACCGAAGAACAGCTGCGGGCACGTATCGAGGCCGGCACCGCCACGCCAGAGGAGCGTGATGCGTGGCAGGAGGTTGACACAGTCGCGTTCCTCCTTGGAGCCTAACCTCTGCGAGTGGCCTTCGACCTTGCCGCAGCAGCGGGTGAGTTTGGTGAAGAACTACAGCAGCTGCTCGACGCGGTGTTGCCTTACGAGGAGGGTGTTGACCCCGAACTCCGCCAGGTCACGGTTACAGCGTCTGGTCTTGCCTTCGCAGTAGAGATCGGTACAGCAAAGGCGAAGGAGGCCAAAGCGATTTCATTGCTGCATAAGGGCAATAAGGTCGCCGAGCTATTTATCCAGATCCGGCTCGTTGCAGATTCAGTCGACCGGTATCCAGCGGTGGCCAAGTCTAAGTTCGAACTTCGGGTTAATCGCCATCCGCTGCTCCGTCTGGACTTCGACCGTAGTATGCACTCCGCGCCGGGCTGTCATTGGAATATCCATGCTGAGCGTTGCGCGATTACAAATTTACTAGTACGACACAACCCTGACCATAGCGGCGAGCTAAGTAAGCTGCATCTGCCGGTCGGTGGCGCCCGAATGCGACCATGTTTAGAAGATCTGCTGCAGCTGCTCGTCGAAGAGTTCCGGTTCGACGCGATGCCGGGTGCTCGTCAGGCCATCGAGGACGGCCGCGTCAAGTGGCGCCGTCAGCAACTCGCATCGATGGTTCGCGACGATCCGGAGGAGGCCGCCGCGTCTTGCGCGATGAGCTTGGCTACGAAATCATGTCGCCGGCTTCTGGTGCCCCTAGTGTCCGATTCGATCGACTGCGACGCTGGTAAGGCGGCCAACGGCAGCGGGTAACACAATGGTCCACAGATCAGTTCGCCCACGCTGTACGCTTTCACAACTGAATCTCGGCTTCACAGGTTATGCCGCTTGGCGGTGACGGTCTTCCACTGCTTCCAGTGGATTTGCCGCAGGCAGCGGCGCAGCCTCCGTGCAGATCGCGAAACGGGCTTGCCAGATCCGCGAGCCGGAAATAGGCCATTTTTCAGCCCGGGTGATCGCCTGAGGAGCGAGTCGGACCCTGACCTGCCCGCCGTCAACCGGATCTGCCGTGATAACGGCATCACCGACCGGCTCACCGAACTGGGCCCACGTGAGACTAAAGAGGACTCTCACGAAAGATGGTATCTTTCGCGATATGAACTCCTATTATCCCAAGAATGGCTAGCGGATCAATCCTTCCATAATCTCGGTGTTCAGGTAGTCGACCAGTTGGAACTCCCGCAACAGATAAAACCCTCTCCGCCACCTCTTGACCTCTACGATCGTGTGATCTATGCGGGATAACCCCAGCGCAAAAACTCTGGTTTGCGGATTTTAGGTATGCAAATTCAGGCGTTAGATCCAGCTTAAGGTCTTGACGGTCTCCCGTGACTGCAAATATTGCTGGCATATGCGCGAAAGGCTTGGCCTCCATGGGTCGATTAGCATACCGTATCGCGGGATGTGAAATCTTCTTAAGTCCCGCTTCCCGATTCATGCGCGCGGGCAAAGAAAACGTACCCAGGTTGGCCAGCACGAGCCTGCCGATCGCGTCCGACCACGAATTGCTACCATCCTCTTGGTTCATTCGGGCGAGGTAAGCTTTTTGTGCGGCAACAAGCAAGATCAGGACGTCTTGAAGGTTCCCTATAAATAGAGGCTGATACGACCGAAAGTCTTCAGGATGGCGGATAATTGCTTGAGAGGCGTGGTGAGGTCTGTGCCGTTGCTGCTCACTCCTCAGCCCGCTAACCGCACACTGAGCCTCGTGAGTAGCCGCAAAAAGCTGATGATACGGATGTTTTGGACTCCTTAGTAATTCGATAAATTGAAGGGCTGGCTGCTGGATCCAGCGGGCTCCAGCGAGCATGAATTGATGATATGCGCCACGATAAGGGGTCTTGATTAGGTCGCAAACATAGGAGACACCATTGCGCGCTTCTTGAGCCGGAAGCGTCAAATCCTCTTTTCGTTCAAGCGAAGGTAGGACACCGGCTGCCAACTCCACAAAAACCAAATGAACGAACGCCGACCGAAGCGCTTGATGTTGACCCCTAACGATCCGCAACCGTTTCTCAATGGAACTGTTCACAAAATGCGCTCTAATGGCGTTCCAGTCGGCGGTGCCATCCTCGAATGCCGGAATGACATCCGCAACCAAAGAGCAAAAAAGAGCCCTATTTGTAGCGTGCACCTGGTCGGGCTTATTCAAAAAATCCTGCGATGCCCTGGCGATAATTTCGTGGTGGCGTCTTCTTCTCGCACTACGAGCTTCCTTGATCGGGCATTCCTCGCCTGCTTCCCCATGCATGCTCTCCTCGCCATCATCGGGTTAGTGGCGGCGACCCACCTAACGTAGCCTTGGCAGATCATTAACGGTTGGCTCATCAGTCAACCCCGGGGCCATGCGCCTACCGCGGCCCGGCAGCGTTGCCGGTCAAAAACTACATCGGCCAGATCGCCGTGATCAATCCTGTGAGAAGCACAGCGCGCGTCAGCGCATCAACGCGAAACTCGTGGTGCAGCGGGTTACGCACCGCGTCGGGAGCTGCGCTGGCTCGCCGTGGCGGCGAGCGCATGAAAATCATCCTGCCGACTTGGTTGATCCACGCTATGAATTCGCTCAGCGTGGCCAGCCACCCTGAGCGAATTCAGCACGACATGCCAGCCACCTGTCATCGCAGACTGAGGTTCCCCCGTAGCACGGACACCTCCCTGCCTGCTCTCTGACAGGTCGCGTCATCGCTTAGAACTCCCCGTGACGCACGCCGTCCAGGAAAACCGCCCACCCAGAGGCAGTGAACCGAAGGTCTGGTCCAGTCGGGTTTTTGGAATCACGCAGCGCTACAGCGCCGCCGCCCAGCTCAGCTACCTCCACACACTCACTGCCCTCAATAAAACTTCTCTTACTCTTACGCCACGTCAGGTTAGTCGGGTTAAGCGCATAAAGTGCACTATTGTCCATTTTATTGTCCCTCTCGCTGTCGACCGTGCTGCCTGGTGAAGCGCTCCAATCACTGGTGGATGGACCGATGAGCACATCACAGATCATCGTCTAGAGCGAAACCAGCTGCAACCTGTATCGACGCTCGCCGAGCCGTGTGCGGTCTAAGTACGGACCGGCGCCGAAACCGCGTCCAGCCGCACCAGAGCCTGATCCCGGGTTAGCTCCCAAGACCGTCGTAAACGTTCATCACATGCTGCACCGCGTCTGGGAGGACGCCAGCCGATGGGGTTATGTGAGGCGTAACGTCGTCGCCGACGCCAGCCCACCCCGGGTACCTCGCAAAGCTCACCGAACCTGGACGGTTGCGCAGCTGACGACGTTTCTGTTGGAAGCACGCAAGGATCGGTTCTTTGCGCTATGGGTCCTCGAAGCGACGACCGGCATGCGGCGCAGCGAACTCGCCGGTGTGCACCGTGACGGGATCGATTTCGACATCGGCACTCTCACCGTCGGCTCGACCCGCGTCGTGATAGACGGCAAGGTCATCGAAGAAGACGGCAAATCCGACAACAGCCGTCGCACCATCGCACTAGATCCCTACACACTCGGCATGCTGCGTTCCCACGTGAACATGCTGGACGCCGAACGCGCGGTAGCCGGCGAGCACTACCAAGACCACGGGCTGCTGTTCTGCTGGGAAGACGGCCGGCCGCCACACCCGGACACCATCACTACTCGCTTCACCCGGCTGGCTCAGGCTGCTGGCCTGCCCCGAATCCGACTGCACGACGTCCGGCACAGCTACGCCACCGCTGGCCGGCTAGCGCGAGTCGACACCAAAGCACTAAGCCAACGAGTCGGGCACACGTCGGTGAGCTTCACCATGGAGACCTACATGCACGGCGACCTGGAAGCCGACCGCGAGGTCGCTCACGCGCTGGCATCGGTGATCCTCGCCGGCCTACCGGGACAGGTTAGCCCCGGTGAGACGGTATGAGAGTGGACAGAGCGTTACCAAATCCGTTACCACTGGGGCATAAAACAGGCCCAGCCTGCGCGAGACCGGGCCTGTTTTCCCTGGTAGCGGGGGGCGGATTCGAACCGCCGACCTCTGGGTTATGAGTCGGCACGCAGCCGTCTCGCACCGTCTCACCCATACGCCGACATCCCAGGTGACCAGCCCACCGGTGACGCCACCGTCTCACCTCTTCCACACGGTCTCAGCACGTGACATAGCGTCCTGGTCACAAATCTGGTCACATGCCCGCCCACGATCACTGTGATTCACTGACGATCTGGACGGGGAGCCCTGTGGTAGCCCGTCGATCTGGCGAAAGCCCGACCACACGGCAGCCCGGGGGCTGCCCCCGACGAGACCGGTGGTCGCCACCCTGGCCGAGAAATACCCCGACGCGGCCGAGCACTTAGACGCCGCCCGGGACGAGTTGCTGGCCTTCACCGCTTATCCCCGCGAGCTGTGGCGTCAGATCTGGTCCAATAATCCCCAGGAGCGATTGAACAAAGAAATCCGTCGCCGTACCGACGTCGTCGGCATCTTCTCCGGCCGCTCTTCCCTGATCCGCCTGGTCGGCTCCGTGCTCGCCGAACAACACGACGAATGGACCGAAGGCCGCCGCTACATGAGCCTGGAACTCCTCGCCAAAAGCGGAATCCGCATCGTCGCCGCCGAAACCAACCCGGCTTCCAACACACTCACCATAACAACCGAAACACCCACCGCTTAAAATACCCACAGCGAAAGGATCACCCGGAGCCCTCCCATACACCAGCTCCGCGGACGTGACCTAGAGATATACCAGGGCGGCACCTACAACTACAGCCCGGTGCTCCATCCGCGCTCGAGTGGGCCGATCCCTCAATGCAACAGTGCCCGCATGCGTGGTTAACCCTTATTATCCGGTTGTCATGTGGGGGCTGCTCAAGACGTCGCCGCCAGGCACTTGAGGAGCCGTGGTCAAGCTCCAAAAATTGAGTGGACAGGTGTACCGCTACGTGACAGCATCACGCCAGGGGAGTTGGGAGGGCACTGTTGCATTGAGGGATCAGCTCAGCGAGCTGATCTCATTTGTCCGCCCACAATCCCTTGGCCAAAGTCTTCAGATGCCGGTTTGTCGCAGTCATCTACGGGGCTTGTAGTGCCGGTCTTGCTGCTTTGAGCCACGGCGAGTACACCTTTTGCTTCAATGTCACAGTGCCCCGACAGCTGCGTGCAACCCTCCATACTCGCACCCGGTGATCATCATGCGCACAAGCGCAACACTAGATCTATTCAGATTTCAAAATGCACTGAGGTGATTCACCATGACTACCGTTGGAAAGACCATGACTGACATAACCTTGGACACCAGTCTTCGCCAGACCCGAGAAGCAACCGTCAAAGCACATATCGACGGGGAAAACCGCCACGATCCCGAGGCAACCCTAGCAACCTTCTCTAAAGCGCGAGCCAGTTACGATATTCCCGCATACGGCGAAGAAGGACAGATACCGAATCACGCCGCCGTGCGACAGCTCTACACTGCCTTCTTTTCCGCCTTTCCCGATTTCCATATTGACATTGCCCTCCTGAAGCATGGCGACGACCACGTTTTCGTCGAAGCACGTTGGTCTGGCACTCAACAAGAGGAATGGTTTGGTATTCCTTCGACGGGTCGCTCGTTCAACAACCGCGTGGCGTTCCTATACGAATTCGAAGGAGATCAACTTGTGTGCGAACGTATCTATATGGACTTCGCCGAATTCTCCGCCCAGCTCCAGGGATCAACCAACTGAATCAAAAAACCCGACCACACCCGACGGCGCCGTTGAAGGACATCATCATGGATCGGAGATCGCACTCCGCAATCAGAAGTTTATCCAGCAGCTCTACGACAACTTCGCCGCGGGCAACATCCCGGCGGTGTTGGCCGCGTTTGCCGAGGACATTTACTGGCACGTTCCCGGACGTGGCCCCTTATCCGGCGACTACCGCGGTCACGCGGAGGTACTCGGCTTCTTCGAGCATTTCCTAGGATTGGCCGACGAGGGCAGCTTCTCTATCCGGATCGACGACGTGCTGGCGAAGGGGGACAGGGTCATCGTGCTCTGCACCGAGAGCGCAACCCGCAACGGCAGGAGCTGGTCCTCACCACAGGTTCACGCCTGGACCATTCGAGACGAGAAGGCGAGCGTGTGGCGGCAGTTTCAAGGTGATCAGCAGACCGAGGACGAGTTCTGTGTCCTGACGATCAGCACAAACCCAAGGCCTTCTGTTCCCGTGGTCGGAAGCAGCACTCCTTTAGGACCTACAAATTGTCCGTGGACGTGCTTAATCCTCGGTTCACGTCCGAGGACGTCCACGGTCATCTGTAGTCGTTGAGGTACAACTAATGTAGATCAGGCAGGGCGGACTCTGGATGCATGTGCTTGCCCACGCCCGGTTGACGGTGTCGCGGCCTGGCCAGGTGGGCGAGCTGCGGATCGGCGTAGTGGCGGTATGAGGGTATGGAGAGGTTATGACGCAGAAGACGGGATCGGAAGTCGTTCGGATCGAACGTCCAGACGGAGCTCCCAAGGTATGCCAGGATGCATTTAATGCGGGTGATCTTGACGGATTGGTCAACCTATTCGAGCCCGAAGCGGTAGTATGTTTAGCTCCCAACCAGGTGATTACCGGTTCTGGCAAAATACGTGAAGTGTTCGCTGGTTTTCTAGAGGCAGGATGGCGGTGGGAAATCAAGCTAGTCAGTCATCATCGCGTCGGGGATATTTCCTTGAACACCGTTGAACACACCCTACGGAAGAACAGTTCTGACGGCGACACGGATACGTTGAGACTTCGTGCTGCGGTTGTTTTTCGCCAACAAGAGGATGGATCCTGGCGCTTCCTCATCGACAACGCAGCTCCCTTCGAGTAGCTCCTCAACAGGTGCATCCACGCTATCGTTCATCGAACTGATGACCAACGTGAGGTGAGACGAGTCACTATGAGTAGCATCGAACAGCGAACCGACAACATTCGCGCAGCCTGGAACAACCATGACGCTTCCGACTTCGCGTCACAGTTCTCCCCAGACGCTGTACTGCGATTCATCGCAACAGGTGAGGTCGCGCATGGCCGGAAGCAGATTCAAGGATTCGCAGCCGCCCTCCTTGAAGCGTTTCCGGACTTGCGCTTAGACCGCCGGAATACCTACGGCTGTGGTGAAAGAGTCCGTGTCATCGAATGGACGATTACCGCGACCCATAACGGACAATTCTTGGGCGTCCCGCCGACCCATCGTTCGGTTGAGATTCGCGGTTGTTCGATCTTTGTGCTAGGTGCGGACGGGTTTGTCAGCGGGGAAACCGTCTACATGGATGCCGCAACCATGCTTCGTCAACTCGATGTACTTCCGGCCTCTGCGAACGCATAGCCTACATCCCACTGGGTAAGGATGCGTATTACGGTGATCCACCCCTGCCCACCTGTGCTAATGGGCGCGGCGCGGTCGGCACAGGTGGGTAGCTTTCGCTGCTTGTCTCCGACGGCCCGACCACGGCCCAGGGGTCGACTCTGCCGACGGTTGTGTCGGTTAGTGGCGACCTATCCCGTCGACCATCCAGGGCGTTCGGTGGGGGATGTGCTGGGAGATCGAGCGGAGAGGGGATTAGGGGCATGACCGTTCCAGAGACTGGGGCGTGGTCGGTCGTGGGTGGTCGGTCGGCCAGTGGTGCTAGGGCCGAATGCAGCTACGCGCTTGGGCATGAGGAACCTGAGCTGGCCCGCCTGGAACATCAAGCGCGTCTTCTGGGGCCGGCAACGGTTGCGATTCTGCGTCTTGCCGGTATTAGGCCAGGGATGCGGGTGCTGGATATCGGTACTGGGCTTGGTGATGTAGCTTTCGCTTCTGCGGAGCTAGTCGGGTCTGCCGGCGCGGTCGTGGGAATCGACCAGGAAAGCCGCGTTCTGGAATCGGCGCAGCGTCGCGCCGATTCTCGCGGTTTGAACAATGTCACCTTTGAGCAAGGCGACGCCCGGACATGGCAAGCATCGCACCGCTTCGACGCTATCGTCGGTCGACTCGTGCTGTTGTACTGCGATGTAGCGCAATGTAATTGTATGCCGAGGTGATACGACGGGGCGTGACGGGGCACTCGCTGGAAAAGATCGCATCCGCCGTGGTCACAATTCCGGGGCTTATGCATCGCCGGACATCTTCGCGGGTCGGTGGACCGGTATCAGACGGGGGATCAACCGGGGCACCTGCTGCCGATAGTGCTCATAGTCGAGAGGGAACGTCTCGGCGAGGAGGCGTTCCTCGGCCCGGATCTTCAGCCAAATCCAGGCGAGCGCGAGCGCGATGACGACCAGGGTTGGCCCGAACCCAGATGCGGCGGCAGTGCCCAGCGCCATGCCCAAAATGCCGGTGTAGATGGGGTTGCGGGTGATCGCGTACGGGCCGTCGGTGCGTAACTGATGATCGTCTTTGATGACCGCGGAAACGGTCCACATCCGCCCGAGCACCACCCGCGCCCAGATCGTGAACACGGTCGCGATCACCAGTACCAGGAGCCCGGCGACGAGCAGCACCGGGGAATGCACGGTCACCGGCTGCCATACCCAGCGCGGTACCAGCCTCACGATGAGCACCGCCGGGACAGCCACCATCCAGCCCGACGGCACCAGCCGCCGCTGGCGCGCCGCGGGGGCGCGGAACCAGTTGTAGATCGCCCCCACCAACCAGGCGGTCAAAAACGCTCCCCAGCACACCCAGATGGTGACCTGCGCGATCCAGAACCAGACAAACATGCCATAAGGGTAATCCTGGCGCCTAGTCTGTTACCGACGTCGGTTGAGCCGGTTACCGCGCCATGTAACTGTGGTGCGACGTTGCGCGACAAACACCGCAAAGTCAGGTAACTGGGCTATCGTTCGGCAATAGTCGATCTTGGATCGTCGCAGGTCAGCTGCCGAGCTGGGATCAAGCCTGCCAGCAGCTCACCGAACCGGCGCACATGGTCCGGTTCGGGGACCAGGTGCATGTCAAAGGAATTCTGGGTGGCACCGAAGAAGCCGGTCGTCACCTCGAATACCTCACTAAATATCTAACGAAAAGCATCAGCCAAGCCGCTGGGCTTGACGACCACGCCACCGACGCCCAACGCGACCATCTCCAGCGCCTGCACGCTGAACTGCAGATCACACCCTGCTCGCCCAGGTCCCCGATCTGGCTGCTGTATGGCATCCAGCCCAAAGGCGCCCGCCACACCATGACCCCCGGCAAGTGCGAAGGCAAAGCCCACCAGCTAGAACACCTGGGCATCGCCGGCCGCCGTGTGCTCATCTCCCGAAAGTGGTCTAACAAAACCCTGGACGTATCGCCATGTAGTACGTCCACCCGAATTGCCCATCGCCAGGGTATCCGCCGGTCAGTGGCCGGACGGCAATACAGAGAGGCAAGCGGTGCGTCTTGCTACGCTGCCGGTGATCTTGTGGGATGGCTCTGCTTAGCGTCGATCCTGTGATCGCACTTACGCCTGGATCAGGTAGAGGAAATTGGGGTCTTCACCCTTGCCCGGGATCGCGGGCCGGGTCGTCCAGCCCGGAGGCCAGCAGGTACTCGGACTGGCGATCGAGGTCACCCGGGCGCCCCAGAAACTGAACACGCCAGTGTCCCGGGCGGGGCGGTTGACCTCGCGGAGGTCGAGCTCGCGGAAGTCGACCTCTCCGTTGAATTGGGCGTGCTCGAAGATCGCTTCGTCGGTGAAACGGGCGCCCACGAACTGGGCCAGGTCTGTGAACTTGGCGCGCTCGAAGCTCGCTTCGGTGATGAACTGGGCGTCCTGAAACAAGGCCTGGTTGGTGAAGTGGACATCAGTGAAGTAGGCCAGGGGGTCGAACCGGACGCCCCAAAAGTGGGCCACGCCGCCGTTGAACCGGGCGCTTTCGAAGTTCGCCACACCGGTGAACCGAGCATCACGAAAGAAGGCCGCGCTAGCGAACTTGACGCGCTCGAACTGGGCCAGTGTGGCGAATTCGGCATCGTTGAAGTGGACCAGGGAAGCGAACTTGGCGCGCTTGAACTGGGCTAGGTCAGTGAACAGGGCGCGCCGGAAATCGGCTTCGCTTTTGAACTTGGCGCGTTCGAAGCTCGCTTCGCCGGTAAATCCAGCGTTCAGAAAGTGCGCCCCGCTCGCGAATTGGGCGCCCTCGAAGTTAGCTTTGCCGGTGAACAGTGTGCCCACGAAATCAGCTTCGCCTTTGAACTGGGTATGTGCAAAATTGGCGTAGCCGAGCTGGCAATCGGCCAGGGAAAATTTAAGGAGAAGCGCACCAGTGAGATCTACCCGAGTGTTCGGTGGTGTGCGATGCCAACCGCGTCGGCCGCGCTGGCCGACGACTGGCAGACAGCGGGACAAGATGTCTTGGGCAGCAAGCCGCACCTGCTGTTCCTGGCGGCGATTCTCGTAGCGGGTATGTGCTTCGGCGGGGGCGTCCTGGTCCGGGGGTTGTTCGTCGGGTGGGGTGTAAGGCATGCGCAGGTAAGCGCAGATCACATCCACGATGGTCTGACGCTGTTCCGGGGTGTTGTGCGCCAGGCGTTCCAGCGCGTGCAGACCCGCTAATCGCACCGGTGCCTTGTCGGAGCCGAGCTGGTCGGCAGCCTTGGTGTAAAGCTCGGTGATGCGCCGTTCGGTGGCGTCGTTGGTTGTGTGTACCAGGGTCAGCTCGGTGTAACGCTGTCGGCGAGCGGTCAGTAGCAGAGCCACCGCTCCGCCGGTGCCGACCACCAGCGTTCCGGCGGTGCGGATCGCGTCGAGTTGGATCTGCGCCCCCTGCCCCCCCATAGCGACGCAGCAGCACGAACGAGACCACCGCCGCGACGGCGAGCACAACCAGCGCCCCCGCAGCGATGCTCCAGTTCGATAACGGTCGCGGCGTGGGCTCGTCGGGTCGACTGCTGCGTGCGGTCACACTCGGATCATCGCCCACGGCCCGGAAGTCATCACACAGTCTGGTAGTGCGGCCTGCTGGTGCCGCGCTTTGACGCCACTTCGCGAGCGCTCCGCAAATTGAAGTGCGATACGACAAATGGGTGGCTCTTGTATCCAGTGGCCCGCCAGGTTAGGCAAATAGCGCAGGGGACAGCCTGAGACCGTGAGCGTCGATAGACAGGCGCCCGAGGAGGGATCACGGCAGCACGCGCTTAACCAAGCCGAAATGTTGATACCGCCGTTTGGTAGGGAGGAAGCGCTGGATGGCGGAGGATCAGGAATGGCGGACGTTGCCAGATGGCCGGCGCGTGCCCATTGGACCCAAAAGAAGTAATAATGGCGTGACTCTGGGAGTGGCTGCGGCCATCATGTTATCGGCGGGCACTGGTCTAGGTAGCGCTACGTCGATCAGTGAATCAGCCAGCGAGTACGGCTCCAGAATCTCCAGGAACGAGTCTGATGTACGCGCCAACCGCGCCGAGTCCGACGCCCGCGCGAGCGGCACTAGCGATGCCCTCAGGATAACCAGTCGCCTCCGGCGACAAGGTTATCGGGTAACAGTCCAAGTGGAGCCCGATCAAACTAATTGCGACGCCCACTCTGACGGAGATGTGCGCACATTCTTCGCCGGGAACCCATGCCGGTCCCTCTACCGGCAGCTTATCGAAATCGAAGACAAGAGAAACGTGATCATGCTCGGAATGGCTACGATTGAGATGCCTGACCCGCAAACCGCGATGGATCTCAAAAGGCTACTCGATCAGGCAGACAGAGGAAAAGTTATTCAGCTAAGCCGGGATAGTGGGAAACATCGCCATTTCAGTTTCGCTAACTCACTGTTCACTACCACCCGGCACGACGCAACCGTGACCGTCTACGACGGCCAAATAGTCAGCGGCGCCGCCACCGATTTCATCCTCATCGCTTTTTTCAACAACGCACTATTCGGCATCGGCGGCTAGCCGGTAGCAACCAACAGATGCGGCACCGAGTTGGCCGCGATCGTCGGATCTGACGACAAAGTGCACCGCGTAGCCTGGAGCTGCAACCTTTCACCGGGATGTATGCCCCGGGGCGACGGCTCCGGGGTCCGGTGGGGGTTCCCGGTGAAGGTGGTGCAAAGCGGTGGACGCTGAGGAAGCGTCGGCGATCGGTGCGCGAGCCCGGATGATCCGCCGTCGCCGCGGGCTGAGCCTGGACGTGGCTGCCGGGCTTGCCGGTATCAGCAAGCCCTATCTATCCGCGCTTGAACGGGGCCAGCGTGGGTTTAACCGGCGGGGTCTTCTTGAGGATCTGGCGGCCGCTTTGGGCTGCTCGGTGGCGGATCTGACCGGCCAGCCGTACCTGCCGCAGGACCGCAACACGGCCGATGTGCTGGCGTCGCTGCCTACTATCCGGTTGGCTCTCAATGACTTCGGCCCCATGGACGTGCCGGACCTGACGCCGCGCTCGTTGGAAGTGTTGGCGATCGAGGCTGACAAGGCCAACGAGCGCTGCGGACAAGCGAATTACTCCCTCGCGGGTCGCGACATGGGCGCTCTGCTCGCGGAATCACAAGCCAGCGCCTTGACCGTATCGTCAGCCGAGCGGGACCGCGCCTTCACCGCGGCTGTCACCGCATGCTTCGCAGCCGGAGTGGTGTCCAGTCGCGCAGGCAACATCGACCTGGCGGCCACCGCAGCACGGCGCGGTTATGACCTCGCGCAGCAACAGGACAACCCGGGAGTCCTCGGGTTCGCTCGCTGGTACTGGGCGTGCGAGCTCACCAGCATGGGAGCACGGACCCGGGCTCAAGCGTTGTTGTCCGAAGGGATCCACGACCTGACACCAGCGGTGCAGTTGTCTGCTGCGGACACGCTGCCTGCCGAGCTGGTCGGCATGATGCACCTCCAGCAGGCGCGAACCGCAGCGCGGCAGCAACGCCGTGACGACGCATACGCACACCTCGCCGAGGCCGCAGTGCTAGCGGACCGGGTTGGCGAGCGCAACGGGATGCGGCAGCACTTCGGACCCACCAATGTCGCGGCGTGGCGAGTTTCGATCGGGGTGGAGCTTGCCGAGGGTGCAAAGGTGTACGAGGACGCCACGGCGACCCCGATCAACATTGACGCGCTGGGCAGTCGGGAACGCTCATCCTCGATGCACTTTGACCTCGCTCGCGTGCTGGCGCAGGAGGGAGGGCGACGTGACGGGGATGCGATCCGGCACCTGGACATGGCCGACCGCTTGGCTCCTCAGCGGATCCGCAACGACCCAATCGCCCGGGATCTGGTGTTGACCCTCCACCGCCGTGCTCGCCGGCGGGTGTGGGAGTTGGACAGCTTGCGTAATCGGTTCGGGGTAGGCGCACGGGGTCTCCGAAGTGGAGACAACTAGCGTGATCTAGGCCGCAGTCTTGCCGGGTGATCCACGACGCCACTCAGGCACCACCAGCACCACCCGCCGGACCGCGCACCCGCGAGGTCCTCCGTGCGACCTGCTTGTTGGACCGCGGCCCGGGGGTCACGGGGTGATGGCAGGCAAGCACAGCAGGTGCCGGGCGCACGATCGGACCATCCCGGTGCAGCGCCGTCCGGGCATTGAGCTGGTAGACGCATGCACCCGGGTCATGCACCGAGTGACCAGTGACGAGCTGCTAGCTGGCCGCCGGTCTGGCGACTATGAGGCGCTATGTGGCATGCGGGTGCTCGCCGCCAGCCTGGTCGATCCTGGCCGTGCCCGCTGTGCGGAATGCGCGCAGTGAGCAATCCGGCTTCCGGTCGAGCCGCGGCTGAGCTGCCCCCGTCAACCATCGCTCCCCGGGCCCGGCCGGTTCCACCGCCCACCGTCACGATGACCACGGCCACCGATCCCACCAGCGAGGCATGCCCCGGTTGCCGCCAGACCGAGGGTGTGCAGCTGACCAGCGCCACCCCCCGCGTCACCGCGTGGACGTGCACATGCGGGCTGAGCTGGGCAACCTCCGTGGTAAATCAGCACCTACGGCCGCAATACCCGGTCAGCATCGCAGCGGCACTCGACGAGATCACCCGCCTACGCCGAATCCTGGCGCAGATCATCACGCTGGCCGACGACGCGCCGACTCTCACCGACGATCAGTTGCGGGACCGGCTGATCACGCTGGCCCGGTCGGTGAGCTTCACCATGGAGACCTACATGCACGGCGACCTGGAAGCCGACCGCGAGGTCGCTCAGGCGCTGGCATCGGTGATCCTCGCTGGTCTACCGGGACAAGTTGGCCCTGGTGAGACGGCATGAGAGTGGACAGAGCGTTACCAAATCCGTTACCACTGAGCATGAAACAGGCCCGGCCTACGAGAAGACCGGGCCTGTTTTCCCTGGTAGCGGGGGGCGGATTCGAACCGCCGACCTCTGGGTTATGAGCCCAGCGAGCTACCGAGCTGCTCCACCCCGCGTTGCTCGCGCAACTGTACGCGCACGGTCACTGGCGGGGCAAATCGGCTGCTCAGCGGTCAGCCACCACCGGCGGCCGGTGGAGCAGCAACGCCACCGGCCGCCCTCGAGGCAGCGTCGAACCGTTTGCTGGCCGCGTCAAGGTCGGCCAGTGCCTTGCCTTGCGCGGCGAAGTCGCCAGCTGCCTGTGCCTGGTGCAGGCGTTGCAGCGCGCTGGCGATATCAGCGACGGCTTCGTGCAGCTCCTGGTTGGCCGTGCCAGCTGATACCGGTGGAGGCGCGGCACCCAGGTTGGGCACCCGGGTCTGCTGGCCGGGCGAGGCAGTCGCGTCGCCAGCGCCCGCACCGAACACCTGATTGAGCGCCCCTCGCAAGGTCGGGTCGTACCCGATGCGGTCACCGTAGGCGACCAGCACCCGGTTAAGTTGCGGGAATGTCGCTTGCCGGTTTGCCCGCTCGATATAGACGGGTTCCACGTATAGCAGGCCACCGCCGACCGGCAGGGTGAGCAGGTTTCCAAAGCGAACGTCGGTCTCAGACTGCCGCAGGAGGTTGAGCTCCTTGCTGACTTCCGCAGAAGACACGAACCTGTTCTGTACCTGCTCTGGCCCCAGCGTCTGGGATTCACTGGGCAGCTCAAGAACCGTGATCTTGCCGTAATTCTGTGGATCGCACCCCACCGAGATGTAGGACGCGAGGAACGGTCGGCGCAGGCTGACCAGCGCGCTGGTCAGCTGGAATTGGGCCCGCCCAGGCCCCGTCGGCGAGCCAGCCAGGACATAGTAGGGCGGCTGGTCCACGCCCGGCTGATTCTGTGTCGGATCAGCGGGAACATTCCAGAAGTCGTCGTTGGTGAAAAACACCGACGGGTTGTTGACGTGGTAGCGAGCGAGCATCTCCCGCTGCACCTTGAACAGGTCTTCCGGGTAACGGAAGTGCTGTCTCAGCTCATCGCTGATCGCACTGCTGGGTTGGACGGTCCCCGGGAAGATATTCATCCAGGTGCGCAGTACTGGATCGGTGTCATCCATTGCGTACAGCGTCACAGTGCCGTCATAGGCGTCCACGGTCGCCTTGACCGAATTGCGGATATAGCTGATCTCCTCATCCGGCAGCCGCGAAACGCCGGTCAGCGTGTCAGTAGTCGCTCTGCCCAATACGGTCCGCTGCGCGTACGGGTAGTTATCGAGAGTTGTATAGCCGTCGAGAATCCACTCGATCCGTCCGTTGATCACCGCAGGGTACGGGTCACCATCGACGGTCAGCCACGGCGCGACCTTTTCCACCCGATCCCGCGGATGTTGATTATAGATGATCCTCGAGTCCGGGCCGATCGCCTGGTTGAATAAAATATTACGTTCGCCGTAGTACGACGCGAAGATTAACCGGCGCGCCCAACTCCCTAGCGGTACCCCGCCCTTGCCTTGATAAGTGTAGTTTTCTGGACGACCGTCGAACTCCCTGGGCGTGGCACCGGGGTCGCCCCCGACAATGGCGTAATCATCGATCAATTCACCGAAGTAGATCCGCGGTTGGGTCACCGGGATATCGCCTTGCCGCGAGGTGTCCGATACGGTGAATACCGGGTAGCCACCTTCTCCGGAGCCGGCGTCGGCTAGCGCCGAGTTCACGGTGTTGGCTGGAGCGGCGACGAAGCCGTTGCCGTGGGTGAAGGTCAGATGCTGGTTGATCCAGGTACGCTGGTTTTCGGCCAATGACGCAGATTCCAACTCCCGTACAGCGACGATGTAATCCTGCGTCTTACCATTAACTGTGTAGCGGTCGATATCGAGCTTGTCTGGAAAGCCGTAGAAGTTTTCCCGCTGCTGCAGCTGGGTGAAGGTCTGGGACAGCACGCTGGGGTCGAGCAAGCGGATATTCGGGATGGTGACGGTATCGGCGCGCACGTCGGAAGGTGATACATCGCTGCGTCCCGAGTATTGCTCGTACGTGACCTGACGGTCGGTAAGGCCGTAAGCCTGCCGAGTGGCGGCGATATTGCGCTGGATGGATGGTGCTTCGCGCTCGTTGGCATTAGGCCGCACTACGAACTGCTCCAGCACCGCCGGCCAGGCCGCACCTACCAAGATGCTGGACAGCAACAGCAGCGCGATGGCGATCGCCGGTAGTTGCAGATTGCGCAGCACTGCTCCGGCAAAAAAGGCAACCGCACAGATCACCGCAATGCACATGAGGATGAGCTTGGCCGGGAGTACCGCGTTGAGATCGGTATAGCTGGCGCCGGTAAACAGCGGGTTGCGCCGCGAAAACAGCAGACTGTAACGATCCAGGTAGTAGCCCACCGCCTTGAGCAATACAAAGACCCCAGCCAATAGGGCGAGCTGGACCCGGGCCGGAGCGGAGAGCTGACCGCCACGGCCGGCCAGCCGCAGCCCTCCGAACAGGTAGTGGGTGATCAGTGCACCGATGAAGGAGATCACCACAATGACAAAGCCCCACCCCAGCAGCTTGCGATAAAAGGGTAGGTCAAAAGCGTAGAAGCTGACGTCCTTGTGGAATTGGGGATCGGCCACACCGAAACTGGCACCGTGAAGAAACATCTGCGCGGTCTGCCAGTCACCCAATGCGGAAAGCCCAGCGATGAACCCGACCAGCAGGGGCACCCCGACGCCGAACAACCGCAGCCGCGTCAGGATAGTCGTTCGGTAGCGCGCTACTGGATCGTCTGGTCCTGCTACTGGTACGAATACCGGACGAGTCCGATATGCGATCACCAGATTGACCGCCAGGAAGCCACCGACCAGCAAGCCGACGATGAGGAATTGCACCAAGCGCGTGGCCAGAACGGTGGAGAACACCGACCGGAATCCCACCTCGTCGAACCACAGCCAGTCCACGTAAGTATCGATCAACCGCGACCCGACGATGAGAAGCACCAACACAGCAACCCCGACAGCAATCAGGATCCTGGCGCGACGGGACAACGCGGGAACTGCGACAGGGGGCCGGTTGACCACAGGACACACTCCTGGCGACGACAGCGATGCGGTGCAGACGCCCTGCGAGGCCCATGCCGCGCAGGGTTGCGTCCTGCCTGTCCAACTCTACGGAGAGCCTTAGGGTTCCGATCCTGGTGGCTCCGGGCTACTGCCCGTGCCCAACGAGCGGTGCGACGATGACCACGTGAGCACGCCGCCAAACCCGTCCCCGCTGTCCTACGCCTTGCCTGCCACCGCACGTGAGGTCGAGCAGTTCGTCGCGGCCGCCGGATGGGACCAGCAGCCACAATTGTTCGCCCTCGTCGCCACGACCACCTTGCTGGCCAGCCAGCCCGACCTGGCCGACCAGCTGGACGCACAGGCAGCACTCACTCCAATTGCCCAGGAAGCCTTCCCGGAGGGAGAGCTCGACGCGGCGCTGGCCGGCATCGAATGGCCCGATTCAGTGGCCGGTTGCGCGTTAGCCCAGGAGATCGTGATACTGCCGCCTGCGGCAGAAGCTGACCTTGGCGCGCTACCTGACGACCCAGCACAGGCGCGTGTTGCCGCTCTCGGGCATCCCGAGCGGCGAGAGGGCAGGCTGGTGGCGGCCGTACTCCGGGACGGTGTCGGAGCCTGCGTGTTGCGGTTACGAGCCGACCCTGACGGTGGCCAGCGAGACGAGCTGGTAGAAGATCCGCAGCTCGCCCCGAACTTGCTGCGGGCACTACTCGCCACCTTGCGGTAACGGGATCGGTGACTTCGCGCGCTTAGCAGCGCGGCGGTTGCTGGCCCGCGCGGATTGCGTCCAGCGCGTGCACGGCATCTGTCAGGGTGCTCACTCGGACCAGACGCAGCCCCGCTGGAGCGCGCTGCACGGCTTCGGCGCAATTGTCCGCTGGCACGAGGAACACCGTGGCTCCCGCCTCCCGTGCCCGGATCATCTTGAGCGGGATGCCGCCGATCGCCCCCACCTGACCAGCAGTGGTGATCTCCCCGGTGCCTGCCACGAACGTGTTACCGGCCAACGCGCCGGGCGTCAGCTTGTCCACGATGGCCAGCGCGAACATCAGTCCCGCTGACGGGCCGCCGATATCACCCAGGTTGATGGTGACGGTGAAGGGTACGTCGGGCTTTTCGGTCAACCCGACGCCCAGGTAGCCCCGACCTGGCTGGGCTCCGGGTCCCAGAGTGATCGCTGTCTCCTGCGGCGAGGTGTCACCGCGCTGAAAGCGGACACGGACAAGTTGCCCCGGGTGACTACCGGTGAGCAGATCGATTGCCTGCTGCGCGGTGCGCACGTCGTGACCGTCCAGCGCCAGCAGCCGATCCCCGGCAATCAGCTTGCCGCTGGCCGCGCCGCGCGGGAGCACCTGGCCAGTCACGACATCGACCGGGTAACCGAGATAGTGCAGCGCGGCCGCCTTGGCGTTGGATTCGGAGTCGCGGAACATCTGCTGGTTCTGCTTCTCCACCTGCTGCTCAGACAGTTCCGGGGGGAAGATCTCGTCGCGAGGAACCAACTCGCTCTGCCCAGACACCCACAGCGCGAGCGCTGTGTAGAGCGTTACGTTGTCGACTACCGACACCGTGGTCATGTTCAGGTGCCCGCTGGTGGGGTATGTCTGAGTACCTCTGATGTTCACCACGGTCTTGCCGGCCACCACGCCCAGCGTGTCAAAAGTCGGCCCCGGACGAAGTGCGACGTAGGGCACCGTTGCGAAAGCGCCCAGTAACCCCAGCATCACAGCCAGGCCGAGGCTGACCAGCAGGGTCCAGGTGCGGCGGGTCACGGCCGAACAGCGTACGTGCCGGGGATCCGCGTACCGTGGACGCATGAGCGACGTGCCCTTCGGTTTCGGTTCGGACGATCCCCGGGATCCAGACCGGAGGAACAAACCGGAAGACAGCGGCCGCAGCCCTGACCCGGCCAATCCGTTTACGGCTTTCGGCTCCGGTGGCTTTGACGTCGGCGCGCTTGGCCAGATGCTCACCCAGCTGGGCCAGATGATCAGCCAGGGAGCAGCGCATGGTGGCGGTGGCCCAGTGAACTACGACCTCGCCCGGCAGATGGCGGTGCAGAAACTGTCGACCACCGGGCTGCCGTCAGACCAGCAAGCCACCGCGGTCACCGACGCGGTACACCTAGCCGAATTGTGGCTGGATCCGGCGACCGCACTGCCCACCGGCGTACACAGCACCGCTGCTTGGGCGCCGCGAGACTGGGTCGAGGCCACGTTGCCAACCTGGCAACGGTTGTGCGACCCGGTGGCTCGCCGGATGGCGAGCTCGTGGATCGACGCGCTACCCGACGAGGTCCGGCAGGCGGCCGGCCCGATCGTGGCGATGATCGAGCAGATGGGCGGGATGGCTTTTGGCTCGCAACTCGGCACGGCACTGGCTCAGCTCGGTGGCGAGGTGCTCACCTCCACCGAGATCGGGCTGCCGCTTGGACCCTTGGGCGTGGCAGCGCTGCTACCGGCCGCTATCGACCAGTTCGCCTCCGGGTTGGAACGCAAGAGTTCCGAGGTGATCGTATTTCTAGCCGCCCGCGAGGCCGCCCACCACCGGCTGTTCGGCCACGTGCCCTGGCTGCGCCAGCGGCTGCTGGGCAGCGTGGAACAGTTCGCCCACGGCATCCGGGTGGACACCGACGCGCTGTCTGAGCTCGCCCGCCAGGTCGACCCCACAGACCCGCAAAGCATGCACCAGCTGCTGTCCTCCGGTCTGCTCGAGCAGCAGCACAGTCCCGAGCAGAAGGCTGCCCTGAGCCGGCTGGAAACGCTGCTTGCACTGATCGAGGGCTGGGTCGATGTGGTCGTCGCGGAGGCCCTGGGAGAGCGCCTCCCTGGCGCCGAGGCGCTGCGAGAGACGCTTCGCCGCCGGCGGGCGTCGGGGGGGCCGGCCGAGCAGACCTTCGCCACGCTGGTCGGGTTGGAACTGCGGCCGCGCAAGCTGCGTGCTGCCGCCGATCTGTGGCGTCGGCTCACCGAGGCTCACGACGTCGAGCGCCGGGATGCCCTGTGGAATCACCCGGACCTGTTGCCTACCGCCGATGACCTGGACTCGCCTGGAGCATTCGTCGATCGGATGGCGAGGCATGCTGCCGATCTCGACGACCCGATCGCGGCCCTGGAACGCACCTCGGCGGATGCGCCGCACGAGTCACAGCCGCCCGACGATCCCGGTGCATCTGGCGAAGGCCCAGCGTCATCCTCCAGCAGCTAAGGCGGTCGGGCCGGACTGTGAGTTGTGTCCCCACCCGGCCTCGGCGTTCCTCACCCAGTACCCACGCCTGTCCACAAAGCATCCACAATTGTGGATAACCTGTGGACAGTCAGTTGAGCAGCCAGACGGGGCCAGCCAGGATGGCGGCCATGATCTCCCCCAGCGACAGCGCAGCCCTGCCGACCACCGGCGACACCGCGCAAAGCACTGTTCCTGAGCAGCTGCGACTGGCACCCGGCCGGGTCGTCCTGTGGCGCTCCCCCACCTGCCTGCAGCTCGGGCTGGATCCTCAGCGCGCCATGGTCCTCGACGAACTGCCCGAACCGCTGGCCGCACTGCTCAAACGGATGGACGGCGTGTGTAGCACCACCGAACTGCTCGACGAGGCGCAAGCGACCGGATTCTCCCGCCGCGAAGCTCTCACGATGCTCGCCGAGTTGCACCGGTGCGGTCTGGTGCAGGACGCAACAGCGGCCGATCCCAGCCGGCCGGGATGGCACCGGCTAGCGCTCGCCGCTGAAGCCGCCAGCTGGTCCATCCACAGCGGTCGCCCGACTCGCCACGTCCTGCGGCAGCGGCGCAGTGCGGTGGTACGAGTGATGGGGTCCGGCCGGGTCGGGGTTGCAGTGGCGACTGCACTGGCCGCCGCCGGAGTCGGGCACGTTGTGGTGCACGCCACGGGCACGGTCAGCGCCGCAGATCTGGGCACTGGCTACCTTCCCGACGACCTCGGTCGACCTCGCGCCGCTGCGGCTGCTGACGCCCTGCGCCGCGCCTGCCCGGAGGTGGTCGTTGCGGCACGTCGCCGGCCCGATCTGATTGTGCTGACCGACATGGTGGTGCCTGAACCCACCGTGGTGACCGAACTGCTGGGTAGCCGGATTCCCCATCTGGTCGGCTACGCCCACGAGGGGATGGCGGCGGTGGGCCCGCTGGTGTGGCCTGGCCGCACCAGCTGCCTGCGCTGCGCCGACTTGCACCGTGCGGACACCGACCCCGCGTGGCCGAAACTCGCCGCGCAGCTCGCCGGGCAGAGCCCGACCGCAGGACTGGCCTGCACCCAGCTTGCTGCTGCGCTGACCGCCGAGCAGGTGTTGGCCATGCTCGCCGGACCACAATCCGGTCTTCCGGTCCCTCCCACCTGGGGTGCGGTCCTCCAGCTTGACCCGGTACGCGGCAGCTTCGCGTGCCTGCCCCGGCCAGCTCATCCGCGCTGTGGCTGCGGCGCCAGATGAGGTGACGGTCTGCTACCAGACGCGGTGTTACGCAGAATAAGCGGGGGAAGGAGACAATCGTCGCTGTGACCGAAATCCCGCGCCGAGCGACGCAGCGCACCGCCCGGCTAGCGAGCCTCCCGCTGGGAGTGGCTGGAAGGGTTGCTGCCGGCTGGGGTAAGCGGCTAGTCGGGCACGACGCGGATGACGTCAATGCGCAGCTGTCCGCGCGCACCGCTGAGCAGTTGTTCTCCGTGCTCGGTGAGCTCAAGGGCGGCGCGATGAAGTTCGGGCAGGCGCTGAGCGTGTTCGAGGCGGCGATTCCTGACCAACTGGCCGCGCCGTACCGCGAGGCCTTGACCAAACTGCAATCAGAAGCGCCTCCGATGTCGCCGCAATCGGTACGACGGATGCTCGACGAGCAACTCGGCACGGGGTGGCGACGCCGCTTCGCCGATTTCTCGGATGAGCCGGCCGCCGCGGCCAGCATCGGCCAAGTCCATCGCGCGGTGTGGCATGACGGTCGTGAGGTTGCCGTCAAAGTGCAGTATCCAGGTGCCGACGAGGCACTGCGATCGGATTTGCGGCAGTTGCAAAGGTTCAGTCGGTTTTTCCAGGCGATCGTACCGGGCCTGGAAGTCAAACCATTGCTGAGCGAGTTGCGCGACCGGATGGTGGAGGAACTGGATTATCGTGACGAGGCGAACAACCAGCGGGTGTTCGCCGCGGCGTTTCGTGGCCATCCCGACATCACTGTCCCCGCGATCGTGGCCAGCGCTCCAAAGGTGATCGTTTCGGAGTGGATTAACGGCGTTCCGATGGCACAAATCATCCGCAGCGGCTCACGAGCCGAACGAGATGATATCGGGACCAAGCTGTCACTGTTTCATTCCTGCTCGCCCGCTGTTACCGGGCTGCTGCATGCAGACCCCCATCCGGGAAACTTCGTACGCCTAGACGACGGGCGGCTGGGCGTGCTGGACTTTGGCGCTGCGGCGAAACTGCCTGGCGGCGCCCCTCGCACTCTCGGGGTGGCAATCCGGTTAGCAGTCGAGGAACGCTCCGCCGAGCTGCTTGAATTGCTGCGCAAGGAGGGCTTTGTACGACCGGGAATGCAGCTGCGGGCCGAGGATGTGCTCGCTTACCTCGGCCCATTCGCCGATCCGGTCCGCACCGAGACGTTCCATTTCACTCGCGCCTGGATGCAAGCTCAGGCTGAGCGGGTCGGCGATTTCTCAGGCCCTGATTTCCGTACTGGGCGGGCATTAAATCTGCCGCCGAGCTACCTGCTTATCCACCGGGTGAGCACTGGAACATTCGGGGTGCTATGCCAGCTGGATGCAACCGTGCCATTACGTGGCATTACGCAGCGCTGGCAACCAGGCTTCGCGAACTGAACTGCCCCCTTTCCTGCCCTTTCTTCGCCCTTCTCGACATGGAGCCGTACCAGGCTAGAACAGCCCTCGATAATTCGATAGGGCTCCATGTCGGGCATCGACCCGGGTCGTAGGGCTAGAGGCGCTCGGCGGCGCGGCGGGCCCGCCGTTCTGCATAACGGGCCAAGCGCTGCCACCGGCGAGCCGTGGACAGCCTCCGGGCGGCCCGTTCCTGCCGAGCTTGGCGCTGATCATGGCGCATTCGATCGCGGGCAAGCACTTCGTACAGCAACATGGTGCGCTCCTGAAAGTCATGTGTTCGATCGGCAGCGGGCATGGCGACCGCGTGGTTGGTCGTCGTTGTGAGCAGCTGGGACTGAGGTTGGGGGCTCTTGAAGAGCCCCCAACCTCAGGCGGCGGTTCCCCGTGTGGCGCGCTCGCGCTCGGCACGCTCGCGCTCGGCACGCTCCCGCTCCAAGGCGGCCTTGCTGGGCCGGCCACGCGGGCGCTTGCGCGGGATGACAGCGCCGTGCTCGAAAATCTCGCCACCCCACACGCCCCATGGCTCTTGCCGGGACAGGGCGCTGTCCAGGCAGGCGAGCCTGATCGGGCATTCCGTGCACAGCTGCTTGGCCTGTTCCAGCTCAGCGGGTGATTCCGCGAACCAGAGATCCGGGTTGTGGTGTGAGCGGCAGGGCAAGGTCTCCGACCCGGACGGCACCGTATCGAACAGGTGGGCCAGCTCTGCGCTACCTAGCAGATCGGGCAACGCTCCGCCGTCCAGCGGGACGGTCGCGGTCAACACTTGTCTCTCCTCCTCGGTGCCGGCCCGCCGCGGGATGAGTGCCTCGCAAACGCACCGAGGCCGCGGATCCCGCT
The DNA here is from genome assembly GCA_021324675.1 of Actinomycetota bacterium. GTDB lineage: Bacteria > Actinomycetota > Actinomycetes > Mycobacteriales > Pseudonocardiaceae. Next base: position 33,893 of record JAJPIR010000137.1, read on the forward strand.
GCGGGGTCCGCGGCCTCGGTGAGCCGGATGTCGCTGGCTCGGGGATCAAGGCTCCGATGCGGACTTGTGCAGGCGGTCGGTAGCGGGCAGATCACTGCCAATCAGGTTGATGAGGACGGGGTGGAAGGGACGCTCAGCGAGCAGCCAGCGCGCGCTCATCGGCGCGGTCCGCGGACGCTTGGACTGAATGCCCCCAGGCACAGCGACGAGCCCGAACTGGGGGAAGTAACGGGCACCGATGGTCGTGTTCGTCTCCATCGGAACTCCTCCTTCCCGCCTGGCCCACGCGCAGTAGCTGGGCGATCCACCCTGGTCAGCCGCCTACCACGACCGCTTCCAGGAAGTAGGAGCAAGGTTAGGACCCTGCTGATACACAGGCAACCGAATTATTCCGGAGAACTTTTCTTGCTCACGCCTGTTCACGTCCGGGCGGCGTAGGACCGTCCAGCCGTCACCGGTGCCAGGCCATGGAGAAACCGGCTGCGCTGCCGGGAAGGCCGCCCGCCCGGGCTTCGCGACAGCGCCCACGACAACGCAAGCCAGCGGCGCGCACGGGTCACTCCCACGTACAACAATCGGCGCTCCTCCTCCAGCGCAGCCTGGTCGCCGTCGGCGTATTGAATGGGCAGTGTGCCGTCGGCCAGCCCGACCAGGAAGACCGCATCCCATTCCAGCCCCTTGGCGGAGTGCAATGAGGCCAATGTCACACCCTGTACCGCGGGGGGATGGGCAGCATCCGCGCGAGCGTCGAGCTCAGCGACGAACTGACCAAGATCAGCTAGGGGGATGCTTGCAGCAAGATCATCAGCCAGCTCGGCCAGCGCACGCAGCGACTCCCAACGGGTGCGGGCGGCACTGCCCGATGGTGGCTGCGCGGTAAGACCTTGCCGGGCCAGTACCGCCCGTACGCTGGCACCTAGCCCGGCAGCTGGATCTCGGGTACCTGCCGCGGCGGCTGTCCGCAGCGCTCGGATCGCACTGCGGACTTCCAGACGGTGAAAAAAGCGCTCACCGCCACGGACCTGGAAGGGGATGCCCAGCGCATCCAAAGCCTGCTCGTACGCCTGCGACTGAGCGTTCACGCGGTACAGCACAGCAATCTGAGCCGCCGGGACACCCTTGCCCAACAAGCGCTCTATCGACTCGGCTACGGCGCTGGCCTCAGCGGGTTCGTCGTCGTGCTCGGTGAACGTCGGTTTCGGACCTGCTGGCTGCTGACCCTCTAACGGCAGCCGGGCACCAGCAGGGCGGCCGCGGGCGCTGGAGATCACCCGATTCGCCAGGGACACCACCTGAGGGGTGGAGCGGTAGTCGCGATGCAGCCGTACCGTGACCGCTTCGGGAAACCGTCGGCTGAACTCCAGGAGGAAACGAGACGTCGCACCGGCAAAGGAGTAGATGGTCTGGTTGACGTCACCCACCACGGTGAGGTCGTCACGGCCGCCCAGCCACGCATCGAGCACTCGCTGCTGCAGCGGAGTGACGTCTTGGTATTCGTCGATGACAAAGCAGCGGTAACGGTCCCGGAATTCCTGCGCTACATCCAGGTGCCCCTCCACGGCGGCTGCCGTGTGCAGCAGGATGTCGTCGAAGTCGAGCAGCTGGTTGCGGTTTTTCAGTTCCTCGTATCCGGCATACACCGCCGCGACCTGAGCTGCCGATGCCGGCGGCTGCCGCCGAGCCGCGGCCACGGCGGCTGGATACTGCGCCGGGCTGATCAAGTTCGCCTTGGCCCATTCGATCTCACCCGCGAAGTCCCGGACATCGTCGGCGCCGGTGGCCGCCCCCGTGCGCTGCGCGGCCTGGCCGACCAAGCGCGGCTTGTGCTCCAGCAGCGGCCACGGCTGGCCACCAACCACCCGGGGCCAGAAATAACGCAGCTGCCGCAGCGCTGCGGCATGGAAGGTACGCGCCTGTACACCTCCCACGGCCAGATCACGTAGCCGGGTGCGCAGCTCCCCGGCCGCACGGGCGGTGAACGTCACGGCAAGCACCTGACCTGGCGCGAGATGGCCCGACCGGACCAACTGGGCGATCCGCCGGGTGATGGTGCGGGTCTTGCCGGTACCTGCGCCGGCCAGCACGCAGACCGGCCCGCGTGGCGCACAGACCGCGGCGCGCTGCTCTGCGTCAAGGCCGTTCAGCGGGTCCCGGTGCTCCCCCACGACCGGCATCCTCCCAGAGCCACCCGACGGTCAGGAACATTGCGCAAGGTTTCCCGGTTGATGCTCACCGTGAACGACGTGACGATGTACTCGACGGTGTGGTGCGGCTACTGCCGGCGGCTCAAGGCGCAACTAACTCGCGCGGGCATCGCCTTTCGAGAGGTGGACATCGAACACGACGCGGCGGCCGCTGCGTTCGTGGCAGGCGTCAACGGGGGCAACCAGACGGTGCCGACCGTGCTGTTGCCAAACGGCTCGGTCCTGACCAACCCGACCATCGATGAGATCATCGCGGCTACGCCCGCCTAGCCTTCACCCTGCCGGAAGTCGGCCACGAAGCGTTATGATTGCCCGCGTGCTTGGTCGGTAAGCGGCTGACGCGGGGGCGGTGTGCCAGTGAGAATCAGGGACCGGAAACGGTGGGAACGAGAGCTCACTGACCACATGCGGCGCCACGCCGCTGATCTCCATCCCGTATCCCGGCCGCGGACCCAGGCTGGAATGTGGATGACCGCCCCGCGGCTCATCCTCTGGACGCTTATGGTCGTGATCATCACGAGTGTGGGCTGGGCAGTCGGTCTTTACCTTTTCTGATGCGATGAAGGAGCGGAGCACGCCGGGTCACGGCAGTTCCACGCCACCCAACCCGGCCAGCGGATCGGCCAGCCGCTTGGCGTCACCCACCACGACACCGGTGAACCGGTTGGGAGCGAAGAAATGCACTGCGGCTTCGGCTACTTGAGCGGTCGTGACGGCTCGTAGCCGGCTTGGGTGGTTGAGCAGCCAGTCGAGGTCCAGGCCAAGGCTGGCCAAGGTGACCAGCTGGCCGGCCAGGCCTCGCTGAGATGCCAAATTGATGGTCAGCGATCCGATCGCGTAGTGGCGAGCGCTGTCTACTTCGGCCTCGTCGGGCGGCGCAACGGTCATCCGGCCCAGCTCGTAGCGGGTCTCCAGCAGTGCGGCCGCGGTGACCTCGTTTGCTGTGTCGGCCTCGGCAACCAATGTGGCCCCGGAGGAGGTGAACTCCAGGCCGCAGTGTGCGCTGTAGGTGTAACCCTTGTCCTCGCGGATGTTCTCCACCCAGCGGGACGAGAAGTACCCACCGAACACCAGGTTTGCCAGCTGCAACGCTGGATAGCGTTCATCGTCACGCGACACCGCCTGCGCGGACAGGCGCAGCTGGGACTGCACTGCACCGTCGCGGTGCACCAGGAGCACATCAGCGGGGCTTACCGGCGGCAGCGGCGCTAGCCCGACGGCGGGGTGGTCAGACTGCCAGCCCGTCAGCATTGATGCGGCCGATTCGACTGCGCGATCGGGCACGATGTCGCCCACAAGCACCAGCACGGCGCCGCGAGGCACCACCGAACGGCGGTGGAGGGCACGAACGGCGGACGGCGTCACGGTGGCGACGTCGTCAGGCTCCGGCCATTCCCGGGCGAACGGGTGATTGCCATAGCGGCGTCGCTGCAGCGCCTCCCGGGCGATCACCTGCGGCCTCGACTTGCTCAGTGTCAGGCGCTCCACCAAGCGGTCCCGTTCCCGGATCACCTCGGGGCTGGCGTACGCGGCCTCCCTGAGCGCGTCACCGAGCACATCAAAAGCCACATCCCACCCGCCGGCCAGCGCTGATCCCGACACGGACAGGTGCTCAGGATCAACTGTCGCCGACAGCTCACCGCCGACGGCGGCAAGGACCTTGTCGATGGCGAACCGGTCCCGCCGCGGCGTGCCTTGCAGCAGCGTGGCGCCCAGCAACTCGGCATGGGCCGCGTGCGTGCTCTGCGTACCGCCAAAAGGGATCCTCAACCGCAGTTCGACCATCGGCACCGCGGGCCGTCGCACCGCGATGACTCGCAGACCGTTGTCCAGCACGGTATCCACAGCCGAGGGTGCGCTGGGGGTGCGTGGCGGGCCCAATGGCGGCAACGGACGCGGCCCTAGCTCAGTACTGCCGATCTGCTCGGCGGTGCGGTGCGGCATCACGCCTCCCCTACCGAAGAACCGCTTGCGGGTTCGAGCATTTGCACCGAAGAACCGCTTGCGGGTTCGA
>JAJPIR010000018.1 GCA_021324675.1 Actinomycetota bacterium
GAAATCAAAGGCGGTGAGGACCTGTTCGCGGCCCTCTACTCCGACCCTGCTTTGCTTGAACAGTTCTTGGCGGCGATGACTGGTGTCAGCACCGGAGCCGCACGTGCCCTCGCGCAGAAGTTCCCCTGGGATCGGTACCACACCGTGGTCGATATCGGCACGGCGCAGGGCTGCCTACCCGTTCAGCTCGCCCTGGTACACCCGCACCTGCGCGGCGGCGGGTTTGATCTCGCTACCGTGCGTCCGGTTTTCGAGGCCTACGTGAGCCGGTTCGAACTCGCAGACCGCTTGCAGTTCTACCCTGGCGACTTCTTCACCGACGAACTGCCATCGGCCGATGTGCTGGTCATGGGCCACATCTTGCACGACTGGGACCTGACCCAAAAATGCACCTTGCTTGACAAAGCGTACGCGGCTTTGCCTACCGGGGGAGCACTGGTGGTCTATGAGGCACTCATCGATGACGACCGGCGCACCAATACCTTTGGACTATTGATGAGCCTCAACATGCTGATCGAGACCACCGGAGGCTTCGACTATACCGGCGCTGATTGTCGCGGCTGGATGCGGGAGGCAGGTTTTACCCAAACCTATGTACAGCACCTCCTCGGCCCGGACTCCATGGTGGTCGGCATCAAGTGACACCGGCACCTTGGCTGCGCGCCCGCATGCGCCTGCCATACCAGACGTTCCACGTTATCAGCAGTGCGAATGCCACCAATTGGAGAACTGTGGACAGCCCCACCATGACGTCGATTGGCAATACATAGATCAAGGGAATTCGCACCGCCGCTTCAACCAATAATCCGGCTCCCCACACCAACGACATTACCCGGAAACCGCGTCGAAATGCGGGACTAGTTTGCCACATATCGTCCCACCACATGTCGCTTCGACCGCTGGTGGCAACAAACCGCTGTGCGGCGTAGAAACTGATCGGCCGCCCAACCACGCAGGTACCCAGGAAGATCAATCCAGCGATTGCGGTACTGGCAGAGTCCTTGGCGAGCATAAACCTGGCGTCACCGGTGGCAAAGGACAGCGCAAGCCCTACTGCGAAGATGGCCATCATGAAGGCAGCGAAACCATCCAACTTCCGGTGATGGAGGGCCACGAACCCTAGCCGAAGGCCCGCCACAACCGTCGCTGCCAGGAGGGCCCAGTAGTCACTGACGCCGATCGCATGCAGGCCGTAGTAGGTGAGCACGGGCAGGCCCACTTCGACCAGCATCATGCGAACCAGCCCCGCCGTGGCGGGCTTGGTCGGCTGCGCACGACCCGGATCGGCAGCCGGCTCAGTGGTCTCCGAAGGGCTAGACACGGTTGGTTGCGGCGTCCCTCAGTGGTCGGTGACGCCCGGGTTCCACTCGCTGGAGCGACATTGTTCTGACGGAGGCTCCACGAGGCCGGGGACAGCTAATCATAATGCGGGCCGGCACCTCGCCGAGCTGTCTTTCGCTACGGCCGTCTCAAATTCTGCTAGGCGGCATCTGTAGTTTACGGATTGGTCCCGCTGCGCACCGACCGTTGCCAACTGACTTCTGCGCCGGAGCACCTTTCCGCGCGTATTGATCCGTATCCTCCGCTGATCAGCTCTTCTTGCGCTCGCGGGCCTTGCGCGTCTGGCGATCACTTGCCTTGCGCAGGGCCTCGACCAATTCCGCTTTGTTCATCGACGAGCGGCCGCGCACCCCAAGTTTGCGGGCCTGGTCAAGCAGCTCCTGCTTGCTGGCGTTGGCGTCAACCCCTCCAGCGGTTTTACCACCAGGCGGCTTCCCGGTCTTGGGATCAACGCCACCCTTGGCGCGCTCATCGGACGGACCCTTACCGTTCTTGGGCTCCCAATGATCGCCGACTTTCTGATGGGTGTGCTTCAGCGCGGCAAATGCGGTGCGGTGAGCACGTTCACCCTCTCCATAGGTCTCCACCGCCGAGTCATGGGCCTTTGACCAGGTCCGTTGCGCCTTGTCCGGGGAGCGTTGCAGCGTGCTGGGCATTTCATCCTTGGCCGGCACCGGCCTCACCTCCTCCTGGTTGTTTCGCTACGGGATACCCGGTAGAGCCCCTATACCAACATCAGATGTCCAGGATGCGCGGCGGGAAAGGATGTCGAGCATGGCATTTGGCCCACAACATGGGCGCAGCGATTGCGGATGGCCGCTGAAACGCGACCGGGGGTGTGTCACGAAGTACCGTGACACACCCCCGGTCGCTGGGGCCTTGCCTGCGACTGTGGTCAGGCAGTCTCGATCACCTTGGGCTCGCCGCCCGTGGTGATCTCGATCTTGCGGGCCTTGGCCTTCTCGGCGACGGGGATATGCAAGGTCAGCACCCCGGCGTCGTAGCTGGCCTCGACACGGCCGGTGTCCAGGCTGTCGCTGAGGAACAGCTGCCGGCTGAACGTCCCGCGGGGCCGCTCGTTGGCCTGCAACTCAATGTCCTCGCCGTAGGCCGGCTTGCGCTCGGCCTTGACGGTGAGCACGTTGCGCTCGACGTTGATCTCGATCGAGGACGGGTCTACCCCAGGCAGGTCAAAATGCACAATGAACTGCCCGTTCTGGCGGTATGCGTCCATCGGCAAGATCGCCGAGTGCGACCTGGTGCCATTGGCGCCAAACACGGCTTGGGTCAGCCGGTCGAGCTCCCGGAACGGGTCGGTACGCATCAGCATCGTGGTCTCTCCTTTGAAGGGATGCGGTGACATCCGCTGACACCCGTGCCAACGCACCGGACCGCAGAGCTGTTCCCTGAATAAGCACCTTTCTTGACAAGAGTTGACTCAAGGCACGCTGAGGTGGTCACGTTGCTTCACATGGCGGGCGCAGAGCGGCCCGCAACCAGTACTTGATCCGGTCTAGGCCCGGCCCACGGACCGACCTCGCCCGTGAGGTTCGGCACCGGCTACAGCCGATCCGCGCACCGCTTGATCAACATGCCAATTACTTCGACTGTGACCGAATGGTCGCAGCCCTAACGTTGGAGTCAAGACCGATGTCTTCGAGGTCCACACCGACCCTGCACGCCACCTTCGGTGTGCCTTGACCCCGGTAAATGCCACCCCGCCGCCGGCCAGGACCGGGGCGGCACGCGATTCGAAAGGGTTCGACCATGGTCACTACGCATCTGCACGACACCCTTCCCGAGTGGGACGC
>JAJPIR010000354.1 GCA_021324675.1 Actinomycetota bacterium
CGCGACACACGGGGCACCAGGACGCGACACACGGGGCACCAGAGCGCGACACACGGGTTAGCGGGAGGCGGCGGCCAGGGCGTCGGGGAGGGTAAGGGCGCCGGTGTAGAGGGCCTTGCCGATGATGGCACCTTCCACGCCTTCGGGGGCTAACGCGGCGAGTGCGGCGACATCAGCCACGCCCGAGACGCCTCCGGAGGCGATCACCGGCGCGCCGGTTCTGGCGCATACCGCGCTGAGCAACTCAAGATTCGGGCCGCGCAGCGTGCCGTCCTTGGTGACGTCGGTGACCACGTAGCGCGGGCAACCATCGGCGTCGAGGCGCGCCAGCACCTCCCACAGGTCGCCGCCTGATGAGGTCCAGCCCCGGGCGGCGAGGATGTGCTGACCGTCGATGATGCGCACATCGAGGCCCACCGCGATCCGATCGCCGTACTCGGCGATGACTGAGCGGCACCAAGCCGGATTCTCCACCGCGGCGGTACCCAGATTGACCCGGGCACATCCGGTGGCCAGCGCGCGCTGCAGCGACGCATCGTCCCGGATACCTCCGGACAGCTCGACCGCGATGTCCAGCCGGCCGACGACCTCGGCCAGCAGCTCGGCGTTGGATCCCCGACCGAACGCGGCATCCAGATCGACCAGGTGAACCCATTCGGCACCGGCGGCCTGCCAGGCCAGCGCCGACTCGACCGGGTCGCCGTAAACAGTTTCGGTGCCGGCTTCGCCCTGGGTGAGGCGGACGGTCCGGCCACCGGCGACATCCACCGCGGGCAGCAGCACGAAACTCACCCGCCCACCCTAAGCGGTGGCGCGCTCCCTACAGCGTGGCGATCCAGTTCCGCAGCAGGTGCGCACCCGCGTCCCCGGACTTCTCGGGATGGAACTGGGTGGCCCACAACGGCCCGTTCTCCACCGCGGCCACGAACGGTTCGCCGTGCTCCGCCCAGGCCACCAGGGGTGGAACCAGCGGTCCTGAGCTTTCCATCTCCCAGCGGCGGGCTGCGTAGGAATGCACGAAATAAAAGCGGGTGTCCGCGTCGAGGCCGGCGAACAGCTTGGAGCCAGCCGGCATGGTCACCGTGTTCCATCCCATGTGTGGCAGCACGTCAGCCTTTAACCGCTCCACGGTGCCTGGCCACTGGTCGCACCCTTCGGTTTCTACCCCGTGCTCGACACCACGGGTGAACAGCACCTGCATGCCTACGCAGATCCCCAGGACCGGGCGCCCGCCGGCCAGCCGGCGTTCGATGAGCCGGTCGCCTCGGACCGCCCGCAGGCCCGCCATACACGCCGCGAAGGCCCCGACCCCAGGCACCACCAAGCCATCGGCGTTCAGTGCTGCGTCAACATCGGCCGTCACGGTGACGTCGGCCCCGGACCGGCCTACCGCTCGCTGCACCGACCGCAGATTCCCCGACCCGTAATCCAGCACCACCACCCGCGTCATTCCCCTACCTTCCCCTACCGCCTTCCAGCTGGGCCAGCGGGTTGGACAGCAGCCTCCAACCCCGCTGAGCCGGCTGAATGGGCCATGCTGGGGTGATGCGCGAGCAAGACTTGATGCGGCACTTGGACGACCTCGTAGCGCGCCGGTATGAGGGGGCAGAGTCGTGGGCGGATCGGGTGGCGGTGTTCGACCTGGCGGTCGAATTGCTCGATCCCGTGGTGCGCGCCGTCTTCGCCGAGGCCGATGCCGCGTTCTTGGAAAGCACTGGCGAGATCACGCGCCACCGTCTCGAAGACGGTGACGGCAGTGTGGGTGAGCAGTGGGAGCTGTCTTGGCCCAGGCAGCGGGAAGCCGTCTCCCGGCACGGTGGTCCCGTCGGGCCTGTGCAGGTGCTTGCCTGGTTCAAGCGCAGCTTCAACCATGCGCACCTGCGCGGATCGACTGCCGGAGACTGGCCGCTGCAGGTGACGACCACCGACGACGCGCAACGGCAGCTACCGATCGTGCGCGCCATCGTCGAAGCAGAGCTGCACCAGAAAATCTACGAAGGGCGCTACCCGGTGATGCCGGTGGCAGTGCGCAGATATGGCCTGCCGGCCGGCTAGACCGCAGAACAACTTCCGCACCGCGGAGCTGATGTTCCACGTCCTTGCCGGCGGCGAAAGAGGAACTTCATCGCCGCCTTCGGTGAGGTCCGCTCACGGCGAGCGCCTTGGTACCAGGTGATGTTCCCTGCCGGCAGTGACCAAGAAACTGCATTAGCCCGTTGGCTCTGCGCCCAGCTCCCAAGTCAGCACCTCGTTGAGCACCTCCAGCGCACTGCCGTCCACGCGGCGCTCGACGAGGGAATTCCCCGGAATGCTCAGCGATGACGCTCGTCTGCGCAGGGCGAAGCAATCACGGCTGAAGCCCTCGAGGTGGATCAAGTCCACCCAGTCACCACTTACTCGATTCCCCACCAGGGGGGCATCCTCGCCCGGGGCGGCACGCAGGAAGACAAAGCCACACTGCTTGGCGTAGTCGAGCAGCCGTTTGGCGAGCGTCACGTCAGCGCTGTCAGTCACCACGGGCGATGGCA
>JAJPIR010000212.1 GCA_021324675.1 Actinomycetota bacterium
CGCTGGCCTCAGCGCAGGTCGAGCCGGCTCAGCTCAGCGCAGTACTGCTGGTGGGTGGCTCGTCGCGGATCCCGCTCGTCGCCCGGATGGTCTCCGCGGAACTGGGATGCCGCACGATCGTCGACACCCACCCGAAGCATGCGGTAGCCCTTGGCGCCGCCACGCTGGCCGCGCAGCTGCCGATGCCGGCCACGGGCACCATCTTCAGCACCCCGGTTCAGGGCGGCCCGGCTGTCCCGCCCGTACCGGACGGCACTGCGCCCCAGATCTCGGCGCCGCCTCCGCCACCCACCCTTGCGGCCATCCCGAAAGCCAAGCCGCCACCAGCCCGCCCCACATTTCCCGCACCCACGAGCCCAGCAGCGTCACCCGCGCACCGGCCACGGCGACCATGGCTGGTATTCGGCACCGCCGCCGCTCTCCTCGCCGCGACCGCGGCCGCGGCCTTCGTGTTGCTCAAGCCGGCGCCCCCGGTGCCGCAGCTCACGCTGTCCACCTGCCAGGTCAGGATCGGCGAAACGTACGTCGCCACCGCCTCAGGCTTTTCCCCTGGCGAGAACGTGCGGTTTTCCTGGACCGGACCGACCAACGGAGTGATGGGTGCCTTCCCCACCGACCAGACCGGCACCAGGGTGCACGGGGGAATCCTGGAAAAAGACCCACCGGGCACTTACGCCATCTTCGCCACCGGGATGACGTCGGGGCGGACGAGCACTGCAGGGCTGGTGGTGACCGACACCGACACCGCGCGGCTAGCGCTGTCGAGCTGCCAGGTCCCCGCTGGACAGGCGTACTCCGTCAGCGCATCGGGGTTCGCACCCGGAGAGAACGTGCGGATCGCCTGGACCGGCGTCAGCGATGGAGTGATCGGCACATTTCCCACCGATGCAGCAGGAGCCTGCTCACATCAAAGGATTCCTGGGAACGACCCTCCAGGGACCTACACGGTGACCGCAACCGGGCTGGCGTCGGGCCGCACCGCTTCGGCGGGGCTACAAGTGCTTCCCACCGGCGGCAGGTAGCTCCCAGGCAATGAATGGCGGCCCAGCCATGGTCGACGTCGGGCAACTGTTGGACCCATCGCAGGCCGACGACGACTTGCCCCTCGCTGCACCGTTCCTGCACCGGGGAACGCAATACCTGCCAATCAACGGGTTTTCGATCTCAATCCGCAGACTCATTGTTCGTATATCGACTACCGGTACCTCCCCGGCGGTGCCTTTTCATCGACACGCCCGCACCGCGAAATAGCCGTTGCATACCAGGCCAGCGTCCAGCGCGTGTCGACAGAACTGCTGATCCCCAGCCCGCGCGGTCCGCGCCGGCGGTTCCGGACGCCACGTTCCGTGCGGTGTGATGCCGTCCGCCAAACGGCCGATGTGCCCCTTCTGGTGGTTAGGTACGGTAGCGCTGCTACAGAACGTTAATTCTGTGCATCAACCACTCTATTCGGCGTCGAGCAGTCGGGGTACTGACGCCCGTACCCCAAGGGATGTGCGATGACCGTCACCGTTGCCAATCTCGACGGTTCCCCCGAACCACTGCCCGACGCCGCAGTCGATGGGCTGCGCACCCAGTTGCGCGGTCAACTTGTGGTGTCAGTGGCGTCCGACGAAGCTCCCACCCACCCGCGACCAGCATGGAATCCAATGCATGCCGACCATCCGGCCATCACGGTCCGATGCGCGGGAACGGCCGACGTGGTGGATGCGGTGAATTTCGCCCGCGACCATGGGCTGCTGGTGGCGGTGCGTGGCGGCGGCCATTCTGTGGCCGGCCTGTCCACTGTCCACGACGGCATGCTCATCGATCTGTCCGCTATGCGCGGCGTGCAGGTCGATCCCCAGCGGCGGCTGGCGCGCGTGCAGGGTGGCGCGGTACTGGGGGATGTGGACCGGGAGACGCAGGTTTTCGGGCTCGCCACCCCGTTGGGCCGGGTGTCCGATACCGGGGTCGCTGGCCTGACCCTGGGTGGCGGGTATGGGCACCTGGGTGGCAAGTACGGGCTGTCATGCGACAACGTGGTCGAGGCTGAGGTGGTCTGCGCAGACGGGCAGGTGCGCACGGCTTCGGCTGATAGTCACCCGGATCTGTACTGGGCGATCCGCGGCGGAGGCGGAAACTTCGGCGTCGTGACGTCGTTTACCTTCCGCCTACACCCAGTCGGTCCAATCGTAGGCTTTGCAGGGGTGTTCTACCCGCTGGAAGATATTGCCGAGGTCATCCGCGGGTGGCGGAACTATGTAGTGACGGCACCTGACGAGGTCACCGCATTTGTTGTGTCGCTGACCTTCCCGGCCGTGCCGGACATGCCAGAGGTCATCCATGACCGCCAGGTAGCCATCGTGGTCGCCGTGCACTGCGGCGAGCCGGATGCAGGCATGCAGGTGCTACAACCGCTGCGCGAGCTCGGCACCCCGCTGTTCGACATGTCCCAGCCGATGCCCTACACCGTGCTGCAGTCTTCGTTTGACCCCTTCTTCCCCCGCCAGGCGTTGCGTGCGTACTGGAAGTCGACCTACCTCGACGCACTCACCGACGATGCCGTCGACACGATTTCCCGCAAGGCGCTCGACCGACCCGCACCGCTGACCGTGGTCGGTACGTTCCACCTCGGCGGCGCGGTGCACGCCGTGGGCGCCGAGGACACCGCGTTTAGCGAGCGATCGGCGCCGTTCATGGTCTCGGTCGACACGAACTGGACTGATCCAGCCCAGGATGCCGCAGCGGTCGCCTGGGGCCGGGCTGCGTGGGAGGAAATCTCCAAGTACGGCAATGGCAACGTCTTTCTCAACTTCACCGGGCTCGCCGATGAGTCACTGCTGTCCCACGTGGACAAAGCTTTTGGCCGTAATTTGCGCCGGCTTGGCCAGATCAAGGCAGCTTATGACCCGGGCAACCTGTTCCGGATCAACAACAACATCATTCCCGCGCCCTGACCGACTAGCTCCCGGTCCGTCCGACGGCCAACGGTCGATCACGGAGGATAGTCGATGGGGCCGACGAGCGGCGCAGAAGATTCCGAAACCAGTTCCCGCCGGGATCTGAACACTGTACTGGAGGCATTAAATTGGCCGTGTTCCCCGATGGACAGGGAACACGGCCAAGCGCTGCTTTTCCGCCTCAGTGGCAGCGGATTATTCGGATGCGGCCCCGCTGAGCAGGCCGCCACCGATGAACAGGCCCGTAAAGGCGAGCACGAGGTGCAGAAGGTTGTCCCCGTTAATCCCGGCCGAGATGGAGAGCAGACCCCAGTAGCCCAGGAATCCCAACACGGCGAGCAGCAGCAATACGCCGGCGAGCGCGATGTTCAACCCCTGGTTGCCGGCGGGTGTCAGCGTGAATGCTCCCAGCAGCCACATCAGCCCAGCGAGGATGTACACGGTGTTGTGGAAGCCGTTCGTCTGGAAGAGCCCGAGAATGTAATGATCCGTCATCTCGGTGTAGTTGGTGAACCCAGTCTGGATAAATCCAATGATTCCCAGCACGATCGCCACGATACCGACAAGCAGGGAGTACTTCTGGTCAGCCGACCGCGCTCCCGGATTCCGGTATCTAATCCCAAATTTTTCTTCTGGCGTCAGAGTCGCCACTTTTCTCCCCTTCCATTTGACACTGCTGTACCCGGCGCCCACCGCGCCGGAGGTACGCACCCAACTTGACAAGCCCAGCTTGACGACCGCTCATACCGAGCCTGCCTCGCTCATGGGAACGGCTGGCAAGCCGGACAGTGCGAGCAATCTGCCCAAACCACTGCGGTCACGACCGTGTTGCAGGGCGTGGACGGCGCGGGCACGGCCCTCCATGGTCAACCGGTAGTAGCGCCGTGGGGGCCGGCCTGCGGTGTGCGCCGGTTCGGGATCTTCCCATCGGTCGCGGACCCAGCCGACGCCGCGAAGTCGTTGCAGGATCGGGTAGATCGTGCCCGGTTCCAACCCACTGGCGCGCACGATCTGCAACCCGTACAACTCGGTGTCCGGTCGGTCGAGCAGCGCGCCCAACACCGCCAGCACACCGACCGTCATCCGCAAACCCGCCATAGTGACTAACTCTACATAGCTCGAACTACAGTGTCGAGTTCACCAAAGCCCGCTCACCAAAGCCGCAGTCTGGATGCAGACTGCTGTTTTCAGGCGGCTTTTTCCAGCAGTCTGCATCCAGACTGCGGGGGGTAGCGGGATTCCGGGCTCACACGGGCCATAGCGGAGGTCGGGGTAGTGGGCGGCTGCGCAGCACGACAGTGGTTCCGTCGGCGGAGTGCTCGATGATGACCTCGTCGGCACACGCGCGCATAAGCGTCATGCCATGGCCGCGCCTGTCACAGAGCATGGCAGACGGCGCCCAGCGACCGTAATCCCGGATGGTGAACTCGACGCGCCGGACGCCGTCACGGTTGGTGATGACCTGTCCGTAGAGTTCGATAATCTTCGACGGCAAGGTCAGGGCGGAGCTGATGGTGTCGCCGGCGCAGATGCCATAGCCGTGCTCCACACTGTTGCTGACCGCTTCACTGATTGCCAGAACAAGGTCCTGCCGGTGGGCCGGAGACCACCGGTGCGCGGTCAACCACCGCCGGACCCGGTCGCGGGCGATCGAAGGAGCCACCCACTCAGCAGGCAAGACAGCCACCATCGTCGCGGCTGGCAACGCTGCGGGGATATCAGCTGCCGCCGCGTCCGGTCGCCAGGGCCGGTTGTCTTGGTTGGAAGGTGGTGCCACGCGTGTATGGTTCCATCCCTCAGCTAGGAATGCAGGTCGTCACCGGCTAGCGCATCAGCAATGCGGTGGTACAGCGAAAGAATTTGATCCAACCCGACGATCTCAATCGGTCTGACGACTGGGCGAGTCTCGTCGACCACGATGCGCAATGGCCGCAAGCCCTGATGGTGCACCGCTTCTCCAGCGCTATCACGCAAGATCTGCAGGCCGGGCGAGCCCAGCAGCGTCACGTCGGTCAGATCGACCACCAGCGGCCGGCCGCTGAGCCGGTCGAACGCCTCCGTAATCGCCATGCGTAGCCGTGGTGCGGTCAATCCGTCAACCTCGCCGCAGACAGTGAGGATGATCGCGTCGTCCTGATCGGACCACCGCACTGTCATCAGTTGCTCGCGATCTGGTCGCTCACCGACGTGCCCGCCCCCGTGCGGCGTCTGCTCATCATGGGCAGGTTTCACACCAGCGCACAGTACTGGCACCGATGCCCTCACCATCAGCCTGGTGACCTGCGCTGTCGATTCCAGGGCCGCCGCGCTGTCTTGCGGTGCGCGGTGTTCTTTCGAGATTTTCCGGCCTTCGACAACTGCAGATCCTTCTCCAGGCGGCCCGGTTGGCAACGGATCTATCACGGGTCAGGCAGACCTGACGGCGTGCTGTTTGCCGCCCACCAGTCCGGGTAACGCTAAGACAACAACGAGAAGGAGGTGGGCACGGTCGGCAGCGGCGAACGCACCGCACTGGAACGGACCTTGGTCCGGGTATGTACGACGTTGCGGGCTGCGGGCGTGCCGTACGCCCTCACGGGCGGCAGCGGAGTCTATGCCCGCGGCGGCCCGCTGTCCGAGCACGATATCGACGTCTTGGTGCGCCCAAGCGATGCCGATGAGGCGGTGCGCGCGCTGGTGTCCGCGGGAATGCGCGCCACGGACGCGCCTGAGGACTGGCTACGGAAGGTCTACGACGACGCGGTGCCAGTGGACCTCATCTACCGGCCGGCCGAGTATCCGGTCACCGATGACACGCTTGCCGCCGCGGAGGAGCTTCCGGTTGCCTCCGTGCAAGCGCCGGTGGCTCCCGCGACCGACATCCTGGCCGACAAGCTGCTGTCGCTGGGCCCGCAGTACTGCGACTTCGGCTGGATCCTCCCGGCCGCCCGAGCGCTGCGGGAGCAGGTTGACTGGGTGGTGTTGCGCGCCCGTACGCAACACCACCCCTATGCCGAAGCGTTCCTGCTGCTCGCCGACCGCGTTGGTATCTCCACCCCGAATCGCTCCAGAGGCACGTCGGCAAGGACTGCCCAGGTTCCACAGAGCGATGCACCGCAATACCTCGTGGCCCGGCTTCGCCGGGCATTGACTGAAGACCCACGGACCGCTGAGCAGGGCGTGCGGGTGCGCGTCCACGGCCGAACCGTGCAACTGTCCGGACAGGTCGCTACCACGCAGCGGCGAGACGCGCTCACTGCCGTAGTCGCCGAAAACGCACCCGGGCTGACCGTTCGCAACGATGTCCGGGTGGTCGCCACCGGTCAGCCCGACGAATGGGAGGAGCTGCGGTGACCCTGCGCATCGCCGCCGTGGGCGACGTGCACCTAGGGCGTGACGCTAGGGGGCGGTTGCGCCCCACCCTCGAAAACGTCCACGAGCATGCCGACGTGCTTCTCCTCGCCGGAGACCTCACTCAGCGCGGCACCCTCGACGAGGCGCAAGTCGCTGCCGACGAGTTCAGCGATCTCGCCCTGCCCGTCTACGCGGTCCTGGGCAATCACGACTATCACTCCGATGCTCAGGACGAGATCGCCAGGCTGCTCAGCGATCGCGGGATCGGCGTCCTGGAAGGCCGCAGCGAGTTGATCGACGTGGCCGGGTGCCGGCTTGGCATCGCCGGCGTCAAAGGGTTCGGTGGCGGCTTTGCGGGCAAGTGCGGGTCCGCGTTCGGAGAGCGCGAGATGAAGGCGTTCATCGAGCACACCGAGCTGCTGGCCGGGACACTCGCCGATGCACTGCACGCTGTCGAAAACGCAGACGTGCTGGTGGCCCTGACGCACTACTCGCCGGTGGCAGACACGCTGCGCGGCGAACCACCGGAGATCTACCCGTTCCTGGGCGCTTACCAGCTGGCAGAAGCCATCGATGGCGCGCGCAACGGCACGGGTGCCGACCTCGCGGTGCACGGCCATGCCCACTTCGGTTGCGAGCAGGGTTGTACGCCAGGTGGGGTCCGGGTGCGCAATGTCGCTCAGCCCGTGATCCGCGCCGCGTACGCCGTTTACCACCTGCCCACTGCGTGAACCCCGCTCCACCCGGCGGCCCTTGCCATGGTGTTAGGCACGGATCATCGCTAGCAGCGCATCGGGAATCGACAGTGCAACGGTGGTAAGCGGGGCCTCGATCGCGGCGCCTGGGATTGACCGGCACCGGCAGGGCCTGCCTCGTGCTTACCCATACGCACGGATTCGCTGGTGGAGGTGCCAACCCCGCTCAAGAACCCGAACGGCACCAGGTGGATCCCGCGCGGCGGGACACCGTCGGCGGCAAGATGTGCCGCAGCCTGTGGCGTGAGCACGATGACGGCGGCGGCGCGGCGCAGCACGGCACCTTCGATGGGGTCGCCAAGCATCTTGAGCACCGCGGTGCGGCGCGCACGATGTCGACCCTGGATCGGGCAACGGTAGGGACGGCAGCGAGCGCCCATAGTTGGCGTAGCCGGCGCAGCACTCCAGGAAGATCGGCATGTGCGCGGGATCCTTGCCGGCGGCGCGGGCGCTGTCTTCGAATGCGGCCCGCAGCCGTGGATTGACGCTGCTGCCGGTGGTGATCCCATCCGTTGCCGTACTGCCCGGGAAGGCTGGCGCTTTTGGGGCCGCCCGCGGCGACGTAGATCGGCGGTGGCTGCTTGGGCAGGTCATAGAGCTGTAGCTGTTGTGCTGCCAGGGCTGCAAGTGGTCACTGGCCCATACATGGCTGAACCGGCCTGCTCGGCCGCCGCGGCGAACTCCACCAGCTGGGTAGTGGAGTACCGCTCGTGCGACAGCACGAATCCCAGCCTCGACTTGCGGGAGGCCGGGCTACCTGGCTGCGGGGTGGGCGCCGGAGAGCTGCAGGCCGCAGTCACCGTCAACCCTGCGGCGGCACCACCCAGAGCCAGCATTCCTCGTGCACCGAACTGGCGGCGGGACAGGCCCGGTGCCGGCTCACCAGCTTTGCCGTGCTCATCCATAGACCTTCTTCGCTCCCGCGCGCCGGCGCAGTGCCTGGGTACCTCTTACCGATTGGGGTCCGCAGCGCTGATATCGGCCAACGCTGAGGTCTGGTCGCGTTCGATGGCGAGGTCACCGATGCTGAGGACCCCGACAGGTCGGTCGCCCTCAACGACAGGTATTCGGCGGATTGCCTTCCTGCGCATCAGCTGTACCGCCTCGTCGAGATGTGTACCGGGAGTCACCGTGATCAGGTGCTGGTCACTGTATGCTTCGCGTACCGGCGTATTGAGGTCCTTGTTCTCGGCGACGATGCGAATGACGATGTCTCGATCGGTCACAATGCCCGCGAACCGGCCACCGTCCAGGACCAGCACGTCTCCGACGTCGTTGGCCCGCATCTGCCGGGCGGCCTCGGTGATCGGGGCATCGCTAGGGACAGTGACCGGAGAGTGGGCCATGACGTCTGCGACGGTCGTTGCCATTAAACAGCTCCTTTGACTCCTCGTGATTCCTTGCGATTCCTTGCGATTCCTTGCGATTTGCGCGTCAGAACCCCGCTACCCATGGTCGGCAGCGGTACGTCGTGCGGTGATGGCTGCTAGCTGCCGGCCTTCCCAGCGGCCTCAGATTTCTGATCAGGCTGTTTCGCTGGGCCGGCTTGTACGGGAATGCGCTGGCGGGTACCGGTGGTCGCCTTGGGCAGGCGCAACCGCAGCACACCGTGCTCCAGGTTGGCGGTGCACGATTCGCTCTGCACCTCGCCGGGCATGGTTATCCGGTAATCAAAGCGACCACTGCGGCGGGTCCGCTGCGTCCCGCTATCACCCTGGTCACCCGCTTGCTCGGCCGTACCGTACTCGCCGAGGATGCGCAGCTCCTTGCCCTGCAGGTCGATCGTGACGTCCTCGGGACGCACCCCGGGTAGGTCGGCCTCGACCACGTACTCCTCATCATTTTCCTGGATATCTACCGGCGGGGACCAGGAGTTGACGCTGATCCGCGGCACGTCGCGAAAGGCGCTGGTCAGCATCTGGCTCATCTGATCAAACAAGTTATCGAACCCGGGGAACCCCCCAAATGGATCCCACCGGCCAGGGGTGTAGCGGCTCCGCCGGATGGGCAGTGACATCGTGCGTCTCCCTTCGTGTTGAGCACCACGAACGGAGTTCCCCACCGGGCCTGATCTAGTCAAGCTGGCACCACCGAACTGCGGCCGTTGACATAAAGCTAACTTGAAGTCTTAGCGTGGGGGAATGATGCCGACATTCACCGATGTGGAGCTGGAGTACCTGCAAGGACAGCGGCTTGGCCGGCTGGCGACGGTCGATGCGGCGGGCGCCCCCCAGAACAACCCGGTCGGCTTCCGCCTTGAGCCCGACTCTGGGCGGATCATCATCGGCGGGTACGCCATGGGCAAGTCCCGGAAGTACCGCAATGTTCTGCGCAATCCCGCCGTGAGCTTCGTTGTCGACGATCTCGCATCGGTCGATCCGTGGCGCGTGCGCGGCGTCGAGGTGCGCGGAGTAGCCGAAGCGCTCGCCGATGTCGATCCACCCATGCCTGGGCTAGGCCGCGAGGTGTTGCGTATCACCCCTCGGTGGATCGGGAGTTGGGGGCTCGTCGCGAGCCGCGCAGGGTTGGACAGCCGGGGCCACCAGGCAACCATGGCTCCGTCGCTGGCGGACGTGCGCGACCTCGTCGAGAACTTCTTTCACGGGTACGACCAGCACCGCACGGACCTCGAATGGTTGGCATCAATTTTCACCGAGGACATCACCGTGCGTTTCCCTGCCGGCGAGCACACCGGACGCGACGGGCTGGACCAGACCCTGCGGACAATCGTGGCGCTGTGGGGTCCGACACTGCACCAGACGTCCGACTACCGGGTCGATCCGCTGGGCATCCATACCCGTTCACGGCGAAGCTGATCGCCACTCACGTGCACCGTGACGACGACCCCGGTGCGCACTTGCACATCGGAGCGGTCATCTCGGGAATGGCGATCCGGGGTCCCTCGGGGCCCCGGCTGTCGCGCCTGGACATCGACCTGGTCTGGACCGAAGGAGATGCACCGAGGCCACCGCGATAATGCGGGGTAGTGCGTAGATCAGACTCGTCAGCGGCCGCCGGCCGATGGTGCCGCGAGGAAGTCGGCGCGCGCCAGCACACCAATGTCTGCCTGGTCGGTGAACAGGCCGTCGATCCCTGCCCGTAGGTAGCTGACTTGTTCGTCAATTGCCCGACCATAATCGGATGGCACCGTCCCGCGCTGGTAGTCGACCGGTAGGAAGGTGTTTTCGGCCCGGAAGGTGTAGGGATGCACGGCCAGCCCGGCCGCATGGGCATCAGCGACGAGCGCGGTCGGATGCCCGAGCGTGCCATCCGCGGCGCGTGGGATGACCTGTAGCTTGTCGGGCCCGATGCCCTGCGCGTAGGCGGCAATCCCCCGCAGCCCAGCAGGAGTGGTCAGATCCGCGTATGTGGGACCGTGACCTGCGGCGACTGTGTCGTAGGGGGAACCAGTGGTGGAAAGTAGCTGTACCGCCGCAGTGCGCAAGCCAAGGGTGCGCAGCTGGCGAAGGTTGGTCACTTCGAACGACTGAACGAACACTGGCGCGTTTGGATTGTTGAGCCCGTTACGCTGCAGAATGTCAACGAGGAGTTGCTCGAGTGGCATTCCCAGGTTCTGGAAATACGTCGGATGCTTCGTTTCGGGATAAACGCCGACTTCCCGGCCGAGTTCGCTCGACAGACGCTTGCGGAGGTCGAGCATCTCCTGAAAGGTCGGGATCTCGTATCGACCGTCGAAAAGGGTGTTGTGTTGGCGGACCTGTGGCAGCCGCTCTACCGCCCGCAGCGTCTTTAATTCCGCCAGCGTGAAATCTTCGGTGAACCACCCGGTGACGGCGGCACCGTCGAGCTGCTTGGTCACCTTGCGTGCGGCGAATTCCGGATGCTGCCCCACGTCAGTGGTGCCACCAATTTCGGGTTCGTGCCGGCAGACCGCCACGCCATCCTTGGTGATGACGAGGTCGGGCTCCAGGTAGTCAGCGCCGAGGCGGGCCGCCAACTCGTAGGAACCCAGCGTGTGCTCCGGTCGGTAACCCGAAGCGCCGCGATGGCCGATCACGATCGGGCTGCGCCCACGCGCACGGCCGTTATCAGAAGGCGCAGCCACTGCATTGCCGCCAAAGAGTCCAGCCAGTGGCACGGCGACGACCGCCGTGGTGAGTCCGGTCAGAATATGACGTCGAGTAGGCATGTGGGTCTCCTCCAGGTGGCTCGACCGCCTTTGCCAGGGCATCACCCGCGATCACAGCAGCAGGGTATGCACACCAGAGAACACGACCAGCGAACAGTGAACGATACGTTCGAAAACAACCGGTGCTCCTGGCGTTCAATGGCCTGCACTTCGGGCATTTAAGACCGCCGCAGCCGCCTGTCATGCGGCCTCACCACAGCCCCGGCACACCTACTTAAATAGCGGCCAGAGGGACACGGATACCTGTCCAGCGCGGCTACCGCCATTCATCCTTCAACACCACGCTGTCCCTGCTTCACCACCAGGAAATGCCCTCCTTGCTGCAGCGAGTTTGGCTCCCGACAGTCACATTGATTCGTCGAGGGCACCATAGAGAGGGAAATCATGCCCAAAGCCCGACACCGATGGTCCACCCTAGTGGGTACTGCCGCGGTGGCCACGATCGTCACCGCGATGCCCGCTGGGGCAGCACTGCCGCCCACGGCAACCGGCCCGAACACCCCGACGCCTCCGTACGTGTTGCCCACCGCCCCCGGTGTGACGATCACCTCTTTGCTGACCGTCGACGACCCTGGCAGCGCAAGCAACGGCTACGAGATGGTCGGCATCCCGGATGGTCTGGGCGCCCGCCGCACGGGCAACACGGTAACCGTCAACATGAACCACGAACTGCCGGCAGATCGGGGTATCGTGCGCCGCCACGGCCAGCAGGGCGCTTTCGTCTCCGAGTGGCAGATCGACCCGAACACCGACGCGGTAGTGGCCGGGCAAGATTTCATCGACCCCGGCATGCGGTACTGGAATTACCTGACCAGCTCGTACAGCTCAACGCCGAACGCCGCCGGAACCCAGCCCGACGGCGATGTGTTCCCCGCCTACGACCCCCGTTTCGGCCGGTTCTGCTCCGGCTCCCTGACCGGCCCCGGTCAGCTGTTCAACCCCGCTACTTTCAATGGATACCGTGGCCAGCTGTACTTCGCCAACGAGGAGACCGGTGACGAGGGCCGCAACTTTGCGGTGACCACCGACGGCCAGGCAACCGAACTACCCCGGCTCGGGCTGTTCTCCTGGGAGAACACCCTGGCCGCCCGCAACCGCAGCGACACCACCCTGGTGATGGGCGACGAAGACGGTGGCGATGGCCAGCTGCGGGCCTATGTGGGCACCAAGCAGCGCACCGGCAATCCGGTTGACCAGGCCGGTTTGACGAATGGGCGCAACACGGTCATCGACCTGCTCAATGAGACCGTCTCGACCGACGCTCAGTTCCGGACCACGTTCGGCAAGGGCACGCCGGCTCGTTTCAACCTGGCCGAGATTGATTGGGACCAGTCAGGGGCGGACCAGAACGCCCAAGCCAAGGCAGAAGGGCTAAGCCTCAACCGGATTGAGGATGGCGCTTTCGATCCCCAGCGACCCAATGACTTCTACTTCGTGACCACCGCGGGTGGTAACGGTCCCGGCGGCGGGCTCTGGCGGCTCCGGTGGGACAACATCGAGAACCCGGCTGGCGGCGGTACGTTGACCCTGCTGCTCGACGGCAGCGAGGGCCTGGTCAGCCCGGACAACGTGGACATCGACAACAAGGGCAACCTTCTGATCCAAGAAGACCCCGGCAACAACCCACACGTCTCCCGGATCTTCGCCTACCGCATCAGTGACGGTAAGCTGGCCACCCTGGCCACATTCGATCCAGCGCTCTTCACGCCGGGCGCGCCGAACTTCATCACCCAAGACGAGGAATCCAGCGGCATCCTCGACGTGAGCAGCACCTTCCGCGACGAATTCGTGTCGTTGCTGAGCCTGTCCAACCTCGTCAACATCATCGACATCCTCGAGTCCCTCAAGCCCGACAGCACCTTCCTCTTCGACGCCCAAGTACACACTCCGCCGACTGACAACGTCGCCGAATACGTCGAACGAGGACAGTTGATGCGGATGCACGTCGACAACTGGAGGGCCGTCTACGGAAGCTGATCCGATCACCAGCGCGCCGCCAGGCAACAAGCTTGGCGGCGCGCTGTCTGTGGCCAAGCCCACTCCCGCGCCGGTGCTCAAGTCGCCGGCCAGGCACTACACCGAACATAGTTACATGAAGTCATGTAACTTGTGCACGTGACATAGTCGCCTTATGCTCGACCCGTGGTGGAACAGTCCGAAGGAATGACGGTCGACGAGCTGGCCCGTCTTGCACAGACCACCACCCGCAACATCCGCAACTACCAGACCCTCGGGCTACTTCCACCACCCTCGCTGGTGGGGCGGGTCGGTTACTACCACGAGGGCCATTTAGGAAGGTTGCGGCTGATTGC
>JAJPIR010000146.1 GCA_021324675.1 Actinomycetota bacterium
CGCTGGCCTCAGCGCAGGTCGAGCCGGCTCAGCTCAGCGCAGTACTGCTGGTGGGTGGCTCGTCGCGGATCCCGCTCGTCGCCCGGATGGTCTCCGCGGAACTGGGACGCCCCACCGTCGTCGACACCCACCCGAAATACGCCGTGGCGCTCGGCGCCGCAGCACTGGCCGATGAGGTAGCGGCGTCCACCGGTCCAGCGAAAAGCGCGGCCACCGCAGAAGCGGTGGCGCAGGCAAACGATCTGGCCGGCTCGATCCCGGCGCAGCGCGTTGCGCACCAAGAACCGACGATCACCTCGATGGGAGGCCCGCGCAGCGGTTCCGGCACGGCTCCTGCCAGGACGCCTGCCCTGGCGCAAGCCCGCACCGAACAGTCCACACCCTCCGGTCGGATCCCCGTACCGCACCGCGGTGAGACCGGATCGGATGCACCGCTGGCTCAGTCCGGTACGCAAGTCCCGGCTGACAGGGCTGAGCGTTTCCCCGCCGTTGCTGACCCAGCTTTACCCAGGCCGCCGGGGAGAACACGTGCCGTGCCCGGTCTTGGCCGCCGGGGATGGCTTGTGGTCGCGTCGGTGGTTGTGATCGCGATCGTGGCGATTGGGCTGGCAGCCGGTATGCCCCATGACTGGACGCCGCCGCAATCTGGGCGATCGGCACAACCCGCCCCGCCCGCACCCGCCATTGGCCCGGAAGTTGCGATACCGGCGCTGGGCACGCCCATCCGGGTCGGCAAAACGCCCGGGTTTGTCGCGGTGTCTCCGAATGGCCGGCATGCCTACGTCACCAACCGGGATGCCCAGCTCGTCACCGTCGTCGACACGGCGATCAACCAGGTCACCGCGACGATACCGATCCCAGCTGGCCCACCGCAGTTTCTGGCGTTTGCACCCGATGGCAGCAAGCTTTACGTCACCATTTACAACGATCAGCAAACGATCCATACCATCGACGTGATCGACACCGCATCGAATACGGTAGTTGCCACGATCCCACAGCCCGCACGCCCATTCTTACCAGCGGTCACGCCCGATGGAAAGCGACTTTTCGTACCGAATCATGATATCGCGGCGGTCTCGGTGATAGACACCGAGACCAGTCAGGTCATCGCGCAGATCAAGGTCGCACCCAACCCGCATTGGGTCGCTTTCTCCCCGGATGGCCGACGTGCCTACACCGCCAATCATGAATCCAACGTCGTTTCGGTCATTGATGTCCCCAGCCTCACGGTGATCGGAACCGTTCCGGTCGGGACTAGCCCACATAGCATCGCTGTACATCCCACCCTCCCGGTAGCCGCAAACGTCAACTACGACGCCGGTACCGTCTCAGTGATCGACACCTCGACCGATCAGGTCACCGCAACCATCCGGGTGGGGGACAACCCGCAGGACATCATCTGGGCGCCGGATGGTCGCTTCGCCTATGTTGTCAACGAGGGCAGCAACAACGTGTCGGTGATCGATGCCCGGACCGATGACGTGACCGCAACCATCCCCACCGGAACCAGTCCGACCAGCGTCGCAGTACTGCCCAACGGTCGGCAGGCTTATATCAGTAACCTCAGCAGCGGGACGCTGACTGTCCTGGAACTCACCGGCTAACCACGCCGGTTAAACGGTCGGCTGCTGCTTCCCGCCACATCCTGATCGGCAGGGGGCCCGCGTCGCAGGTCACATGGCGTCCACCCGGTTCGGCGGCTTTCGAGTGGCCAGCAACCGGCCAGATGGTGAGGGTCTACGGTTGTGCGCAAAACGATCTGCGAAGGAGACAGGCTAATGCTCGTAGACGAGGCCCGCAGGGTCGCCGCCGCGGTCGGGGAGCGCCTCAACACCAGCGGCTGCCAGGGAGCCACAGTCACGGTCAAGACAGAAGAGGTGAGTCCCAAGTCGGTTCCGGCCGGCGCCGGCCGTCCTACTTTTATTAGCTACTATATTCGGATTGATGACGGTGCCCGAGTGGCTGACCTCACTTTAGGACAAGCGGCCGGGTTAATTGACGACATCGAGCCGGGATGGAATGCGGACCAGCTCTTCGCGGCAATCCGCGCCATGGAGGTACCCATCGAGGACAAGCACGGCGGTGAATGACTGCATCGGGCGGTAAGCAACTTACAGCTCGACAGTCACGGCATCATCTGGCTACGGCGGCGATTCCGGTTGCTGCTCTCGTGAACGTTGCTTGTTCTGCACCTCAAGCGGATGTGCCGCGGGCAACCAGTCCACTTGTTTGGCCGGCGGGGTAATAATGGGGTCAACGGGCGGTTATGGGATTTCGGCGGTTCGGTGCCGATAGTCAAGGAGAAGTGTATATACCTTCAAGGCAAATGGGTAAGATCTGGAATTTGCTGCCGGTGTACGCAGGCATCACCGCCACGGCAGGCGGATTGCCCAGTGTACGCCCGAATTGAGTTGATGTTGTCGAAAGCTGAATGGCTGCCTGAGCGCAATGACGTGACCGGTACGGGCCCGACACGATATCGTAGCCACCGCACGATGGGCGGTGACAGCGCAGGCGGTCCATCCCAACGGCACGGCTACCCGCAGCTGACTCTAGTCTCACGGCTACCCACAGCTGACTCTAGTCTGAGGACACGGGAATCTGAGGACGCCATGCTTACCGACCACACGACACTCACCCAGTTCTTGATCGAGGACCGGCGTCGCTACCCGAGCGCAAGCGGGGAGTTGAACTCCCTCATCCTCGACGTCGCGTTGGCGTGCAAGGCGATCGCCAAGCGGGTGGCCTACGGCCTGCTCGGGCCCGCTGCGCCGACCACCGTCCAGGGAGAAAGCCGGCAGAGCCTCGACTCGATCGCAAACGATCTGTTCCTGCGAGCCAATGAATGGGGCGGCCTCGTCTGCGGTATGGTGTCCAAGGAGTTGGCAGAGCCGTACCTCATTCCAGAGCATTACCCCCGAGGGAAATACCTGCTGGCGTTTGACCCGCTTGACGGTTCGTCAAATATTGATGTGAATCTTTCGGTCGGTAGCATCTTCTCGATTTTGCGTGCTCCAAACCCGGGTGCGCATGCCCCCGCGGAAGATTTCCTGCAACCGGGGTCCCAGCAGGTGTGTGCTGGATACGCAATCTACGGACCTTCGACGATGATTGTCTTGACGGTTGGTACCGGTGTGCACGGGTTCACGCTTGAGCCGCAGCTTGGCGAATTCATCTTGACCCATCCTGCAATCCAGATTCCGCCCTCCGCGCAGGAGTTCGCGATCAACGCCTCGAATAGTCGATTCTGGGAACCGGCAGTGGCACGCTATGTTGACGAATGCCTTGCCGGAAGTACAGGTCCGCGCGGAAAAGACTTCACCATGCGCTGGGTGGCGTCGCTCGTTGCGGAGACGCATCGCATTCTTACCCGCGGCGGCGTATTTCTCTACCCGCGGGACTCAAAAGACTCCGAAAAGCAGGGCCGGCTGCGCTTGCTTTATGAAGCCAATCCGGTGGCCTTTATTATCGAGCAGGCAGGTGGTTTTGCCAGCACTGGACGGGGACGAGTTCTCGACATCTCGCCTGAAGACGTGCATCAGCGCATCGCATTCATCTTCGGCGCCCGCGAGGAAGTCGAGCTTATTGAGCAATATCATCGTGACTATAACGTGGTCACTGACGTTGCGCCGCTCTATGGCACGCGTGGCCTGTTTCGCACCAACGGTTGAGCGGAAGGGGAAGCGACATGTCAGCCAGGCATCCGATCGTCGCCATCACCGGTTCTTCGGGCGCCGGGACGACATTGGTGATGCGTACTTTTGAGCAGATCTTTCGGCGTGAGCATGTGAATGCGGCGTTCGTCGAGGGCGACAGTTTCCACCGGTACGACCGTGCCGAGATGAAGGCGCAGATGGCTGAGGCGTTGGAGCGTGGTGACCACACGTTTAGCCACTTCGGCCCGGAGGCGAATCTGTTCGAAGAATTGGAGGAACTGTTCCGCCAGTATGGCGAAAACGGTCAAGGCCGGGTGCGCAAGTACTTGCATGATGATGAGGAGGCTCAGCCCTACGGGCAACCTCCTGGCACTTTCACACCATGGCAAGGTCTGCCTGCTGAGACGGATCTGCTGTTCTATGAGGGGCTGCATGGAGCGGTGGCGACCGAGAAGGTTGACGTAGCCCAGCACGTGGACCTGTTGATCGGTGTCGTGCCGGTAATCAACCTGGAGTGGATCCAGAAGCTGCATCGTGACAAGGCGATGCGCGGCTACTCCACCGAGGCGGTGACCGACACGATTTTGCGCCGCATGCCTGATTATGTGAACTACATCTGCCCGCAGTTTTCTCGAACGCATGTCAACTTTCAGCGCGTGCCGATCGTCGATACGTCGAACCCATTCATTGCCCGAACCATTCCAACGCTGGACGAGTCGATGCTTGTCATCCGATTCGCTGATCCGCGTGGCATTGACTTTTCGTATCTCATCTCGATGTTGCATGACTCGTTCATGTCCCGAGCGAACACCATTGTTTGCCCTGGCGGCAAGATGGATCTCGCCATGCAACTCATCTTTACGCCGATGATCTGGCGGTTGATGGACCGGCGTAAGCAGACACTCGGGCATTAGCGCGCTTTTTGGCTGCTAGCTTGGTGTCAGGTCCCGCCGTGAGGAGCAACCGGTGTATGGTGATCTTATGCGGGTGGTTATTGCTGGGGGACATGGGCAGATCGCCATGCGCTTGGAGAAACTGCTTGCGGCTCGCGGTGACACTGCAGTTGGCATCATCCGTAATCCGGCGCAAGTGGATGATTTGTGCGCTGCCGGCGCGGATCCAATCGTATGCGACTTGGAGTCGGCATCGGTGACTGAGGTCGCCACGCATCTGGACGGCGCGGACGCGGTGGTGTTTGCGGCCGGCGCCGGGCCAGGCAGCGGGGCGCCGCGCAAGGACACGGTGGACCGCGGCGCGGCCGTCTTGTGTGCCGACGCTGCTGAACGGGCGGGGGTGCGCCGGTACCTCATGATCTCAGCGATGGGCGCAAACCAGGAGCCTCCACCGGGTACGGATCCGGTGTTTGCCGCCTATTTGCGCGCGAAGGGGGCTGCCGACGCAGATCTCGCCTCGCGTGCCGGTCTGGACTGGGTGATTGTGCGGCCTGGGCGGCTGACAGATGAGCCGGGTACCGGCTTCGTCGAGCTTGGCATGCATACCGGCCGGGGGATGGTGCCGCGTGATGACGTCGCCGCGGTCCTTCTGGCCCTCCTGGATATCCCGGCAAGCCGGTTGACCCTGGAACTTGTCAGTGGTGACACGCCGGTGGAGGAGGCTGTTCGGTCGGTCGTCTCTGCTTGATGACTTGCAAGCGCCTGGTCAGCAGAGCAAGGCGCTTAGCCTAACCGACTGCCTCACCAGATGTCTGTGGTATCGCTTTTGGCCAGCTCATTGGCCTCCCAACGTAGAAGCGATCGAGGTCACGTTGTTGTGAATTTTTGATACCGACGAATTAATTTCTTTTGCAGACTTGTTGATCGACGGCACAGTGTTATTAACGGACTTCAAACTTTCGTCGATACTTGCCGCCGAAGCGCCAATGCGACCAATGGTCGGACTGAGGTTTGTGGCAGTGTCACGAATTTGATTCGCGTTGCTAGCGACATTGTTGAGGATCGGGAGAACGGTGAGCTTGTGAGCGGTCGGCGTCAATGCACTGTTGATGACGTTGACACGACTCTCGATCCGGTTGGCGGTAGCCAGGATGCCGGTCAAGAAGATGACCGCAATCAAGGCCCAGATTATTACGATGACAAGCATGATCCCAGGAAGAGCCGGGGACGTTAAACGTCGCATCAGTCACCTCCGGCGGTGTACGACGGACTTGAAAACGTGACAGTAGGTTCGGTGCGGCTAAGGTAAATAGTGCTCGTATCAATCAACGAGCTAGTAATGGCCACCGAGTTGACGGCGCCCTCCGCCTGTTCGAGGGCATACAGCGATGCCCCTGACGTATTAGGCAACGGCGAGGAAGTGTGTGTCAACGAAGTGCTGATCCGTGACATACCTGTGAGGCTACCGGTATGTGGAGCACCAGGCATTGCTGCAAACCGGGGTCGACACTAACCACGCCGCCGTGACCTGACCGGAGCGAGTGGCACAGCCCTCGGTCCCTGCGGTGATCCCATATCAGCGCGGAGTGCCAGTTGACGGGCTGCTGGCGCTGCCCGCGAAGGAGATCGGGCGTTACTTGTGCGGCGGCCATCAGCGATCATCGCCGGCGGGGTGCAGCCTTGCGCGGCGGCTGACCTCTCTTGGCCACCAGCCAAAATGCGAAGTAGTCGGCACCCGGCTCGCTGGCGCGGACCTCCGCAGGAAGCACCGATCGGGCCGGGTGCCGACGTAATCCTCGATTGTCGGGGATGAAATCGAGGCGAGCGAGATGTTACAGGCCTGCCCGACGGTTGGTGCACGGGCATATGCACGTAACAGGTGCACTGTACATCTGCACGGCCTGGCGCCGTCCGCTGAAGATGTGGCCGGTAAGCCTCGCGAGCGTGTCCAGCTGTCCCGACCTGATAGGTCGCCGCTGGGGCCGCTCGGGTGTCACCGCCAGTGGTGCACCGATGAGGAAGACGGATCGATGAACAGTGGTGCAGGCCGAGATGCCAAGGTCGGAGCTGAAGACCCCGCGATTTGGGAGCAGCGGAGCAGGCTAACACCCCGTCCATGTTCCCTGCTGTGCTGAGGAGTACAGCAGCGGTGTGACCGCGAGGACACCGGTGCGGTGGTGTTGGGTCACCATTTTCCGTAGTGGCGCACTATTGTGCTCGGCGACCTCGATGGCTTGCGGAAAAGGAGCGGGATCTGACTTGGTAACGCTCGGTGCGTTGGCAACTTCAAATGCTCTCGAGCTCTTTCAGGCGTCACGTTCGACTAGGTAGTTCACAAGTGCTTGTATAAAATCCAGATCGAGACCATCGTCGGCTCCCGCAAATGCCACGGGGAGCTCTTTTTGTGCCGCGTCTGTCAATGCTGAAGCCGCATGCCGGGCCCATTCGATGCTTCCGCTTCGCCCGAGCAGATCGTAGATGTCGACAAGCTCGCGCTGCAA
Organism: Actinomycetota bacterium; assembly: GCA_021324675.1. GTDB lineage: Bacteria > Actinomycetota > Actinomycetes > Mycobacteriales > Pseudonocardiaceae. Next base: position 7,051 of record JAJPIR010000146.1, read on the forward strand.
GCGTCTTCCGTTAGGGCGTGAGAAAACATTCTGCAACCAGGCTCGTTCTGAAGGCGCGGCATGGCTGAAAGCATGAGAGAGCACTAATGTCCGTTTCCCTTCGCAGAGGTCGCCAGCGATCTCCTTGCCGTAGCGTGACTGGTTGCCGACAAGGTTGAGGATATCGTCTTGGATCTGGAAGGCGGCGCCGAGCAGAAAGCCGAATCGATTGAACCGGTTGAGATCGTCGTCGGCGCCTGCGACGAGCGCACCGATGCGCATCGGGTGAATAAAGCTGTACCAGGCAGTCTTCTTGAGCACCATGCGGAGATAATCGGCGGTACTTACATCCCATTGACTGTCGCGCATCCAGCCCAGTTCCATCGCCTGACCCTCGAGTGACTCCATGAGCAAGTGGTCAACCTCTTCCACGATCCGCAGTGCCACATCTGGATCTAGGTGACCTAGGTTGCGCCTGAATAGGCGCATCGACAGGGCATTCATGGCGTCGCCGGTATTCACGGCCAAGGGAATCCCGACACGTTGATGCATTGTGGTCTGACCGCGGCGTGACAGGCTGCCGTCCTCGATATCGTCATGCACAAGGAACGCGTTGTGCAGCAGCTCTAAGCCCGCCGCCGAGGGCAGCGCCGCCTGCGTACTGCCGCCGTAAGCCCGGCATGTCGCCAGGCAGAGAGCCGGACGCAGCCCCTTGCCCGGCTTGGCGGTGAAGTCCCGCACAAGGTCATACAGGTATTTGCTGGGCTCCTTCCATGGCAGCGTTTCTCTCACAGTCGTCAAGGCCTGGTCCCGGTACCAGCTCAGACGTTCCAGGAAGCCCATTGGTCCGGTGAGCGTATCCGAGCCGGGCGCCACCGGAAGACCCGTGGGGAGCAACGACTGGCGCCTCAAGACGGTCTCCGTGGCGTCGGTGAGCGCTTCGTCCGCCCGGAGCACCTGCAGCGATTGCTCCACATCAGCGAGACCGGTTTTCAACGCCGACACGTAGGGAGTGACGGGTTCGGCTTGAGCCATCAGTTGGGCTACCCCGTTGAGCCTTGGCCCCGCGGCGGACAAGCCGGTCACCGCGAAATCCACGAGCGTCGTGTCCCAGCTGAGCCCGAGACGGAAGCGTGCAGCGTCGTAAGACCGAAAAGGCTCGAGGACCGCCGGCTCTTCCAAGGGCCAGACATCGCATCGAGAACCTGAGAAGCCATCGGCGTCAAGGATCCCGTTAACCGCTCGACGCGCCGCTTCGTTTGCGGCTTCCATCGTGGCGAGATCGGTGTGCGTCCGTACGTAATCTGCGGCGAGGAAGAAGTTGGGGATGGCCGTGACCGCTTCGGGACGCGAACGCCAGGTGTCCACATAATTGACCAACAGCGGCTCAAGGTTCGTCAGCTGCCCAGAGTGGGTGGGCTGTGCCACAATGTCGGGATCGAGGAACCATCCGCACAGGTTGTCGTCGTCGAGTACCTTGGCACCGCCGCTGTTCACCGAGCGCTTGAGCTGCTCCCATGTCTCAGCCGCGACTTCGTCGGGCGAGCAGTCTTGGGCAGGGCGCCCGTTGAGGCCGGGCATATCCCAGTCCGACACATCGGTCGAAATGATGCCATTGAATTCCAGATTGGCGTACCGATCGATCATTTCTGGGCGCCAGAACTGAGCCTGTGAGATGCTCGTAAGCGCCCACTCCGAATCAATGTGGATCATGTGCCCGTGCAGCATAGGGACATCTCGGCGCAAGTAAAACTGGACGCCGTTCATCCATTCGACGTTAGGTAGGAGGGTTTCCAGCGACTCGAGGGACGGATCCGCGGCGAGGATTTCCGGCGTGATGAGGGGAGCGGCACGCTCCAAGGGGACAGCGCACAGGTAATAGTCGCCTTGAATCAACTCCGGTCGGCCGTTTTGCTCGGCCACGACGCCGGTGATCCGGCCGCGGTCACAGCAGATTTGCTTCACTTCGACGCACGTGCGGTAGTCGACCCCCAGGGAATGAAGCCACCGTCTCCACGGATCGATCCACACGATGCTGGTCGGCCCATCCAATACTCGATCGGTCGTGCCGGCTACGGCTCCCGGATCAAGAATGGTCAACATCAGCTGGATGAAGATGTCGCCGATCGTCCGGGTGCTCGCCATCCTGGCCTTGGCAGCGACAAGGGATCGGGTGATACCTGTAGCGAGGAACTTCTGATAGGCCTTCGAACGTGGCTCAGCGGCGGTGAACTCCCACCACGAAATCTTCTCGTACTCGGCGAGCCGCCGCTCCGGGCAGGACGTGAGGATTTGCCAGAGGCGGGCTCCGAACACAGCCAGGTCGTCGGGTTCCAGTCCAGTCACTGGGGTGAAGGCAAGCAGTATGTCCTGCAGAATGGTCAGCGCGTCGGTCGGTGTGCGTGGAAACCGGGCAGGAAGCTCGAAGGTCGGCTGCATGTATTGGGTGATGCCGAGCCGAGTCGTATTGACCAGCGCATTCGCGACCGAGCGTCCCTCCCCGGTCGGCGTGCGCCGCATCGAATCGATGACGTGCTTGTAGAAGCCGGGGAAAAATCGAAAGCCGTGCTCGCCCGGAACCCAGGGGATAGGAACTCCAGCTGGAACGTCAGGGATCGTTCCTGGTGCTCGCTCGCCCATCCCTCCGGGAGGAACCTCGATGCTGCGCGCCTTTCCGCCCGGGGCGTCGCGCCGTTCGAGCACCACGACCTGAAATCCCCGCTCAGCCAATTCGTGAGCGGCCGTCATGCCGGCCATGCCGCCCCCCAGCACGACGACCTTAGCCATCGCTGCAGCGCTCCAGCACCTGCGGAAGGTAGATATCGCATTCGACCCGCAGATCCTCCATCACGACCCGGCCGATCCCGAAGCCCTGGCAGCGGTTGAGCCACATCCAGCCGGGGTGCGCTGTGACAAACGTTGGCGTGGCATAAAAGGGGTGTGTTCCGGTGAACTGACCGGCCGTGACTTTCCCATACCCGTCCGGCCCAAGGTCGAAGATTCCGCCAGCCCGGTCGGAGATGAGCGCTCCGTCGGCCGTCTCGTAGGTGACCCGGATGTCCACCATGCCGATGCCATCGGGGCGGATGCACATCCAGTCGCCCCCTTCGGGCCGGAGTACGGCGTCGATGCTCGGCCCGGCGACACGACCGCTCTCGATGAAAAAGTTGATCCGGTATCCCTCGGGAGTGTGGCCGATGACCTCAGGCCGAAGCCTCGCGGTGAGGGTGGCGAAGAAGGTCAAGTCGAAGGCCCAAAGGGGGGTGGGCGCCGAAAATGGTACTTCGGCCGAATGGGCCGGGATCTGCTCATCCGAGACAGCAACCGGCCGCGGTTGCCCGGTTACCGTTAACCAGGAGCCGTCAGCGGGCAGGGTGGCAAGACGCTGTCCCGCCCGGACCAGCTCAATCCGGTAGTCGACGCAGTGCCCCGCGTCCAGGGCCGGTAGGGCCGCTTGGTACCACTGCTGCCCTTCCTGTGATGACAGGGTGTCTACTGGCATCGCCCGGAGAAAGGTCGCTGGCCCGCCGTTACGTCGCGTCTGGACGAGGATGGTGTTGCTCGGATGCTGGGGCGCTGCGCCAACGGCGACGATCGGCACGGTCCCAGCCGGGAGCACGCCACTGGGTAAGGGCAGATTGTCTCTCTCGAGTAGCGAGGAAACTTCCCCGAAGGGGAACGCGCTCCGTGTCACGGCTAGCCTTCTTTGTGTAACAGGCAGCGTGCCGTGGGCTGCTTCATGCGAAGCACGAAGCGCTCGGAGACGCGTAGGACGTAGCGCGGTTCCAGCGAGAGCTGGATGTATTTCAAATGCACGTCGCAGGCCACGACCAGGTCGATGGGCGAGCCCGCCAGCGCGATGATCACCCCTCGGTCCGGTGGCACCACGCTCGATCGGCGCAGCGGTCCGCCATCGAGGAAGGGGACGATGCGGTCACTGGGCAGGACCAGCGAGCCTTCATTAGGCGTGTTGGCTGCCTTGTAGAGCGTGTGGCCCAGCACGCAGGCGAAGGGCCCGTAGTGTCCGAGGCTCTCCAGCCTGTGGATAGCGCTCGCTACCGCATTGACCAGGTGCCCGCCGCCCTCCGCTAGATGCTCCACCGGCTCCGTACACTCCAGGTCCCCGGTATCGAGCAAACCCGCTTGACGCGGTCCCCGGACCGTGTAGACCTCCGGCTTCACCGCGAGCTCGTCATCTATCTTCGGGGGCTCGTCTTGTTCCGTGAGGCCGTTGAACACGATGGCGTCCTCTAGCCTTCCGATGATGTCGGCGGCCCGGCCCAGCATCTGCTTCGCTGACGCCAGATCGGGATCTTCGGCCTGTTGGGTCCGCAAGTACACCTCGCAGGCGATTGTCGTGAGCTTGAGCGTCTCCCCGTCGTCGATCTCGAGCCGCATCCGGGCCTCGCCGGGCAGCCGCTGGGGAAGGTCCGGCTGGTCCAACCGAAGCGCGGGCACGCTGGCCTGCCCGGGCGGCAGCGGGCCGATCAGCGGCAAGAACGAGCTGGCGACCCGTGCTTTGCGGGCGCTGTCTTGGACGATGCGCTGCATGGTGGCCCACTGCTCATCGGTCCAGGGAAGGCGGGAATCGTCTGGCATCGGGTCTCGCTTCTGTCGAAGGTGGCTTGAGTCAGAGTGGGGCGCGGAGGATGGCGCGGGCGCGAGCGAGCTCGGGTCGATCGAAACCTTGTGTGAAGCGGGACAGCACCCCTTCCAGCAGGGTGCGACCTTCTCCGGCGCGTCCGTCTTGGGTGCACAACTCGTAGAAATCCAACCCGGCGCGCAGCTCAAGCGAGAGTGCGCGCTGCGTCCGAGCTCGCTGGATTGCCTGGTGATACGCCGCCTCGGCCAGCGAGCGTTCACCCTGACGGGCCAGAAGCCGGCCCCGCACTCGCCAGATGTCGGGAGCCAGCAAGCCTTCCCGACGTGCCATCTCCGTTTCGGCCGTCGCGAGCCGCCGGAACGCCTCGTCGTCGTCTCCTAGGCGGTAGAAAGCCTCGGCGCACAGCACGTTCATCATCACCAAACTCAGCCGGGAACCCGTCTGTGCAAAAAGCTCCAGACCCTCGAGCATCTGAATCCGGGCCCGCTCCGTGTCACCCACAGCCTCTGCGATGAGGCCTTGATAGGTGTAGGTGACGACGTACCAAAAAAAGAAATCCACTTCTTTAACGAGCGCCATCAGCTCGTCTGTGATACCGGCGAGACGGTCCAACTCGCCCGTATACGAGTATCGGAAAGCGCTATGGAGGGTGAAGGCGAGCGCGCTCGCCAGGCTCGGCGGGTGTTCCAGCTCGCGCCCTACCTGGAGCATGCGGTCGTAATGTTCATCCGCCTCCACCACGCGGCCGAGCATCCAGAGGCAGTGCGCCTTCGACGCGAGCAAGGCGACCTGGGAGGAGAGACCGAAGCTGGTCGCGAGCTCTTTTTCCTGTTCCCAATCAAACAGAGCCAAGCCCGCGTCGGCTTCGTCGAGGCTTCGAGAGAACTCGCCGCGGTAGACAAGGGTGTAGGCAAGGGCGTGCTGTCCGAGCATCTCCAGCATCCTGACACCAGAGGTGCGCGCCATCTGGAAGACCGACTCAGCAGCCTCCAGGGCGGAGTCCAACTCCCCACGCAGAAAGCGATTCGTCCACAGTCCCCATCGCGGCGCGAAACTGAGGTCTTGGCGTCCCAGTTCTTGCGCCAGCCTGAGCGCCCGGGCACAGGTCCGTTCAACCTCTACCGCGCCCCAGCCATATACGGCCATGAGCAGCGGGGCGAGCAGGATCTGAAGCGCAAGCTCGCGCTCCTGTCGCTGGTGCGTGGCGGGCAATCGGCCCAGGCAGTCGATTGCTTGCTGAAAGTGTTTGGCTGCCTCATGGGCAGCAGTTCTCGTTAGCGCCTGCTGACCGGCGGCCTCCCAGAAGGCGACGGCATCCTCGTCCTCACCGGCGGCGGTCAGGTGGCCGGCGACCAGATCGGGACGTGTCGATGCCAAGGTGGCAAAGCGCTCCCGGAGGGCAGCGGCGATGCGGCTGTGATAGCGCTGCCGTGTCGAGCGCAGTAACGAGTTGTACGCGGCGTCGCGAATCAGTGCGTGTTTGAAGATGAAAGTGCCCGCTTCGTCGCCGGCCGACCATGCGAGACCGGCGTGCACCAGGCGTTCGAGATCCTGGCGAATGGTTGCCTCGTCGCGATCGCTCACCTCTCGCAATAGCTGGAAGCTGAACTCCCGGCCGATTGTCGCAGCCAGCTGTGTCGTGGCTCTGGACGCGCCGAGTCGGTCTATGCGTGAGCTCAACGAGGCATCCATCGAGGCGGGGATCTCGATGGCGACGGGCCCCACCGCCTCCCACGACACCGCTTTCTCGCTCAGCATTCCTGAGTCCAGGATCGACCGGGTGAGCTCCTCAACGAACAGCGGCACTCCTTCGGAGCGAATCAGAATCTGTTGGACTACTTCGTTCGGCAGTGCCTTGCCCAACGCCACGCTGCGCACCATCGCCTCCACCTCGGCGCGCTGCAGGCTGGACAGGTCCAGCGTGGTGAGTGCGGGTAAGGTATCCCAGCCTGCGAACTCATACCGGGCCGTGAGGATGCCTAACAGCGGTACGTCAGCAGCGGTTCTTAACAGCAACTCGAGGAATTCGAGGGTAGAGGTATCTGTCCAGTGCAGGTCATCAACAAGCAGTAGCACCGGTCCCGGCCGAGCAAATGCGGAGATGAGCTCGACGAGCAGCTGCAGGGTGCGGGTACGTCGGCGTGCTGGGGATAGCTCGAGCGGGGAGTACCTGTTGCCTAGGGGTATTGATAACAGGGAAGCGAGTAACACAATCGTCTCGACTTCGGCGAGCCCGAGGCCGGCGAGTCCTTGTTCGACCCGGTCCAAACGGTCAGCCGGGTTTTCCAGGCTCGCCAGGCCGAATTTGAGCTCGATCAGCTCGATCGCTGGGTGAAAAGGGCTGTTGCTGTCATACGGCGTGGAACGCATGGTCACCAGATCACATGCCTGAAATTGCACCTCCTCGCAGAACTGCCGGGCCAGGCGCGATTTGCCCATCCCTGGATCGCCCCGCAGCAGGACAAAACGGCTATGCCCGGCCCGGCTGTCCTCCCACGCTTGCTCGAGAACCGACCGCTCTCGTTCGCGGCCGACGAACGTGGTCAGCAGGCTGACCACCTCGACGCGTTCTCTCGAAGGGTTCTCACCTCTGACGAGCCATAGCCGCATCGGCGCAGACACGCCCCTGAGCCGCCACCCACCCAGGCACTTGCCGGTGAAGTAACCTTCGACGATCTTCCAGGTGGCCTCGCTGACGAGGAACGTTCCCGGTTCTGCCTTCGACTGTATGCGAGCCGCGATGTTCGGCGTGTCGCCCAGGGCAAGCCTGTCCTTCCGACCCGCCGAACCTACCGATGCGATGACAACGCGTCCCGTGTGTGCGCCGAGCCGGACATGGAAGGCGGACCCGGGCGGCAGCCTCCCACTGTCGCGCAATGCCTTGATGCCTTCGAGGATGTCGAGCCCGCAGCGGACGGCACGCTGTGCTTCATCCTCATGGGACCGTGGGTAGCCGAAGTACGCTACTACGCCGTCGCCGAGGTACTGGGCGATGTAGCCGTCGTGGGCAATAATCGCGTCCCCACAAACTTTCTGGTAAGCGGCGATCAGCTCGCCCAGGTCTTCGGGGTCGAGCAGTTGGGACAGCACCGTTGACCCCACTATGTCGCAGAAGAGCACGGTGAGTTGACGCCGCTCGCCCCCGGTGTCCTCGGCCCGAACCTTCCGCAGCTGGGCGCCACACCCGCCACAAAATTTTGACTCCGTCGAGTTCTCAAAACCGCATATCGGACAAATCGGACCTAGCGGGTGGTTGCAGTTACCGCAGAAGCGGAGCGAGGCGACGTTCTCCTTCCCGCAGCGGATGCAGATCACGGCTTATCTCGGTTCTGCGCGTTCGGCTCTGAGACACCTTGGGCTTGCGATGCGCGACCTCGGTGCTGGCTCTTTACCCAGGAGCCTAATTCTTCCTCGAGGATTGCTAGGGCGAGCTCCACTATGTTGTTATCACGGTCATGGTCTGCCGATGGTGGAGCCACTATAACCTCCTAACAACTCCCGCCTTACCGGCGGGCTTGTCGGCTTTATAGCTTTTGAGAGTGCTGGTGTCGAGAGGTTCCGTTGCAATTAAGGCGAAGGGAGCCTCCTGGTGTAGTCAAGTGCGGCGGCAAACACCTCCTCCACTTCGGAAAGTAACAAATCGGGCATCTAAATGGGTTATCCGTAGGCGTCAAACACGTCGAGCGCCGCGGAGCGTAACCTTTATTGACAGGTCAATCAGCGTTCGAATCGGGTGGTCGTGTCCAGATCCTGTGCGTTCATCCCCCAGTACTGTGCGAATAGGTACCTGCCGGCCACGCTCCGACAAGCTTGGAATGATCAGCTCGGCTTGTCTGGGAATCGCCCGACGAGCTTACCGTCTGCTGCCACCGTGTGAGGGGAACCCGCGGTGGCTCGATGACGTCCCGTCCGTCGTTTAAGTCCGGTATGCCCGGGAAAACCATTGCCGACGTCTCACCTTTCTTAGCAGGTCGCTGGCGGCTATCGCCTGCTTCACCGACAATCTCGCACCGTTGCTGGCCATCCACTGGATGCCGGTGTGCCCTGTATCCCACCGGGTAGCCAAGCGTAGCTTCGTAAGGACATCGCGGCACCAACGGCATTCCCAGTTCGCCGCGGAAAAGCTGCACTCTAGGCGATGTTCGCCACCAGATCCGACCGCCAACCGCTGGTGCCTGCGTGGACACCGCGCTGAACGTGACTGATTTTCATGCTGCCAGCCACAAACCCGACGGTCCACTCGCTTCCCACCACAGCGATCAGCGCAAGGTTACAAAAATAAAGTACACAGCTACGTGATCAGGACTATGCCGATTTACGGGACATACGGGATTGACGGCTTGGAGGCCGGCAGCAGCGCTTGGGTAGATCGCCAGGTTGATGCCCTCAAGTGCGTGAGTGCAAGTTTGATCGGCTGATTGTGGCTCCAGTGATCAGGCATGATGACTCAAATTGACACTGCTCTCATGGCTGCCAGGCTCTACTTTGGATCAGCTCGCAGCGTGTCGCTATCGGGCGCACATCTTCCCGGCCGCTGAGGCGGAGGTGGTGGCATGAACGTTGTCGACATATTGCGAGCAGCTGCCTGGGCGCTCAGCGCGCGCCCTGATCTTGCACGTGCGGCTGCCCTGGCTGGCTTGTTGCAAAACCGCGCAGATGACATGGAACGCAACATCGTCGTTTGGGAACGCGCAGGGCAAGACATCCCTGTTCTTGTGGAAAGGCACTACGGCGTATATCTGGCTGTTGCCAGAACTGTCCTTTACGATCCGAGTCGCGATCGGCGCCGTACTGCATCATTTTCACGAACGAGCTGAGATGCCGTACTGGTGCGGTCTGTCGACTACGGCTGTGAAGCAGCATGACTTGCCCGAGTTTTGGCATGGCCAAGCGCTGGCTTCGTCGCAGGCAGTGTGCTCGGGGTGCTCAACAGATGCCCTGCCGATATTGCCGTGAGAATCCCTGCCGGCGGCTCCACGGCAAGCGCTATTGAGATCTATCGTGGCAAGTCACGGTGAAGGAGTCTGATCAGTGTTGATACCTGATAGTGGAAGCCAGCGTCGTTACAGGCCTACTGTTGGTGCACCGGATGTCGGCCACGATCTCCAAACAAAATCAGTATTGGTGAACTGTGGTTGATCCCAGCTGATACCAGGCGGTAACCCTGATTGGTTTTGGCTTGATCAACTCACCGTCAGCAGCGCTACCTCGGTGCCCGGTGGCTAACGCGCGACTGTTCGTCTGCGATGAACCTATGGTCCGTCGAGGGGAGAACGGAGCTACGTCCTCGTGGAAGCGGTTGTTCCTCTCGGTCTGTCGCGTTCCTGGGCTAGGCGCCGGGTGTAGGAGTGTTCGTGGGCCTGGTGGGCTGGATGCAGGCGCGTCGCCGGTACCGGGAGATGGAACGTCGTCTGGCAACGCTAGATCGGCTTGACGGTAGGGATAGGGCCTCAAGGCGCATTGTTACGCTGCGGCTGGGGCGTCGGTGGCCGCTTAGAGACCAGGTGATCATGGTCGTTGGTTGTCTGGTTACTGTCGCAGCGCTGGTCTTTCTCCCTGTCACGAACCTTGGAAGGACCGATCCGGCAGTGCATCGCTACCCGGCGCTGCCATCGGACGCTGCGGCCACCCGGATCCTGCCTCCGGTGACCAACGCGCCCACCGGCGCACACGCTTTCATGATGACCACAGCCGATGGCAAGCCTGTGACTTATGATCCATGCCGGCCCATCCACTACGTTGTCAACCTGACAGGCATGCCGTCAGGTGGGCTGGAGCTGGTTCGCAGCGCCGTGGAAAAGGTCGGCGCTGCCAGCGGGCTTGCGTTCGTCGAAGACGGCGCCACGCTGGAGCCGCTGGTGAAGGTCCGGGCACCGCGGCAGCCACAGCGCTACGGGGACCGATGGGCGCCTGTGTTGATCGGCTGGGTGGACGCGGCGAAGTTTCCATTGGTCTCGGGGGATGTCGCGGGAGTCGGCGGGAGCAGCGTTGTCGCGCCGGAAGGGCCAGGATCCGAACGCTATATCTCTGGTCAGGTCGCGCTCAACCGGGACTGGTTCACCGCGGCTGTCGCCCGGACCGGGGGCGACGTGAACGCTCGTGCAGTGGTCATGCACGAACTTGGTCACCTGGTGGGGCTTGCTCACGTTCGCGATCCGGGCGAGCTGATGGCCGAATCGAACTCGGGGCTAACGGACTTAGGCCCGGGCGACCGGCAGGGCTTGGCAGCAGTCGGAGCAGGCCGTTGCCATACCGATACCTGATGAGCACCCCGCTGCGTCCAACCTGGCTCCGTCGAGCCTCGATCACCACTCAGCTGCCGGTCGGCACCCACTCGCTGACCGTAACGTTCGTCCCCGACGCCTCGACCGCGTTCGCCAGCTCGGTCTCGGTCGCCGTGTCCTTTCTGCTGGATTGTCTCAAACTCAGATTCGGCACCGCGCCCGCAGAAATCGGCGCCCTGCTAACCTGAATCTCGCCGCTTCTCAGCGACGCGGAGATCGCCACAGGCTGCTAGCCCTCGGAGCGCGGACGACGGAATCGAATCCGCATTGCCAGTTTGGAAAATCGGGAATGGATCCAGCTCTAGCCGGATTACCGTGACCAGTATTGGACCGGCACTTCGTGTCTCGGTGTGGGATTACCGTCCCACGCCGGTACCGCGACCCTGACCTATCGATATCGACACCATTGGGCGGCCGCGGGTTGCATCTAGTGACCCTGGTGGCCAATGCTGGGGTATTGATGAGCAACCAGACGGTAAGAACGACCTCGGCCAATCTGATCGATCGCAAGCAGGGGCCAGGAACGGGTCGGTGACTAACGCAGTAGACCCGTCCAGCGAACTCGCCGACTGATGAGTGTGGCGCCTAACTCCTCGACTCACCGCGGTGGATGACCGGCCTGCCGGGTACATAGCGGGGAGCCTAGCCCCAAGGCCCTTCCTCAGGCGGGGAGTTCCGTAATCTGTGACGGGTTCTAATGGTCGTTGTGACGGGTTCGCGTTAGACGCGCTCGTCGAGTACCTGACGTGGTCGGGGCAGGCGGGAGGCGATGAGGTCGGCGGCTTTGGTATCGGCGCCGGCCAGGCACGCGGCGTAGACCTTGAGCGTGGTGGCGCCGCCGCCCGCGTGGCCGAGCCTGCCTGCCACGGTGCGCAGGTCGACTCCACCAGCGAGGAGTTCGGTGGCGCTGTAGTGCCGCAGTGCGTGCAGGTGGGTGTCGATGCCGAGGCTGGCGGCCATCTTCGCGTATCGGTGGGTGATGGCGTCGGGGTCGCAGTGACGGCGGTGGTCGGGTGCGTAGGAGAACATGAAGGCGTCGTCGTCGAGCGTGGTGCCGAGTTCGGCGCAGCGTTGTTCGGCGCGGGCCTTGTGCTGGCTCAGGATCGTGATGGTGTCCTGGTCGAGTTTGATCACCCGCATCTGGTGGGTCTTGGTGTCCTTGAGGATCGTCGTGCCGTTGCGCCGGACCAGGTTGCGGCGGATGGTCAGCAATCCGGAGATCAGATCGAGGTGCTGCCAGGCGAGCGCGACCAGCTCGCCGCGCCGGGCACCGGTGACGAAGGTCAGCCACACGAACGCGCCCAGTCCGCGTCCTGCTCCCACGCGGCGTTGGCGATCTTGGCTGCTTCCTCTGCCGAAGGTGGGTTGGGCTGTGGTGCCGGGATGCGTGGCCGCTGGGCGGCCTCCAGCGGGTTGGCGGTGATCCAGCCGCAGCGTTTGGCAGCGCTGAGCGCGCCGCTGAGCACCGCGTGGCACTGGCGGATGGATGAAACGGCAAGCGGCGTGCACACGTGTGCCGCGCATCGCTCGTCGCAGTTGTGCGGCCGAGGTGTGCGGTGCTCGACAAAGGTGCGACTGTGGCACCGACGTCGGCAGGCTCGCAGCTCCGCGTCGAGCTGCTCGAACGGGCGCGGAACCTGCCGACACTGCTGACCTAGGGGAGTGGTGCCGAGTGCCGGACGGATAAAGCCGTTGATCAGCAGCCGGTAACTGTCACGGGTCGTCTCTTCAACCTGATGCCCGGACAACCACTCATCCAGCAGGTAGCCGAGGGTGACGTTCGTCCGTGCTGCGGTGTTGTCGCGCACCTGCTGGCGCAGCCGATCGCGGATCATGATCGCGGCGTGCTCTGTGTCGGCCGAACCGCTGAGCATGAGCTGCCGCCCGGTCACCGGGTCGAGCCCGGCAGAGATCCGGACTTGGTAGGTAGAGCCTTGCTGGCGGATGCCGGTCAGGTCCTTCGGACCCTGCTTCCTGCGTGCCGTAACGGCAGCGTACAGCGCCAGAATGGACAATCCGATGGACAGAGATCAAGGTAATTGATCTCGTGAGGCTGATTTTGCTGGTGAGAGGGTGGTGCGCCGCCAGGGACTCGAACCCCGAACCCGCTGATTAAGAGTCAGCTGCTCTGCCAGTTGAGCTAGCGGCGCTGGTGTCGGCTACCCCGCGCGATGGCAGGGACGCTATCACGGTGTCACCACGAGGTCGGAACCAGGCTACAAGCAACCAGCATGACCCCCGTGCGTCGCTACACATGGGCACAGACGCCACTAAGGCCTGCCGGTTCGGGGCAAGCAGGCTGAATTCTCTAGTTGATCACGGAAATGGATGGTCCTGTGCGGGTGAGCACGCCGTGTCCGGCGGCCGGGGATTGGAATGCAGGATTAGAGCGCCTCAGGCGTAGCGCCGTTATCACATTGTTGTTTATTGCGGGCTTCCTCAGCGCGCTGTCGGCCGGATGCACAGCGAGTCACTCGGATGCGCCAACCCCTGCCGCGCATCACGCCACCCCGGTCCTCCCCCCTCCGGTTGCGGTAATCAGCACCGATCCTCCGGATCGCGCGCCGGATATCTCACTCTTGAAGCCCGTCACCGTAACCGTTACTAAGGGCAAACTCACCCAGGTGTCATTGACCAACCCACAGGGCGCACCCGTAGCCGGTCAGATCGATCCTGGTGGCAAATCCTGGAAAGCCACCCAGCCGCTGGGCTACGGCAGGGTCTACACGATCAACGCCAACGCGGTTGGCGACGACAATCGGGCCGTCAGCAGCACCACCACGTTCACCACCATCCAGCCGCGGACGCTGACGTTCCCGTCGATCAACCCGCTCAACGGCGAGACAGTCGGCGTGGGTCAACCTGTGTCGGTGTATTTTGACGAGCCGATCGCGGATCGGCAAGCAGCGGAAAATACCATCAGCGTCACCACGAGCCCACCCGTGGAAGGTGCCTTTTACTGGTTCTCCAAACATGAGGTGCATTGGCGTCCGCAGCAATTCTGGGAGCCCGGTACCCAGGTGACCGTTGAAATACACGATTACGGCAAAGACCTGGGCAACGGGGTATACGGCCAGGAGGACCGGATTTCCCATTTCACCGTTGGGGACGAGTTCATCGCTCATGCTGATGGAGCAACCCACCAGATGATTGTTGATATCAATGGTCAAATGGTGCGCACGATGCCTATTTCCATGGGCCGCCCCAGCAGCCCTAGCACCAACGGCATACATGTGGTCACTGACCGGAACGCGACGAAGGTGATGGACTCCACCACCTTCGGCCTTGCCCTCGATGCCGGCGGGTACATCGCCAAGGTGCAGTGGGCAACCCGTATATCCAACGGTGGAGAGTTCGTGCATGCCGCGCCGTGGTCAGTCGCCCAGCAGGGTAACAGCAACGTCAGCCACGGGTGCATCAATCTGTCGCCAGAGAATGCAAAATGGTTTTTCGACCACGTGAAGAAGGGCGACGTCGTTATCAATACCAACACTGGCGGTCCTGATCTCAAGCCATGGGATGGTTTCGGAGATTGGCAGGTGCCGTGGACACAGTGGGTCTCGGGCAATAAGTAGACGGCGACTTCACTTCATCGCGCGGCGGCGTGCTTGGCGATCAGTCGATTCGCCCGGTCGGCTTGCTCGATAATTGCCAGGTGCGCAGCATCGAGGACCTCCAGCTTTGCCCGGGAGATGGCCGCCGCAAGTGTCTTGGCGTGGGGTGTAACCGGCGTACCTCGATCCTGTGACCCGCCGATCACCAAGGTGGGCGCGGTGATCCGACCGAGCAACCGGCGACCGTCCCAGCCGGCAATGGCCGAGCAACACTCGACATAGCCGTCGTCGGATGTCTTGGCGATCATTTGTACGCACTGCTCGACCACCTGGGGATGCGCTGACGACCACTCTGGGGTGAACCACCCGGCGACTACTTCTGCAGCAATCCCATCCGTACCCAGCCAGCGAACTGACGCTGCTCGCTCAATAAACGGACCGGGGTCGTTGTAATGCGCAGTGGTGCTGCACAGCACCAGCGACGACAACCGCTCTGGGGCACGCGCGGCAAGCCATATGCCCACCATCCCGCCCAGGGAGAGCCCACAAAACGCCGCCCGCTCGATACCGAGCCGATCTAGCAGGGCAAGCACGTCAAGGCCCAGGTCCTGGATCGCGAAGGACCCGTGCCGGACCGGAGATCGACCATGTCCGCGATGGTCATAGCGCAGCACCTGGAACTCAGTGGCCAGGGTCTCGACATGCGGCTGCCAGATCTCCAGCGTGCTACCCAACGGCCCGGCCAGCACCAGAACCGGCGAATCTGGTGATCCGGCTAGCTCGTAGTAGATCTCGACGCTGCTCATGCGCGGAACTCTAGTGCCAGAAAACCAAGACACCCGGACACTGGGGAAGTGACGTTGAAAAAACGTACTGCTGTACGGATCGCCAGGGCCATCCACTTGGCCGTGGACGGCATCTGACCTTGGGGTGAGTGACGGGACTCGAACCCGCGACATCCTGGACCACAACCAGGTGCTCTACCAGCTGAGCTACACCCACCATGCGCCGGCCTCGCCAGCAGCGCTGACCATGGTAGCGGGTCGAGGGCAGGTTACCGATCGGGTATCGGTGTGCTGACCGCCCGGGCCGCAGCCTGCGCTTCCTCCGAGCTGGGCCCTGGAGTAGGCACGAACACGGTGCGCCGGTAGTAGGCCAGTTCGCGGATGGACTCTTTGATGTCCGCCAAGGCGCGGTGGGCCAGTCCCTTCGCCGGCTGTGCGTAATAGACCCGCGGGTACCAGCGCCGGCATAGCTCTTTGATAGATGACACATCGACCATCCGGTAATGCAGATGCGCGTCGAGCTCAGTCATATCGCGGGCGAGGAATGCGCGGTCGGTGGCCACCGAGTTGCCGGCCAGGGGCGCCGATCGAGCATCGGGTACCCATGTGCGGACGTAGGCCAGCACCTGGCGCTCGGCCTCGGCAAGGCTCACCGTGGAGCGCCGCACTGCGTCGGTCAGGCCGGAGCGTGCATGCATCTCCCGCACCACCTCTGGCATCGAATCCAGCACAGCGTCATCGGCATGGATGACCGTGTCGATGCCCTCACCGAGCGTGCGCAGTTCCCCATCGGTGACTAACGCGGCGATCTCGATCAGCGCATCCTTACCGAGGTCTAGCCCCGTCATCTCACAATCAATCCATACCAGGCGGTCATTCACGTCCTTGAGCGTAGTGGGTACCTGGCACGACCACCTCATGCCAAGAACGGGTCAAGAAGTTCCGGTACCGCCTGCCGGGCAACCGCCAACCCCTCCGAGGTCGTGACGTCGATGATCGCGTACGCGCCGTGACCGGCGGCAGTGGTCGCAGTCACGGTGACCAGGTCAAGGCGCCGCTGGAACAATGACTGCGACACCGTCCAGCCGATGACCCCGCTGCGCTGCAGCGCGACGGTGGCGCGTACTCCCGCGCCATGCCTGGTAACGAGGTAGCGGCCCGTAAGGGCATGCCCGAGGTTGCGGTAAGCGTCGCCAGCGAGTAGCACCGTCACCGGCAGCAGGCCCAGGGCTACCCACGTTGCCCATGCCGGCGCCGGAGCAAACCACAGCGCCCCAGCGGTCGCCATTACCGGCAACGTCCCGCGAACCAACCGGCGGCGCAGTGCCGCCCGCGGGTGCCTTCGCAGCGGCGTGTTGGTGGGGGAGGGCGTTTTGCCGAGTACCAGACCGGACACTCGGTGTGCCTCGCTTCTCGGAGCGGGTGGCAGAAGGGTTCCCCGGCCATGGCTTCGACGACCGCCCAACCCGGTTGCCACGGCAACAGTCCGTGCCCCCCGTCCAGCCCGCAGCAGCGGCGATTCAACGACCTCGATGCCGCGCAGGCGGCGCTCCTCCAGGGACACCGACCGGGTCGTGAGCAGCCCGCGGCGGATGCGCAAGGTACCGCCTGGCTCGCGGACCAGCTGGAAACCCCACCAGGCCTCGATGAAGACCAGCACCGAGCCCACCAGCGCGACGAGCAAGATCAGGGAGGTCAGTACGGTGACGCCGAGCCACAACGGCGCCGTGGTAAGCCTCTTACCGACCTTGCCCACGCCGACGGTCTCAGCCCCGACGTCGTTGACGAGCTGAGCGAATGCGCCACCGACGGCGCCCAACGCCACCAGGCTGGACACTGTGAGGGGTGCAAAACGCAGCCAGGACCACCTCAATGCCGCCAATTCCTCCACTGCTCGCGCAACCGTCTCTCGTTCACGACTGCCGGCTGACGGATCCAGTAGCCGCTGGCGCACCTGGTCGGCTTCACTGGTGGCGATCGCATCGAGGGTCAATTCACGGGATTCGACGCCGTCGGCGCGTTCTCCGGTTCCGATCTTCAGCACAGAGAGCCGGAAGAGCCGGTGGACGAGTCCGGCGGTGACGTCGACTGTGCGAATTCGATCTCGCGGAATCGACCGGGCGCTGCGGAACAACAAGCCGGAACGCAGCTCAACACGGTCGCTGCTGATCCGGTAGCGGGTGGTGAACCACCGCAGCGTTCCGGCGATGAGCACGAACAGCACGCCGACCAGCAGGCCATAAACTCGTCCGCCGAAGTTTTCCTCGCTGCCGATGACCAGTACGGCCACGATGACCGGAAGAAACCCGGCAAGCTGGCGCAACGGGGTCACCGCGAGCATCCGCGGGTCCAGCCGTTGCCAATCCGAACCACCAGACGCACTCACCACGCCGCCTCCGCCAGGACAAACGACGCGATGGCGGGCCGGTCGAGGGGCGGGGCGGGGGTCACGTGGCATCACCCGGCGTGGCCTGGGTGGTCTCGGTCAGTTGCGCGACAAGGTCGTCGGCCACCGTCCGATCCAGTCCCGCCAACCGCAGCGCACCGGCCGCCGATGCAGTGGTGACCGTGACGGTAGCCAGCCCGAACAACTGTTGCAGCGGGCCACGTTCGATATCGACGGTCTGGATCCGGGACATCGGCGCAACGCGCCATTCCTGATTGACCCAGCCCTGTGCCGTGTAGACGGCATGATCAGTGGTCTCCCAGCGGTGCACCCGGAAGCGCCATCGGGGCATCACCAGCAGGTAAACCAGGCCGCTGGCAGCGACCACGCCGGTGCTAGGTAGCAGCCACGGCCGCGCGTCGCCCCAGACGGTCGCGGCGACCCCCAACGGGATCACCACGGCCCCGACCTCGAGTACGGCCTGAGTAGTCCACCAGATAACGGCGCGAGGACTGACCCGGTGGCGCGGTGGACGTAACCGCAGTACCTGTGCGGTGCCAGGCGCGGCCTGCGGGCGGTTCATATCTTGGCCTCTTCACGCTGCACCGAATCAAGAAAGCGGGCTGGAACCTCGGGAATCCGCGCTGATTGCCCTTGCGACAGCAGGAGTGCCGCATAGGTGGTCCGGGCGGCTTCTTCTAGGTTGACCGCTCGCTTGTGCGCAAGCTCCACCGAATCGGCCAGCACCGAACAGCCGTGATGACCCAGGATGAGGACATTGACCCCGTTCTCGACGGCATCCGCAGCAGCGGTGGCAAGGTCGATGCTGCCGGGCGGTTCGAACGCGACGGTCGCGATCTCACGAAGGTAATACGCGTGGTCGGTGGTCAACAGCGCGATGTCGTGACCTAATGCAGTGAGCAGCACGCTGACCTGCGGGTGCAGATGGACGATGGCATTGACATCCGGACGCCTTCGGTAAGTTTCTGTGTGCAACCGCCATTCGCTGGACGGATGCGGATGACCATCCTGGAACTCGCCCCCGGAAATGTCGATCAAGGAGAATTCGGTAGGGCTCAGTCGATCAAGCCAGCTACCTGCTGCAGTGATCCAGCATCTATCGGAACCCGGCGCTCTGGCCGACAGGTTGCCGCCCGATCCGACCACCAAACCTGCCCGAACCGCCTCCGCGCCGACGTGCGCGAGCTGGTTACGCAGGCCCCCTCCGGGATAGCTCACAACAACGAGCCTAGCCAGGGCAGCGACTCTCTCACCGACTCTGCCACTCACGGTAACAAGCTATCCACAGCAATTCCCCTGTCTGAGCGTAATTTGCCGGTCGGCTTGAAGCGTAGCCCGGTAATTCGGGTACGCACAGCCAACAAAAACGCCCAGGGCGCCTCAAGGGCGTTCGACGCGCTCAGCTATGCTGAAGACGGTGAAGGGGCGGGCTTACGTTTCTTCATGGCAGTCTTAAAATGCTGGCGAAATTCAGATGGTCGTCCGGTCTGGCTGGATTATCTGGTATCGTCGGCTTTGCAGATCAGGCACGGGGATGGTCGGCGCCGACAAGAAAGGTCCGATAATGCTGCAGCGCGGCGGAGACACCCGGGGGCTGGGCCGGGCCGGGCTATGTATTGCTTTTGTTTCGTCAACCTTGGTATTTGCTGGACCGACCTCGGCGGCAGCGCACGAGATCGGCCCGAGGTACCAGGATCCCAACGGTCGATTCACCGTCCAACTGACCCCTAGGGAAGTTCCAGAGGGTGGCGACACGAACGGGCAAGGCACCGCACAGCTCAACCTGAGCGAGCCGGGAAAACAAGCCTGTTTCACGGTTGACTGGAAAGGGCTCAAAGGAGAAGTCACCGCATTCCATCTGCACGTCGCCGCGACCGGTAACGAAGGGCCGCACTGGATAGATTTCTTTAATGATCAGCACTTCCCCGGAGCGGATGGCAAGGCTTCCGGCTGTGTTCCCACCCCCTCAGACAAGATCCATGCGGTCATCAACAATCCGGCGGGCTACTATCTGAACCTTCACTCCACGGCATTTCCCCCGGGAGCGCTCCGCGGACAGCTGAGGTAGTCGGATCGGCGGTTTCGTCCCTTGGTCGGGTGGAGGTGACCGGCCAAGGGTTCGCTTGTGTCGCAGGTACAGAAGGCCGTCACCAGGGATTATGCCGGAGCGTAATCAAATTATTACTCTATGTAATGAGACTCTTCGCCGGGTTGACCTCGCCGGGTGAAAATGTGAAAAATACCGCTCCTTCTGTCCGTATTTTAGGTACGGAGCGCGAGCAGGCGGTCCCGGTGAAGAACTCGATAGAGGTGTAACGCCGTACCGGCCGATGGCGACAAGTAGTTTGTCAATGCCATTCGCAGAGGGTGAGCGGAGCATCAGTTGATGTTGTGCGCCGCAATAGCCGGTTCCATGGCCTCGTGGTTTCGGCTCGCCTTCTTTAGTGCGTGCGCGTGACGTCTATCAAACCGTGACGGAACCGTACGCCGGGGCTATACCGCGCGAATCGCAGCGGCAAGCTTGCAAATGGATCGTCAGGACAAGAAAGGTCCGCAGATGCAGCGCAGCGCAGGACTCCGGAAAATCGGGCAAGTTGGAACGTGCTTGGCATTTGCCTCATCAATTTTGCTGTTCGCCGGGCCTGGCTCAGCGTCAGCGCATGAGGTGGCCACGGCCTACCATCACGGCCATGAGCAATTCTTGGTGCGGCTTGATGGCGACGAGCTCGAAGATGGTGGAGACCACGATGGGCGGGGTGTCGCCGGCCTCGATTTCGACGCTGAACAAGAGCGGGTGTGCTACTCCATCACCTGGGACAGGCTTGATGGTGCGGTGACCGCCTTCCATCTTCACAATGCGCCTCGTCACCACGACGGCGATATTTGGATTAATCTCTTCAATGACGCGCGCTACGACGGAGATCACGACACGGTCGCCAACTGTGTGCACGCCAGCCGTGACAAGATTTACGCTGTGCTTGATGATCCGTCTGATTTCTACCTCAACCTGCACACGACCGCCCATCACATGGGAGCAATCCGCGGCCAGCTCGACTGACGGAATAACGCAGCTGGGATTCCGGGCGTCACATGGCGCGGGGGCAAACCTGATTTGCTCCCGCGCCATGCTAGGTCAGCTGGCCTTGCCCTGCGGACAGCCGGGCGAGCATTCCCTCGCAGCTGCGCACCACCACCCGCGCTCGGTCACTGGTAGCCCGATCTGACAGCGGGCTCTCAGCGCGCCGCTGCCAGCGGGCCAGCGCAGCGATCACAGCCTCCCGGAGTTGCCGAGGATCTGCGTCGGGCGCCAGCCCGAGCCTGTTGTGGGTCGATGCACCATGGGCACCGAGCAGCCGCTCTGCATCGGAACGCGCATCGGGCGGCAATGTAACGTGCGGTGCGCGCAACTCGGCGAGCAGTCGGAGCTCGCGGAACTCGTGTGCACCAGCCATGATCCGCTCAACGTCACTGGCCAAATGGTGAGCCTCTGAGCGAGGTTGTTCCCGCAGTATCCGCTCCACCAGCAGGAGGGCCGAACGGGCCTTCAGCACGTCGCGGCGTTCGGTGAACTGGGTGGCCAAGACAGTGCGTAGCTCATCCAGCCCGCTACGCCGCACCAGCTCCTCGGCGAGCCCAGCCGGGTCGCGGTACCCCTGGCGAATCAGCGTGGTCGCCAACCGCAATCCGAACAGTCCGAACCGCTCTACCAACGCGCTGCGCGTCTCAGCCGGCAGGGTAGGAGGGGCTTGCGCGGTTGCGAACCGGTCGGCCGACAGCAGGAGGAAGTCCAGATCAGATCGCGGCATCTGGGCCAGCTCGCTGAGTGAGCTGAATTCCGCTTGCCGCAGCGTCCGCGCGGTCTCGGCAAGCAGTCCGGTCACTGCCACCACTGTCTGACACAGCTGGCGAACCTTCGGCTCAGCGCGGTAGCGGCGGGCGACTTGCCGCGCCGACACCATCGCATCGAGCCGGCCGGCTCCAATCTCGTCGGCCCGGGACAGCACCGCGACAGTGTTGACGACCGCCGCGGGGGCACCGACCTGATCGTAGAAAGACTCCAGGAACCGCACATCGGTGGCATGCAGGTGGCGCATCAGATAGATCACGGCGTCCGCATCTGAGGGCTGATCATCAGGCGCCAGCAGCGCGACGGATCGTGCGGAGACGTGTGTGGACAGCGACGCAATTCCCGGCGTGTCGATCAACGTGGTGGTCCGCAAGCTGCGCGATGGCCAGTCGACAAGCAGTCGATCGACGTCGTCCGGAGCACTGCCCCGAAGATCGAATTCCAGACGACCATCGGTTCGGGTCAGCGGAAGCTGCCGGGGCGCTCCTGTGCGGGGCACGAGAGTGACGCGCGGGCTGGGAGCGTCCCGGTACCAGGTGACAATGCGGGTACATTCTCCAGCGTCGGTCGGCGCGATCTGTTCCCCCACCAGCGCGTTGAGCAGGGTTGATTTACCCGCTTTCACTTTGCCCGCAATGGCCACCCGGAGCGGTTCGTCGAGTCGATCAATCTGATCGCGCAGGCGCGAAACCGTGCTGGGACTGTCGCGGTAAATCTCAAGAGAACGCCGCAACACCGTTCGCGCTGCCGCGCCGATGCTGGGCGCAGAACCCCTTGGCGAGCTCACGACCCAGGTTCCGAACTCGCCAACAGGGCACGGGCGGCCTGGCGCAACGTGTCGATCTCCACCAGGTCAGCCTTGGCCCGCTGGATTCGCTGCTGCCGCGCCGATGCCTCCGTGTTCGCAGCCTTCTCAGCGGCCTGGATCGATTCCGATAGCGAGCGGTGCAGCTCACTGGCCACGTCAGTGAAGTGATCTCGCAACAGCCGTTGCACCTCGCGCAACCGATCTCGCAGCTCCTTGCTGACATGGAAGCTGGCATCGTCGACCTGTTTGCGTAACAGCATCTGGGCCTCGGCTTGGCGACGTTTGAGTCGGTTTTGTTTGTCTTCGCGCAACGTCCGGCCTCCGAGCAGCAACCCGGCCGCCAGGGAGATCGGATTTAACAGGGACATCCCGGCCAACGTGGTCAACATGCCAAACATCAGCATGCCGCCATACGAGCCCCGCATTCCGGTCAGCAGCTTGCCGAAAAGCTTTGAATCGTCAGATTTCGGCGCTACTAGCTCAGGCACCGCATCCAGCGTGGTCGCCACATTTCCCAGCCGAAGCTCGGGAAGCAGCTCCCCGCCATCTTCGGCGAAGTGCTCCGCGACCTGGTGCGCGACCCATTGCGCGCGCTGGTTAGCCCAGACAAAATTGTCGGACGTGGCCGCCGCGAGCTGCTGGGTGAGCCATTCGGTGAACTGCTCCCAAATTGCGTTCGGGTCAGCTTGCTCTAAAGCGGCCTCCCCGTTACGAATTACCTGGCGCAACCGGTCGCGCAGGTCGTGCTCTATGTCGGCGTACAGGTCGGCGATTCCATCGCTGAGCGTCTGCTGCCAGCGTGACGAGCGTTGACGCAAGCTTTCCGCCCGAGCCTGGGCAGCCTTGAGCTCGGCCATCAATGCCACGTTGTCCTCAGGGCTTTGCAGGGCTTGTAGCTCAGCGCGTAACGATACGGCGAGGTGGTCGGTGACGGTGAAAATGTCATGCGCCACGCTGCGCCGGCTTAATCGGTCGGCATTGGCCACCGCGCCCAGCAGGTATGCCACCAGCGCTGGAAAGCCGGACTCTGCGTGCAGCTGCTTATCGTTTGCCTTGATCGCGTGCAGGCGCAGCATCGACGACACCGGAAGCAAGTCAGCCGCCACCGTGGCACCGGAAAGGTGGACACGATCCAACTCCGCGATCCGGCGCCACTGCGGATAAAGGTCGATCTTGGTCAGGACACAGGCGACGTTGGGACACAGCTTCACCGCCTGGCGAAGGAAGTTGATTTCGGGCTCCGAGTACTCCTGGGAAGCATCGGAGATCAGCAGCACGGCATCGGCGGTCGGGAGCGTCGCGAGGGTGCTCGTGGTGTGCACCGAGCTCAACCCCCCCACGCCGGTGGTGTCGACCAAGACCAGACCGTCGGCCAGAATCTGCCGGGGGATGCCGACCTCGGCGCGCAACAAACCTTGCCGGTTGGTGGGGTTGCCCGCCTCGGAGACATGCGCCGCGAGTTCGTGCAGCGGCACCTCAACGCGAGTGAGATGATCATCGTCACCGTCGCCGGTGCTGCGCACCAGCGTTGCTGCTGGAGACTCGGAGTAACGCACTTCAGTGGGCACCGCAGTGGAGATGTCGTCATCCACCGGGCACACCGGGGCGTCGACAAGGGCATTGACAAGCAGGCTCTTGCCTTGCTTGAACTCGCCGACCACCAGCACCCGCACAGTGGGATCGAGCAGGCGCCGGCGTGTATGCACTAGCCGCTGCGCCAAATCCTTCCGGTCGCCCGCCTCGGTCAAGCCGATAGCCCGGTCAACGAGGTCCAAGCCGGCTGGCCGTGCTCTGGTCACTGGGTTGCCCTCTCTGGAGGCGGTCATGCAATCAACTCCGCCATCACCAGCAGGAGTGGCGAAGCTGGCTGGTGCGTGGCCTCGGAGGCTACTACCAGTGGCCGGGCCTGACGGGAGCGGTCAAGATCGTCACTGCCTGTCTCGCTAACAATGCGCACTGTGTTCACGATACCCAGACCAGTCCCGTTCAGATCGACTTATGCGTGGCTTTAGGGTCTGCGGGGGCCGGGACGAGGAGGGTACGCCGATGGGCTACTGGCTGGGGATCGATGTAGGAACCACAGTCACGGCTGCGGCGGTATGCCGGAAGGGTGGGCTGGCTGAGGCGGTCGCCTTGGATGGCGGCTCGGCGCTGGTGCCTTCGGTGGTGTATCTGAGCGACGGTGGCCAGGCAGTGGTGGGCGCAGCCGCGGTGCGCCATGCACTGACCGATCCAGATCGAGTGGTACGCGGGTTCATCGGGCGCATCGGCGATGAGGTGCCGATGGTCATCGCCGGCCAGGCCTACACCGCAGCGCAGCTGGCCGCGATGCTCATTGGCTGGGTGGTCGACCAGGTCGCCAGCCAGTACGGCGGTCCAGCGGCGGGCATTATGGTGACCCACCCGATCAGCTGGGGTGACTACAAACGTCAGGTGCTGGCCACCGCGCTGGCCACCGCAGGCCTCACCACGGTGCGGTTATGCCCTGAACCCCACGCCGCCGCAGCCGGTTACGCCGCCAAGCAACCCTTGACCCCCGGACAGACCGTAGCCATCTATGACTTGGGCGGCACCACGTTCCACGCCACCGTCCTGCGCGCCGGGGACCCTACCGAATTCACCGTCCTTGGCAGGCCGCACAGCCTGGCGCAGCTGGGAGGGGCGAATTTCGACGACGCGGTGTTCGGTCACGTGCTGGCCGTGACCCCGGTCCTCGCCGAACTCGATCCCGACGACCCAGCCACCCTGGCTGCCACTGCCACGCTACGTCACCAATGCACTCTCGCCACCCAGGCACTGTCCGCGGATACCGAAGTCACCATCCCGGTCACCGCTGCTGGCATCACCACCTCGGTCCGGCTCCACCGCGCTGAGTTCGACGACATGATCCGCCCGCAACTAGCCGAAACAGTCCACGCGCTGCACCGCACCCTGGAATCCGCGCAGCTGTCACCTACCCAGCTCGACACCATGCTGCTCGCCGGTGGTTCCTCCCGCATCCCGCTCGTCGCTCAACTTCTGTCGACCGAGTTCAACCAGCCCGTCACTATCGATGCCGACCCCAGCACCACCATCGCCCGCGGTGCCGCCATCCTTGCCACCCCCCACAGGCATCTGGACAGCAGCCCCCCATCACTGCCCGCAGACACCACGCTCCTGGAACTCCCAGACAACCCCCCACCGCCCTCCCTGACCGCCATCCCCCTCGATGTCGACACCATCGAGGTTCACAGGCGCCTAACCAACTCTCGGCGGGCCGCCCGCATCGCCGTCTCCAGCGCTTTGGCAGTTCTCACCGCGGCAGGGGTGGCAGCAGTTCCCTTCTTGATCGCCCGGAGTGATTCCAGCCCGTCGGCGAATGCGGGCACCCCGTCTCCCAATGCGCCGCCCTCACCGAGTACGCCAGCACCCGATGCGTCGCCTGTCCCGGCACCGGCTAGCCCGCCAGCTGGTGCCGGAACAGGTGGGGAGATCAGCTCAACCACGACCAGGCCGAGCGGGGTGATCCGGAAGACACCCGCGGCAGCCCCGCACCAGCTTGCAGATCCCCCCGCCAAGCCCGATCCCGCAACAGTGCCCGCCAGCGCGCCTGCACCCGACTGGGTCACCACCTATACGTGGACCACGAGCTGGTCTAATCCTCCTCCGACCACGACGCGCACGACGGTTCCGAGCACGGCTACCCCGACCGCGACGACTACGCCCCGGACGACAGCCCCGCCCCGCACCACCACGACTACCGCAGCTCCGCCTACGACCAGCTCTACCCAGCACCGGAGGCCACCTACGTGAATCAAGTGACGGCGCGCTCCCGACCACGGCAGGACGGCCCTGAGGTTGCGCTGGCCGGCATGTTGGCCGCGCAGGGGCTGTACGACGCGGTGCGCGCTGATCCGGCGGCGCCGCTGTCGATCAGTGTCGTGGGACCCGGTGGATCTGGCAAGAGCGCGCTGTTGGCCGCTCTGCGCGAGGCTTACCTCGCGGCCGGAGTGACTGTGGTCGGGATGGACCCGGCTCTAAGCGGGTCAATGCAGGCGCCGGATGTGGGGAATGTGGCTGTGCTCGTCGACGATGCGCACGACCTGGACAGCAGCGACCTCGGCCGGATGTGCCGGTTTGCCCTGACCGGCAACATGCGAATCGTCGTCGCCTACCGGCCCTGGCCGCGCAAGCCCGAACTGGACGCACTCGAGAATGTGGTGAGCCGGCAGCAACCACCTGTGCTGCTCGGCCGGCTCAACCGCCGCGGAACGCAGCTTCGCTGCGCAGCATTGCTCGGTCAAGCCCCGCCCGCGGCCCTGGTGGAGCTGCTCTGCGAGCAGACCGGTGGGTCGCCGATGCTCATCGACCAGGTCCTGCGTGCACTGCGCAGTGCCGGCCGGCTCGATGGGGATCATCCGGAGCTACCGCCAGATGTCATCGACCGCATTGGTTACGACCTTGACCGGCTGCCCCGACCTTTGCGGGGGCTGCTGCTTGCCGTGGCACTGGGTGCGGCGCCCGATCCCGAGATCCTCGCTCCCGTACTGGGTGTCGATCCGTCCGTGATCGCCGAGCTGTGGTCAAGTGCGCAGTCGCACGGTCTGCTGCTCGCTGAGGGCCAGCTGATTCCGCTCATCCAGCGGGCGCTGGTCGCTGGTGCTGCACCGGGTGCCCGCCGGGTGATGCAGCGGCTGGTGCTCGACGCGCACGTTCAACGTGGCCGTCCAGCGCTAGAGCTGGCACAGCAACTATTGGTCTCTGGCGCCCGCGGTGCTGAGCTCGCTGCGATATTCGAAGCTGCCGGCGATGCTGCCTTGGCCGGTTCGGCTCCCGGCGCCCCAGCCGGCACTGACGCTGCGGCGCAGGCTCTGCAGCTCTACGCCAAGGCCGTCTGCGCTGGTAGTGATCCGGCTTCGTTGGCGCCGCGCCGGGCTGAGGCTGCGGCCCGCTCCGGTGACCTGGACACCGCATTGCGGCTCGCTGACGAGGCCTTATCACATCCGCACTGTGCTGACCTAGCCCGGGCCGGCACTGTGGCGGGCGCGGTGCTGGCGCAGCGCGGTCTGCTTGCCCGCAGTGCCGAGCTTTACCGCTGGATTGGTCCTTCCCGGATGGGGTCGGCAGCACCGTTGGCCGCCTTGGCGCTGCTGGGCACCGGATCGCTGACCGATGCGCGCGAAGTGCTGGCGGCCGCCAACGATGATCGACCGCCGACACTGGTGGCCGGGGCGGAAATGCTGATGGCTAGCGGGGTCCTCCAGTCGATCGTCGATTCGCCGACGTCGGCACCGACCACAGCGTTATCCACGCTGACCCGCGCCGCCGCGCTACTGGAGCCCGGCGGCGACGCCGTGCTGCTTCCAGACATGCCAGCAGCGTTGGCAGCCATCGTGGCCCTCCATTCCGGAGAGCTCGACGTGGCCGTGTCAGTCTTGGAACGTGCCCTGGAACACGGTGCCGGCGGATTGTTCGCTCGGAGCCGGTATCAGCTCCTACTGGCTTGGGCCGCCATGATCCGCGGCGATGCCGCGTTGACCCGGCGCTGGTTGGAGCGCGCTGTACCCGACTCAGGAGCCCAGGAACCCCGCGAAGAACTGTTCGCCACTGCGCTGGCGGTTGGTCTCGCTCGGCGAGGAAGCGACATTCCCGCGCTCCAGACGGCTTGGGTGGCAGCCCGGGAGGCGATCGTCCGGTATCCCGTCGACCTGTTCAGCCTCTTGCCACTGGGTGAGCTAGCTGTCGCGGCGGCCAGGTTGCGGGAGTTCGACAGGGTGGTGCCACATCTGGAGCAGGCCCGCCTCCTACTGCAGCGGCTCGGGGACCCACCGTTGTGGTCAGTGCCGCTGCACTGGTATGGCCTGCACGCTGCGATCCTGCGCGAGCAACCCGCCGTCGCGCAGGACCATGCTGTGGCGCTCGCGGGCGCAGCCAAGAGCAGCCACTACGCGGCCGTTCTTGCTGCTGCGGGTCGTGCCTGGATGCAGGTGCTGGCCGGAGACTTCGACTGCTCGGAAGTGGAGTCCGCAGCCCGCGGGATGCAGTCAATCGGGCTGGCGAACGACGGTTCCCGGCTGGCTGGGCAGGCCGCGATCCGGACCACCGACCGCAAAGCCATGGTCGATCTGCTGGGGTGTGCTCGAGCACTGCAGGCTAGCGGTCCCGGTGCAGCCAGCTCCGCAGCAGATGGTGGGGACGATCGCCTCGAGCCGCAGACCACCTCCCAGCCAGCCGTTGCGCCCATGCTCAGCGACCGGGAACGCGAGGTTGCCGAGCTGATCTTGACGGGACTGACCTACCGCCAGATCGGACAGCGCCTGTTCATCTCAGCCAAGACTGTCGAGCATCACGTTGCCCGGATACGCCAGCGATTGGACGTCACCAGCCGGGATGAGTTGTTCGCCCAACTGAAAATGGTGGTCCGGGCTAAGGCGTCGTGATCTTCACCGGCTCGTACAACGTGGTGCGCTGAGCCAAGGTACGGCCGAGCGGCTCGACGATCGCCCGAAAACCGGCCTCGTCCAGGTGCTGTCCATGGCTGGCACCCGCAGCACGGCTGATGTTCTCGTCCATGAGCGTGCCGCCGAGATCGTCAACGCCGGCCTGGAGCAGCTGGCGGGCCCCGGAGGCACCGAGTTTGACCCAGGATGCCTGCACGTGATCGATCAAGCCGTGCAAGGCGATCCGGGCAACCGCATGTACCAGCAGCACTTCCCGCCAGGTCGGTCCGCGCCGTGCCGCGCGCTTGAGGTACATCGGGGTCGCCATATGGACGAACGGCAACCCGACGAACTCGGTGAACCCGCCGGTCTGTGCCTGCAGGTCGCGCGCCCGCATGAGGTGCCGCGCCCAGTGCACCGGTTGCTCAATCGCCCCGAACATCATCGTGACGTTCGAGCGCAGCCCCACCGTGTGCGCCACCCGATGGGCCTCCAGCCACTCTGCAGTAGTGATCTTGTCTGGGCACAGCACCGCACGAACCTCGTCATCGAGGATTTCCGCAGCGGTCCCGGGCAGTGAACGCAGGCCCGCTTCACGTAACCGGGTTAGGTAAGCGGCAAGCGGCTCGCCTAGCCTGCGGGCACCTTCGGTGACCTCCAGCGCAGTGAAGCCGTGGATATGGATAGCAGGCGCGGCCTCGTGAATCGCCCGGCACACCGTTATGTAGTAGTCACCGTCGAAGTTAGGGTGAACCCCGCCTTGCAGGCAGACCTCCGTGGCACCTTTGCATTGCGCCTCTAGTACGCGCGCCACGATCTCGGAACGATCCAGCAGATACGGTGCTCCGCGCAGGTTCAGCGAGAGCTTGCCTTTGGAAAATCCGCAAAACCGACACCGGTACGTGCATACATTCGTGTAGTTGATGTTGCGATTGACCACGTAGGTGACGGTGTCGCCGACGGTTGCGGCGCGCAGCTCGTCAGCGAGGGCAGCAACGGCGACCACCTCGGGGCCACGCGCACCGAGCAACGTGACTAGTTCATCGAGCTCGGGATGCTGCCCCGCACGAACGCCCTGGACCACCTCGCGCACCGCCCCCGCGGCGCGCGGCGCCGCGGGCAGCAACTGCGGCGGCGCGACGTCAGTGCCGGAATACCAGGCGGTGGATCGGCGTCCGGACAGCGTCACCTCGGCTCCGTCCCCAACGTTGACGGCCTGTTGTGCCGTTTCGCAGAACACCGCCCCAGGATCGTCGCGGCCGAGCCCTTCGGCGTCGGAGCGGTCCAGTACGGCGAACCGCAGCGCCTGATCAAGCCATTGCTGGGGTTGCCGCGCGTACTCCGGGTAGATGGTCAGTCGGGGCGCCAGGGTGTGCCCCGCCGCTTCGGTGGCAGCACGCAGTTGTTCCAGTGCGGGCCACGGCCGCTCAGGGTTGACATGATCTGCGGTCAGCGGTGAGATACCGCCCCAGTCGTCAATCCCCGCAGCGAGGAGGTCGCCCGGGTTATTGGTCAGGTTGGGTGGTGCCTGCACGTGGACTTCCGCCGGCAGGATCAGCCGGGCGAGTGCAATAGCCCTGAGGTGTACCTCCGCGGGGCAGGGCGGGACCTGCTGCATCGCGGTGCTGGGCTTGGGTAGGAAGTTCTGCACGATCACTTCCTGCACATGCCCGTACCGGCGGTGGGCTTGCGCGATGGCTTCCAGCGCCACAACCCGGTCGATCTCCGTCTCGCCGATGCCGACCAGGATGCCGGTGGTGAAGGCAATGCTCAGCTCGCCCGCCGCATGCAGGGTAGCCAGCCGCCGGTCAGGATGCTTGTCCGGCGCACCTCGATGCGCAGCCAGGTCCGGTCGCAACGACTCGATCATCATGCCCTGGCTGGCAGTTACACGACGGAGCGCGGCAAGCTCCTCGCGGCCCAACGCACCCGCATTGGCGTGCGGTAGCAGGCCGGTCTGGTCAAGCACCGCGCGGCACGCGGCAACCAGGTACTCAACCGTAGAACCGTAGCCGTGATCGGCTAGCCACCGTCGGGCCTGTGGGTAGCGTGCCTCAGGACATTCGCCCAAGGTGAACAGCGCCTCATGGCACCCGAGATGGGCACCGTGGCTGGCGATGGCCAGGACCTCGTCCAATCCGAGGTAAGCCGATGGCAGCTCGCGGGGCGCATGCGCGAAGGTGCAGTAGCCGCAGCGGTCCCGGCACAACATGGTCAAGGGGATAAAAACCTTGGGGGAGTAGGTCATCCTCGTGCCGTAGGTGGTGTCGCGTACTGCGCGGGCTTTTGCCAGCAAGTCGCCCGTACTCAGCCGCGTAAGCTCGCCCCCGTTGCTCACCACGTCCTCCCGCCCCGCCCGACATGGAGCCATATCGGGCTATCAGGCGACTCTAAACCTCGGCCTGTCTCCATGTCGGGGTTAGGTGCGAGATGTGGGGTCAGCTACGGGTTGTTACTAGCGGTGGGCCAGGCAGACACGGTCGCGGCCAGCTGCCTTAGCGGCCAGTAGCGCGCCGTCAGCGGCCAGCACAAGGTCGTCGATGTTGTCACCATCGTTGGGTCGGACCGACGCGCCGATCGATACCGAGATCCCGTCTACCGTTGTCGGGCTATCGTGCGGACCGTCCACTAAGACACGCAACCGGCTGATGCGCTCGCGGATGCGGTCTGCGATGGCCTCCACCTGCGCGGCGCCCACACCGGGCAGCAGGATGACGAATTCTTCGCCGCCGAACCGTCCTACCAGGTCGTAAGGGCGGGTTTCCGAGCGTAACTCGTCTGCCACCGCACGAAGCAGCTGATCACCGACAAGATGACCCATCCGGTCGTTGAACGACTTGAAGTGATCCAGATCCAGCATCAGTACCCCGAGCGGCTCGGCCAGCCGGCGAGCGCGCTCGAGTTCCCGGCCTGCTTCCTCGCGCCAGAAGCCCGCGGTGAGCAGGCCCGTCTTGCAGTCGGTGCGAGCGACCTGCTGGAAGTAGGGCAGGAGCAAGGCGCGGTGCAGGGGCAACACAGCCAGCATGGGAACAATGAGCAGCCAAGGTTGGAAGGCCAGCGTCATGGCCAGCGCAACTGCCAGCCCGAGCGAGGCCACCACGACGACCTGCTCGCTTGGATCGCCCAATGCCTGACGGACCGGCTGTAGCGGATCGGACAGCATGACGGCACCGACCACGATGACGACATTGACCAGCCAGTACAACGCCACGGCCCCGAGCAAGACTACGAGCCCAACCGGTCCCGCCGGGATAACCGGATATCCCTTGGGCTGCAGGAGCTGCAGCAGCGCGACAGCGGCCGTAGCAGCCAACACCATCGTCGCGGCGGAGAACAGCTTGCGGTACAACCTGGCGCCGCTGCCCCGGTACCACGAATGCATGTGGACCATCGCCGTCGTGGCAAACACCAGGGGTAACGGAACGGACAGCGCCGCCGCAAAAATCCACAAAGCAGTAGGATTGGCCAGCAGACCATGGCCGGCAACCCGCTCACGCTGGTTCTCGATGCGGCGAACCGCCTCGCGATGGACCATTGCTCCGGCCGCTAGCAACCCGAATCTGGACAGGTCGCCCCAAGCGATCGGAACTGCTGCTATCGCTCCCGCAGCCAGTCCCACTGCCAGGAGATTCACGGTCAGGACATAGCCGATGACAATCTTCCGCTCGCTCCACAGCTTCCAGCGCCGTGGGCGCAGAGCCAACAGGCCGCGCCAGGGTGCGATGCACTCAAGCCCTTGGCTCGCACTCACTAGGTGCCCCCGATAGTGACGTTGAGCTATCTCCCTCAGCGTAATCGGCAAGCGACTCTTTGTCATCCTCCCTGCGGAGTGCCACAATCCGAAAGAACTGTCACCCTCAGTGATAACAGTCCGCGCTATCAGGCCACACGACCGAGTTAATAAATTGACTCCACGTAGCGAGTCGATGGGGACGCCGCGACCAATCGGCGGGTCGTGATTTCACCTGCACCTATCAGCACTGGTATCAAGTGTGACTCAACGTTGCATCACGCGGTGGCAAGGCGGTGGCAATGGTGGGCCAAGGGGGGCGGGCGCTGCGAGTGCTGGCCCTGATCCTGCTGGTGTATGCGCTGCCGATCGCGGTGTTCTCCAGCTCCGGCAGCGTTCCTTTAAACTCGTCCTCAGCGCCGCTTCAGGTGCCTGCTGAGGGGCCTTCTTCGCGTGCAGGCCGGGTTATGTCCCCCCCAGCGGCCGAACACGGCCCAGTGGCCAGCCTGTCACCCGCCATAGCGCCTGATCCACCGCCTCCACCGCCGGTCTCGCCGTTCACCGGGTTGCCCACCGATCTCAACGCGCCGGTGCTCGGAGTGAAGATTGACAATGCATCGGTGGCCCGCCCACAACGCGGGCTCGAGCAGGCGGATGTGGTCTATGTCGAGCCGGTCGAGGGTGGACTCAGCCGGCTGCTCGCGGTGTACCAGTCTCGGGTTCCACCGCTGGTGGGACCCGTGCGCAGCACGCGCGCTTCTGATGTGGAGCTTCTGGCCAATTTCGGCCGCCCCGCATTGGCGTTCTCTGGAGCCGCTCCCGCGGTCGGAGCGCTGGTAGCGCAGGCGCCGGTACTTGATGTCTCTGCGCTGAGTCGGCCCGGTGACTATCGCCGGGACTCCAGGCGGCAGATGCCGCACAATCTCTATGGCGATGCCAACCTGCTGCGCCAAGGCGGGGCGCCCCCACGTGATATCGGCTTTCGCTTCGGACCTATGCCGCCGGGCGGTCGCGCCCTCCAGCAGACTGCTGTCCATTACCCTGCGACCACCATCGGAGTGCAGTGGGAGCCCACCGCGGGCAGGTGGCTGATCTCGATGGATGGCGCGCCGCTCCTGTCGGCCTCTGGTCCCCGGCCCAGCGCGACCACTGTCGTGTTGCAGCGGGTAGAAGTGCGCGAGACCGGAATCCGTGACGCGGCGGGGTCGCCATCACCGTTCGCAGAGACGGTCGGTTCTGGTGAGGTGGTCGTCCTGCGCGACGGCCAAGCCTTCTCGGGGAATTGGTCGCGCCCAGCGCCTGACGCGGTGACCCGTTACACCCTGCCGGATGGTTCGCCGATCACATTCGCGCCGGGCCCGGTGTGGGTAGTACTGATGCCTACTTAGCTGTTGCAAGGTGATCCGTGTCGACGCTCAGACCGAAGACCTGCCACATTGGCAGACAGATACCGGCTAGGGGTATATTACCGGCCTCAGAAGGGTGTCACTCAGCAGATCTGCGGCTCGGGGAGAGGACGTTCGGTGGCCAGCTACACCAAGGATCGGGACGCGTACCTCAACCGGCTACGCCGGATCGAGGGCCAGATACGCGGGCTACAGCGCATGGTGGAGCAGGACCAGTACTGCATCGATGTGCTGACCCAAGTGTCGGCCGCGACCAAGGCCCTGCAATCCTTCGCCCTTGCTTTGCTCGAAGAACACATGGCCACCTGCGTCGTCGACGCAGCGGCTGACCGTGCCGATGCTGGAGTCAAAGTCAAGGAAGCAGCTGACGCTATTGCTCGCCTTGTTCGCTCATGACGCATCGCGGGCCGGCGCAACCGACTGAGGAGGTCGTGAGATGGGGGACACCGCCACGGTGAGCGAGTACGCCGTCACCGGAATGGTCTGCCAGCACTGTGTATCGGCAGTGACCGAGGAAGTCGGAGCGATCGAAGGCGTCACCGACGTCGAAGTCGACCTTGCCGCTGGCCGGGTACGGATAACGAGTGCTGGACCGCTGGACCGCGCCGCGGTCCGCGCCGCGATCGACGAGGCCGGCTATGAAATGGTGGGATGAGACTTCATATCCCGTGATCTCAGGGTAGCCAGGGTGCAGACCGGCAAATTGGGAGCTGGACGGGTGCGGGCTCCAACCCCCGTGCTCGCATTGCTCGCCGGTTTAGCGATGCTCTTCGGGCTCGCGATCAATTTCGGGGAAGCGGTGGTCGGCCGTACCGGCCCAGCGTTGCACGACCACGACAGACGGGACATCGGCGAAGAGAATCACGCCGCGGGTCCTGGTGGGCTCGCCGTCGCCAGCCAGGGCTACGTACTGCGTCCCCGGAACACTCGATTTATCGCCGGAGAATACGAAACATTCCGGTTCGGCATTTTTTCAAGTGACGGGAAGCCGGTCGTCGATTTCGCCCGGCGTGGCGATCATCAGATGACGCTCATCGTCGTACGCCGGGATATGACTGGTTACCAGCATCTGTACCCCGTCATGGATCACAACGGCACGTGGACCGTGCCGCTTGACCTCGAGGATCCGGGGAGCTACCGCGCCTTTGCGGAGTTCCTTCCCGGCACTGCCAAGACACCGGTTATTCTCGGCGTAGACCTTGATGCACCCGGCTTCTTCGAGCCTGGTCCCATATCGAAAGAGTCGACGAGTGCTGACGTCGACGGTTATAAGGTAATCTGGACTGGAAATCTGATCGCCGGGACGGTTTCACGGATATGGGTACATGTGATGCGCGACAACCTTCCGGTCAACGACCTTGATCCCATTCTCGGGGGTGGCGCCCGCCTGGTCATTCTCCGCGAGGGTGACCTTGCCTATTTGAATGCGCGTCCTGTCGGGGGCCTTCGGCAGGAAACCGCGACCGACTTTGACGTTGAAGTGCCGACCACTGGCTATTACCGGATGTTTCTGGAATTCCAGCATCATGGCCAGTTGCGGACCGTCGAATTCACCGCGCTGGCGAGGTGATGCGTGTCCACCACCCATGACTACGGCACCGGCGCACCAACCGGATCCGGGGACGCCCAACACCAGGTCGAATTGACCATTCATGGCATGACGTGTGCATCCTGCGCGGCGCGCATTGAGAAGAAGTTGAATCGCATACCAGGAGTGCATGCCAGCGTCAACTTTGCCACTGAAAAGGCGCGGGTCAACTACGCCGATGCCGTCGCCCCGGATGATCTTGTAGCGACGGTGGTCCGCGCCGGCTACTCCGCGCAGCTGCTTGCTGACCAAGCAGGGAGCTCTCGCGCCGTGCATGACAGTGCTGAGCTGCGGTCACTGCGTGAGCGGCTACTGGGCAGCGCCGTGCTCGCCGTCCAGGTCATCGCGATGTCAATGGCGCAGATGGTGCCGGGTTTGCCGGTACCGGACAACGTCGAGCCGCTGTCGCTGCTGCTCACCGCTCCTGTAGTGGTGTGGGGAGCGTGGCCGTTTCACCGAGCAGCATGGCGGAATCTGCGACATGGCGCAGCCACCATGGACACCCTGGTCTCGATGGGTGTGCTGGCAGCGTTCCTGTGGAGTTGCTATGCGTGGTTTGTCACCGATGGTGGGTTCGTCACCTCCCACGGGGTCGCTGGTTCGGGCAACCACGCGCACAGCCCGGTCTATTTTGAAGTTGCCGCCGGTGTCACCGCGTTCCTTCTTGCCGGCCGGTATTTTGAGGCGCGCGCCAAGCGGCGCGCGGGCGCGGCGTTGCGCGCATTGCTCGATCTGGGCGCCCCGGATGCGGGGGTGTTGCGCGATGGTCAGGAAATCCGCGTCCCGATTGACTCCCTCCTGGTCGGCGACGAGTTCGTGGTCCGGCCGGGAGAGAAATTCGCCGCAGACGGCGAAGTACTGGACGGGGCATCGGTGGTGGACGCGAGCATGCTCACCGGCGAGTCGATACCCATCGAGGTCGGTCCTGGCGCAGTAGTTACCGGTGGCACGGTGAACCTTTCTGGTCGGCTACGGGTGCGCGCGTTCCGGGTCGGTGCTGACACCCGCCTGGCGCACATGGCGCGGTTGGTTGCGGACGCGCAAAGCGGCAAAGCCCGAGTGCAGCGCTTGGCTGACCGGGTTTCGGCGGTGTTCGTGCCCATTGTGATCCTGTTTGCGATGGCCACGCTCGGCGTGTGGCTAGCCATCGGTGCCGCCGCTGGGACCGCGTTTGCCGCCGCGGTGGCTGTGCTGATCATCGCGTGTCCATGCGCTCTCGGGCTGGCCACGCCCACCGCGCTGCTGGTCGGCACCGGTCGGGGTGCCCAACTGGGCATCCTCATCAAAGGCCCGGAAGTGCTGGAGTCTACCCGGCGGGTGGACACCGTGTTGCTGGACAAGACCGGCACCATCACGACCGGCACGATGGCGCTCGTGGATGTGCTACCCGCCGCCGGTGAGGACGCCGACGACGTGCTGCGCCGTGCGGCCGCTGTGGAGGACTTCTCCGAGCACCCCGTCGCGGCCGCAGTGGCCGCCGGCGCGCGGCAGCGGCTGGCTGATGTCCCGGCGGTTACCGGCTTTCGCTCAGTTCGTGGCCGAGGCGTTCACGGCGTGGTGAACGGCAGCGTAGTGCTGGTGGGTAAGCCGGCCTGGTTAGCCGAGCAGTGGTCGCTGCCGCTGCCCGACACGCTGGACGCGGCTGCGGTCCGATGCCAAGTGAAGGGGCACACCGTCATCGCCGTCGCCTGGGACGGCCGTATCCGTGGCCTGCTGTCGGTGGCCGATTCGGTGAAACCGAGCAGCGCCGAGGCAGTGCGAATGCTCCGCGGCCTGGGGCTGACTCCCGTGTTGCTCACCGGTGACAACGAATCCGTGGCCCGTTGCGTAGCCGCCGAGGTCGGCATCGATACGGTGATCGCCGGGGTGCTACCCGAGGAAAAGGTCGAGCAGGTCAGACGGCTGCAACGGCAGGGACGGGTAGTCGCGATGGTCGGCGATGGGCTCAACGACGCCGCCGCACTGGCCCAGGCAGACCTCGGGCTGGCCATGGGCACCGGCACCGACGCCGCCATCGAGGCCAGCGATCTGACCCTGGTCCGCGGAGACCTGCGGGTGGCCGCCGACGCGATACGGCTGTCCCGGCGCACCTTGCGGACTATCAAGGGAAACCTGTTCTGGGCTTTCGGCTACAACATGGCCGCGCTCCCATTGGCTGCAATGGGTCTGCTCAATCCCATGATCGCCGGAGCCGCGATGGCATTGTCATCGGTGTTCGTGGTTTCGAACAGCCTTCGGCTACGCAGTTTCCGTCCGATCACCCCCTCGGTCGGATAACCAACACCTCCACCATCAGGACGCCATAATCCGGTTCAGCAGCTCGACAGCCGCAGATCATCAGTTGGGTACGCGATCACCGTGCCCGGCTTGCCGCAAAGCTTGGCGTAGCGTGTCCGCTGCGGCGTCGAGGTCATCGGGGGCCGGATCGCGGTCGGCTTTGTCGAAGTTGAAGTCGTTGATGCCCCAGGCCGGGAATACATGCACATGCAGGTGTGGGACTTCGAATCCCGCAATCACCAGTCCCGCGCGGGGCGCATCGAAGCCGGCCTTCTGCGCGGCGCCGATCTGCTTTGCCACCGCAACCAGATGGGCCAGCAGGTCGTCGCCCGCGTCGGTCCATTCGTCGACCTCTTGCCGGGGCACTACCAGGGCGTGTCCCGGCCGCAGCGGCGCGATGGTGAGAAATGCCGCGCACCGCTCGTCGCGCCAGACAAAGCGTCCCGGAATCTCCCCCTCGATGATGCGGCTGAACAGTGTCGACACGATTCTCCTTCCGGTGCCGTGTCATGATTCGCACCGCTGCTCACGGGCGAGCCAGGCACGTAGCTGTGCGCCGCCGTCTAGGGCGGGGTCGGTGGGGATGATATGGGGAGCAGTGAGGTTGTGAGACCGGCTAGCGTTGCTGCTCACCAGGAGAACCGGACCTGGGTGGCGTCGTGCCAGTTGGGCGAAGTCGCCGTCACCGGTGGCGAGCAGCAACGGCTGGTGTTCAGCGTGGTAGGCGCGGGCCAACAGGAGGTCAGCGCCTTGCCAGCCGGTGGCCGGCAGAAGCTGAGTGTGCGCGGGCCAATCGAGGGCGTCCAGGACGGCCGGCGCGCCAGCTACCACAACGTCCGCCCAGGAGGCTGCTTGCAGTGCCGCGAGCAGCAGGCGCAGCCGCGGCACGTCAAGGTTGTCCGCGTCGACCAGTACCTGCATGCGCACGATCATGCCGCAGCTGGGCACACCAGGCTTGCGCGCCGTACACGATCAATTGTGCGAAGCTGCATCAGTGCGGCTTACCGGACTGGACACGGCTTTCCTGCGCCTGGACCGCGAGGCATCGCCGATGCATCTCGGGGCATTGGCGACTTTCCGGCCGGCCAATCTAGGCGATCCTGGGCGGGTGGCCGCGTTGCTGGCAGAGCGCGCCCTGCGCCTACCCCAGCTGCGCCGCCGAGTAGAGCCATCCTGGAACCCGTTTGCCGCACCAACGTGGGCTGATGATCCCGGATTCTGCGCCAAGGATCACATCCAGGTACACCAGCTCGAACGCCACGCTGGCCTCGACGGCGCAGCCGCATTGGCTGCCGAGCTGCTGGTTCATCCATTGATGCGAAATCGTCCCTTGTGGGAATTGCATGTCATCGCAGGCGGTGATTGGGATTGTTTTGCGGTGCTGTTCAAGATGCACCATGCGTTCGGGGATGGAGTCACTGCGCTAGGAATTGGCATGCGGCTACTGGATGGGTTCCCAGGACATCCCGGTGTACCTGGTAGCGAGTACGGGGGCCACGGCATGTCACCTGCTCCCGAGGCCGGTGTGGGGCACGCATGGCACCAGCCCGGTGACGTGCGCAGGATAATCGAGGACGTCGTGGGCCGGTTAGGAAACGTGGCAGGCGCTGCGGCGGCGGTACTGCGCAGTGCTCGATTGCCGGTGCCGTGGTCGCCACTGGTGGTTTGGTCATCAGGACGGCGGGCGATGGCGGTGGTGTCGCTGAGTCTGCAGCCGGTACGCCGGATCCGGCGAGCGTACGGCGGCACGGTCAATGATGTCCTGCTGTCGGTGGTGACCGGCGCGTTGCGGGATTGGCTCGTGGGCCGCGGCAACCAGGTCGACGGGTTGATCCTTCGGGCGTTCATCCCGGTCAGCCAACGGTCTGCGGCTGGGCAGTTTATCGGGGGAAACCGACTCTCGGGTTACCTGTGCGACTTACCAGTGGGTGAGCCTGATCCCATTGAACGGCTGGTTCAGGTCCAGCGCGCGATGGCGCGCAACAGGGCTGCCGGTAGCAGTCGCAGCCCCGGTGCGATACCGGAATTGGCTGACCGGTTACCGGCCGCGGTGCACCGAATAGCCACTCCAGTGGCGGGTCAGTTTGCCTCATTGCTGTTCGACCTGATGGTGACCAGCATTCCAGTGCCTAATGTCTCGTTGGCGCTTGATGGTGCCAAGCTGGTAGAGGTTTTTCCCATGGCGCCGCTGGCGGCAGGGCAGGCTCTGGTGATTGGCCTGTCGTGGTATCAGAGCCGCGCGTACGTCGCGCTGCATGCTGATCGAGATGGACTGCCTGACCTGAAGAGGCTCGCCGGGGCGGTTGAGCCTGCGGCCTATGCGCTGGCCAGTCTCGTGGAGTGAATATCTCGGACCGCTCAGGGCACTTCGGGTGAATGCCGGTGACTCTTTGTGTCTTGCCAAGCTAGGCTCACCGCGTGCCAACATACGACGCTACCGCTGTGGATTGCCGGGTATTGGTCTTTGTCGAGGGAGCGCTGAGCTCGTTCGGCCACGATGCGACGCTGCGGGTAACGAATTTATCCCTCAATGTGGGGGATGACGACGGCATCACTGCTGATTTCGATCCCACTTCGTTGCGCGTGGTGGACAACATCTCCGACTCCAACCGTAAGGACATTGAGCGCAACGCCGAAAAGACGCTCGAACCCCGCAAGTACCCGAAGATTCAGTTTCGTTCAGTCTCCGTGAAGCGTGATGGTAACCGGGCACACATCGAAGGTGATCTCACCCTGCACGGCGTGACGAATCCGATCTCACTCGACGCGCACGATGATGGTCAGCGTTGGACCGCGAAAATCGTCCTGGACCAACGCAAGTTCGGGATCAAGCCGTTCTCCGCAATGCTTGGTGCACTTAAAATCAAGCCTGATGTCGAGGTGGAGATCAGCATTCCGAGCTGACAACCCTGACGCGCGGCGGACGCGGCAGGGTGCTGTGCTCGTGAATGAGGTTTACCCGCAGCAGGAGATCCCGGTCAGCCAACGTTTGTTCGGGAGTTGCCTCAGCGACGATTCGGTGATCTTCGCTGAAGACGAGGCAACGGTCTGCGATGCGGTACAGGATGTCGAGGTCATGCGTGGCATGCACGATCGTCTTGCCGGTGTCCCGGAGTTGCTCGATTAAATCCATCAACCAGTACTGGGTACGTGGATCGAGCGCAGCGGTCGGCTCGTCGAAGAGCAACACCTCGGGGCCCATGGCGAGAACCGAGGCGATGGCGACCTTCTTCTTCTGGCCACCCGAAAGCTGGTACGGAGGTCGGTCGAGCAAGTCGGTGATACCGAGCATGGAGGTGACATCCTCTACCCGACCGGCAGTGTCCTCGCGCGACAAGCCAAGTTGGAGGGGACCGAATGCGATCTCTTCGCGCACTGTGGGGGAGAAGACCTGGGCGTCAGAATTTTGGAAGACCAAGCCAACCCGGGACCGGAAGCCAGCCGACATCTGGACGTCTTCCAGGGAGTCTTCCGTGACCTCATGACCAAAGGCGCGGTAGGTTCCCTGGGAGGGGAAGAGGAGCCCACCGAGAACTTTCAGCATGGTGGATTTCCCGCAACCGTTCGCGCCGAGCAGTGCGACCCGTTCACCGCGCCGGATCTCGACCGATACATCGTTGAGCGCGGGATAACGGTCGAGATAGTAATAGTGCAGCCCGGTCACCACGATAATCGACTCGTCGGCGAGTTCGGTGGAGTCACGTTCAATGGCCAAGAATGTGGTCTCCGATCATGATCGCCGCAGCGAAGATGACCACGGCGAGCACATAGTAAACATCGCCGATGTGCAAACGTTGTTGCTCCAATGTTTTGACGTCGCCGCGGAAACCACGTGCAGTCATGGCCTGATGTACCTCTTCGGAGAGCTGATTCGCTTTGCCGAGCAATGCGCCCACGCTGGCACCGACGAATGCGCGGGCTGCGCGATCGTGCCGGACAATCCCTGGGGTGCGCGCCTGGCGTGCCTGATACATATCCGTCACCGACGTCAACAGCAGGAAGATATAGCGATAGGCCATTCCGATGATCAGGATGAAGATTCGCGGCACACCTAAACTGCGCAGTGCCGCGAGCAGCCGGATCCATGGTGTGGTCAACGTCAGTAAGACCACCAGGGAGATCGAGACTGCGACCCGAGCCACCACCCGTCCTGCGGCGACGAGTCCCTGCTGGGTAATCCCTTGCGGACTGCCGTGCCAGTGCCACAGGGTCAACACGATGTCGCCTGGGGTCACTACCGACAGGATCGCCGGGAGTACCACGATGCCGGTGAAGGCGGGCACGAACAGCCATACCCGCTTGACGAAAAACCCCACCGGTAACGCGGAGGCGGACGCGAGCGCCAGCGTGGCTGCGTACATCGCGCCGAGCATGATCATTGAGTGGCTCAGTCCGGCAACGACAAGCAAACCCAGCAGGCTC
Source organism: Actinomycetota bacterium (assembly GCA_021324675.1). Classification (GTDB taxonomy): domain Bacteria; phylum Actinomycetota; class Actinomycetes; order Mycobacteriales; family Pseudonocardiaceae. The sequence continues at coordinate 49,160 of JAJPIR010000146.1, forward strand.
AGCAACTTGACCCGAGGGTCTACCCGTTGCATCAAGCCACGTGCTTTGGCGACGTCCTCGCCGAACATCACCTGCTGGAGCAGCTTGGAGCCACCTTGAATGGTCTTGGCAAGATAACTGCCCTTCTTACGCTTGCCGATGCATCCGCAGGGACACATCGCCATGTCGTGCTGTAGTAGCCACGCCGGCACGGCCAGGCGGTCGCGGGCGGGGGTGGCCGCGCTGGCTGCTGCCCTGGTCATGTCCGGACCCGACCCGGCGCCGCTGGATCATTAGCCGAGCCGCGCCGGCCGGCGGCCAGAGCGACGACTTTCGCGAGGGCGTACACCACCGCACCGACCGCGAGAATCCCCACAATGGCGGAGATGACATAGCCCACGGCGGGGTGTGTGTCACGGGTGTAGTCATACCCGTTGAAGATCGCGCTGTGCCAGATCCCGTTGTACTGGTTCAGGCCCTCCGGGATTTTGGACAGCCCGAGCGCGTGGAGGTCGAGGTCCTCGGGAGCGTCCTCACCAAAGGCTCCGCCCGGGGCGAGCAGACCCAGCGGGGTGAGCACCACGAGCAGGGCCATCACGGCACCAGCGACCACACCCGGGCGTAGCCGAAGCCGGCGCGATCTCCCCGCGGCCGCCGATGCCGCGTCGATCGGGACTCCTGGATGATTGACTTTCAGCAGGGGCAGGTTGGCGCGTTGCAGGTAGGCCACCACCGCGGCGGTAACGATGCCCTCGGCGATTCCCGCGACCGCTAGATGTGCCAGCAGCATCGCAGGGATCGCCTGCGATAGGTGATATGGCGAGTACAAGGGGGCGCCACTGGCGTCACGGAACAGCATGGGTTGGATTCCCAACTCAACGCCCACGCAAAGCGCGGCGGCGGTGAGCCCGATATAGCCGCCGATGAAGCCGGCAACTACCCGGCGTCCGCTGGTCAGGCTCGCATTACCGGAAATGAGCCGGTAGGCCCCGAATGCGACGAACGGCAACACGATGGCCATGTTCAGCACGTTCGTTCCGTAGGCCAGAACACCTCCATCACCGAACAGCAGAGCTTGAAAGGCCAACGCCACGCTGACCGCGATCACGGCCGCCCACGGTCCCAGCAGTATTGCCACCAAGGCCCCGCCCACCGCATGGGCCGTCGTACCGTCTGGGATCGGCACGTTGAACATCATGATCAGGAAGCACACCGCGGCCAGCACTGCCAGTGTCGGCACATGGCGTGTCCTCACCCGTTTGTGGACCCGGGCTGCCGCTGTCGCCATGACCGGTACCGCGACCGCAAAGCCGACCGCGCAGGTCTGCGGGCTCAGGTAACCATCCGGTATGTGCACGGGCTACCCCTACGGATCATCGGCACAGCTGCGAAACTACTGTTAATGCAACTTACGCGCAGCAGAGCGACTCGCCCGGGCTCCCGAACGGATTACCCTCCTTTGGAGCAGCCGAGTATCACCTTGTGTTCACCTATCGTCGACGGCGCGCGGTATACGGGGGTTGAGTGCGCCGGTTACCAAACGCCGGCGCAACCACCACGGGGACGCAGCAAACAAGGCGGCCATCGCCGCAGCGCTGCCTTGGACGTCCTCACGACCGGTGAGATAGGCCCAACGATGCCGCGCGGAAAGCGCGAAAAACACATCGAAGAACTCCGGAACGAGTCCTGGTGGGATGCGCAGCAGGGACTCCAGGCTTCGCCGTCGCAATGCATGTACCGCCAGCGCGGCCGGGCTCCACACCGCGCGCCAGGCCGCGGCTCCCGCCGCTGCGGAGCCGCCGCGCTGCAGCGCATCGCGCACGGCGGCGGCCACCCGAGGGGCCAGCTGCAGCGCCGTGGCCACGCTGTAGCCGGTAGCCGGATGCACCAGCGGGCTTGCCGCGCCGAACGGCACCACCGGTCCCCGCCAGTCGCCAGGTGCCGGCAGCGGTCGGTCCACCGGGATGCGCACCCTCTCCTCGCCGTTGGTGGGCACCGCAATGCCGTGGTACGCCAGCCGGGCATGCAGCCGGCGCCGTAGCGTTGCCAGCCCGAGGCCAGGCCGCCGGGCCAATGACGTCTCCTCCAGCAGCACCTGATCGGCCGTCACCGGCACCCCGTACAGGAATGTCGGCCATCCCGCCTCACCATGGTGTGGCCGCCAATCCATGAATAAGGCAGTGCCCGGAGCCACCAATTTGCGGGCGGCGTCGGTATCCACCAGCACCCCGACCGCGGTCTGCTCCGCGGATGCGCCGCGGGAACTGACGCCGAGCACCGAGCGTGCCGCGCCGGTGGCGTCCAGGACGACTGCAGCGCGACGTTGCCCGCCGGTCACGTCGACGGTGACACCCTGCGGATCCGGTCGGGCGGTGCGTACCCGTCCCTTGATGACGGTGACCGGCGAGCTGGCGAATCCATCCCGCAGCACGGTGTTGTTCAGCACCACGTATTCCCATCCCAGGTGGTGTGTGGTGGTGCCGATCGCCTCGCCACGGCCGGCCGTAGCCACCGCGGCGTCTGTCTCGGCTGGCAGCTCGGCCCGCCAGGACCCGTAGGTAGCCCGCCACGGCCGATCGGGTGCAAGATCTACCAACTCGGTGGCCAGGCCCAGGCGCGCGCACGCTGCGGCTGCCGCCCATCCCGCCGGACCGCCTCCCGCCACCAGGACATCGATCACAAGTGCACGCTACGCGGGGGTAACGTGCCGCTCATGAGCCGCGTCCGGGAACTTGCCGGTGGGGGACGCGCGGTGGAGGTGGACCCGGAGCGGCTGGCGAGATTTCTCGCGCGCTTCGCCGCCGATCACGGCGGTGCGCTGGCCACCACAGCGAAGGCGTGGCAAGTAGATGTGATCGCCGCTGACGGGTGGATGGCCGCTATGCCGGTCCCATTTGGCCCGTTAACGGGATCGACCGGGCAGCGGTCCGGTCTGGTGGTGGATGACCTGGTCGACCACGCCTTGGCAGTGCGCACGATTGGATTGCTGCTAGTTCGCCTCGGTGGGTACAGCGTGGGAATCGCCCGCGCGGGGATTGTGCTGTCTTCCCACACCGGTAGCCGGCTGGTCCACGGGCGTAGCGCGGCAGGCGGGCAGTCCCAGCAGCGATTTGCCCGGCGACGCGAAGGCCAAGCACGGATGGCTCTGCGTGCTGCGGCCGACGCCGCGGCACGCGTACTGCTACCCCGTGCCGCGGAGCTGGACGGCGTCGTTCTCGGTGGCGACAGTGCAGCGTTGCGCACCGTGACTGCCGACCCTCGGTTGATCGGTTTACGCGAACGCATACAGCCCCGTGTACTGGCCGTTGCTGAGCCACGCCGCGCAGTGCTTGACGAGGCTGCCCGGCGGGCTCGGTGCATCGAGGTGCAGCTGGTGAAGCGCCAGCAGGGTGGAGGAGCAGCCACGGCATCCCCTGGAGACCGTGGCTAATCCAGATGCGGTCACTAGGTAGGATGGACTCCGTGGTCGCGACAAGCTGATGTGCTGCTGGCCCCGCGCGCCACCGCGCTCGGGGAATCGACCCCTGGTCGGCGACCACTTTTTGGAGTCACCTCACGTGATCACTGCAAGCGACCTTGAACTGCGCGCGGGGTCTCGGACCCTGCTGTCCGGTGCATCGCTACGGGTACAGCCCGGCGACCGGATCGGGCTGGTCGGCCGCAACGGGGCCGGGAAGACGAGCACACTACGAGTGCTCGCCGGCCAGTCCGCGCCCCAGGCGGGCCAGGTGCGGCGCAGCGGGGACTTGGGCTACCTACCGCAAGATCCCCGGGACGGTGACCTCACTATCTCGGCAAGGGATCGGGTTTTGTCCGCCCGCGGGCTCGACGAACTGCTAAATGAGATGGAAAAAGTTCAGTCGGCGATGGCTGAGCTGGTCGACCCTGACGAGCAGGGCCGCTCCGTGCGCCGGTACAGCCAGCTGGAAGACCGATTTTCGGCGCTCGGTGGCTACGCCGCGGAAAGTGAGGCGGCGCGGATCTGCGCCAGCCTGGGCCTGCCTGACCGGGTGCTGTCCCAGCCACTGAGCACGCTGTCCGGCGGGCAGCGGCGCCGGGTCGAGCTGGCCCGGATCCTCTTCGGCTCCGTCGATGGCTCGGGCGGCCGCTCGCACACCACGTTGCTGCTCGACGAACCGACCAACCACCTCGACGCCGATTCGATCATCTGGTTGCGTGACTTTCTGACCGCCCACGACGGCGGCCTTGTCGTGATCAGCCACGACACCGACCTACTTGCCGCGGTGGTGAACAAAGTCTGGTTTCTCGATGCGATCCGGGGTGAGGTCGACGTCTACAACCTAGATTGGCGGCGCTACCTGGACGCCCGCGCAGCCGACGAGAAGCGGCGGCGACGCGAACGGGCTAACGCGGAAAAGAAGGCCACTGCGCTGATGGCGCAAGCCGACCGGATGCGAGCTAAGGCCACCAAGGCCGTGGCCGCGCAGAACATGCAACGGCGGGCCGCACGGTTGCTGGCCGGCACCGAGATCGAGCAACGCGCCGAGAAGGTGGCCAAGATCCGATTTCCGCAACCTGCCGCTTGTGGCCGAACTCCGTTGAGAGCCAGCGGGCTGGGCAAGTCCTATGGCTCACTCGAAGTGTTCAGCGGGGTGGACCTCGCTGTCGACCGGGGCGCCCGGGTAGTCATTCTCGGCCTCAACGGCGCCGGAAAGACCACCTTGCTGCGCCTACTCGGCGGGATGGAAACCCCTGACTCTGGCCAAGTCGAACCAGGGCATGGGTTACGGCTGGGGTACTTCGCGCAGGAGCACGACACGCTGGATCTCGGTATCACGGTGTGGGAGAACCTCCGCCACGCGGCACCGGATGCCCCCGAGCAGCAACTGCGCACCCTGCTGGGTGCCTTCCTGTTTCGCGGAGAACAACTGGATCAGCTGGCCAGTACGCTGTCCGGTGGGGAAAAGACCCGGCTGGCGCTGGCTGCGCTGGTGTGCTCGGCGGCCAACGTGCTGCTACTTGATGAGCCGACCAACAATCTCGATCCAATGTCCAGGGAGCGCGTACTCGACGCGCTACGCCTCTACTCGGGTGCGGTGGTATTGGTGACCCATGATCCTGGGGCGGTGCAGGCGCTCGGTCCGGAGCGGGTGATCGTGCTACCGGAAGGTACCGAGGATCACTGGAGCGTCGATTATCTTGAACTAGTGCAATTAGCGTAAATCGTGACCTTCTGGCTACCGAGCGTACTCGTAACCTGCTAACCGATTGCTTTGTCGTTTTTGTCGCTATATTGAGCATCTGAGCCCGCTGCGGGTACCGCTCACAGATCCACCCGGAGATCGTCTAGCGGAGATCGCTAACGTGGTCGATCATTGCCGCAAGAGCTGTGACCGGCTCTTCTGCTATCGGAAGAAAGGCGTTTCGAGGTGGCCGACCTGAAAAAAGGCAGCCGGATCACCGGTGTGGCCCGGGACAAGCTGGCATCCGAGCTGAAGAAGAAGTACGAGAAGGGAGCCAGCATCCGGGCGTTGGCTGAGTCAACTGGACGCTCGTACGGCTTTGTCCACCGGGTGCTTTCGGAGTCCGGTGTGACGCTGCGTGGTCGTGGCGGCGCTACCCGTACGAAGAAGAAGTAGAGTTCCGGCCAGCGCCCTTGCCCCGACATGGAGACATATCGGGTGTAGCGAAGCCTCCTGATTCTGTTATGTCTCCATGTCGGGGCAAGGGAGGCACTAGGCGAGGCCGTTAGTGGATGAACGCGCGTTCCGGGACCGTTGCTGTCCGCTCTCTGCATCAATGGAGCGGCGCAGGGCGTGCGGCAGGTAACGGGCACCAGCGCCGTAGCTGGCGGCCTTGTCGTTGGGGTTGGACAGCCTGCACCGCCGCAGCGACAGGCAACCGCAGCCGATGCACGAGGTCAGCCCATCCCGCAGGGCGGTAAGCCCGGCAATCTGTTCGTCAAGCCGGTTACGCCAGGAACGGGACAACCGTGCCCAATCCGCTGTGGTGGGTGTGCGCTGCGCCGGCAAAGTGCCTAGTGCGGTGGAGATCTCTTGCAGCGACAGCCCGACATTCTGCGCGGCACGGATGAAGGCCAGCCGTCGCAGCATGTTGCGCGGGTAACGCCGCTGGCCGCCCGAGGTGCGGACAGCGCTGATCAGCCCGCGCCGCTCGTAGTACCGCAGCGCCGAGGGCGCCAGCCCGGCACGGCTGGCTATCTCACCTATCGGTAACAGGTCAGTGTTGTCCATGCGCCTCGAACCCGTCCCTTGACCTGAAGTTAGGTTCAAGTTACATGCTCGCGGCATGACGCAGGACAGAGCAGTCCAGACCATGCGGGTTGCTGTGGTCACCGGCGGAAGTCGCGGGCTGGGTCGGGCATTCACCATAAGCCTCGCGCGCCGCGGTTGGCATGTAGTGATCGACGCCCGTGAACCCGTGCAACTCACTCAGACCGTTGCTGAGATCGGGATCCCGCACGCGGTGACAGCGATACCTGGAGATGTCAGTGACCCTCACCATCGTGTGCAGCTCGCCGGGATGGCGAACGCAGTAGGTGGCGTCGACTTGCTCGTGAACAACGCCAGCGTGCTGGGTCTGAGCCCGCAACCCGGCCTCGCCGACTATCCCCTCAACGTGCTTGAGCACGTCTACGCAGTAAATACCCTGGCCCCCCTGGCACTGATCCAGCTACTACTGCCGCAGCTTGTCCGCCGCGGTGGGCGGGTGGTCAATGTCTCGTCGGACGCAGCAGTGCAGCCATACCCGGGATGGGGTGGCTACGGCTCGACCAAGGCAGCGCTGGAACAGCTCACCGCGGTGCTTGCGGTGGAGCACCCACAACTGCGGATCTATGCCTTTGACCCAGGCGACATGGCCACCGATCTGCATCAGCAGGCATTCCCACACGAGAACATCAGCGATCGACCGTCGCCAGACAGCGTTGTACCAGCGCTGCTGGCGCTGGCCGAAGCGGACCTTCCCAGCGGCCGGTACCGGACAGCAGATCTCATGGCGGGAATAGGCCGATGACGACCGCCGCGGACTACCTGGCTACGCAGTTCACGCTCCCTCCGGGAAGCGAAGCGTCCGGACCACCGGAAAGCCGTGGAGTGCCGCGCGACGGTGTGCGGCTGCTGGTAGCTCGGCCCGGCCAGATCGAGCACCGGCATTTCGTCGATTTGCCCACCCTGCTAGAGCCCGGCGACCTTGTGGTGGTCAACACGTCAGCCACCGTGCCGGCCGCCGTAAGCGGGTGTCGCGACGATGGCCACCCCGCGTCGGTGCATATCGCTACCTCACTGAGCCCGGGGGAGTGGGTGGTGGAACTGCGCCAGCACGACGGGTGCGGACCCGACCTGTCCACTCGTCCAGGGCAGCGACTGCACCTGCCCGGCGGCGTGAAACTCGCGCTTAGCGCAGGCTATCCGGACGCTGCACCACCCGCCAGGGCGAGCCGGTTGTGGCGGGCGGCGGTGATTCCACCGACCCCGCTAGCGGAATACCTGTCCGTGTATGGCCGCCCGATTGGCTATGGCTACCTTTCCAAGCGGTACCCGTTAGCCGATTATCAAACGGTATACGCCCGGCAGCCGGGAAGTGCTGAGATGGCTAGCGCCGGCCGCCCGTTTACAGCGCCGTTGCTGGTACGGCTCATGTCAGTGGGCGTCACCTTCGCTCCGATCGTCCTGCACGCCGGGGTTTCCAGCCCGGAGGTGTACGAACCACCAGCTCCAGAGCGCTTCGAGGTACCCGAACCCACAGCGCGGCTGGTCCAGAGTGCACGCGAATCTGGGCACCGCGTCGTTGCGGTTGGTACCACCGTCGTGCGGGCTCTGGAGACTGCGGCGCACCCCGGTGGCGTGATCAAGCCCGCGCGTGGCTGGACCGACCTGGTCCTCACTCCCAGCCGTCCGGTCCGAGTCGTGACCGGCCTTATCACCGGCCTGCATGCGCCACAGGCCAGTCATCTGCGGTTACTTGAGGCCGTCGCCGGAGTCGAACTGGTCGGTGCCGCCTACACCGCGGCGGTGCAACACCGTTACCTGTGGCATGAGTTCGGTGACTCGACACTGTTCTTGCCCGAATGCGCTCGGCGCCACAACAGATAATCAGTAAATAATGAGCATATAACATATCGATGCAGGGTTTTCTAGAGGTGCGCCACACAAATCAGTGCATCGGAATAATGTCGTAATTACAGTGTTACAGTGTCCAGGTGTTGGCGTGAGGCGGCAGTAAAGGATGCTTTGATGGACAATACGTGGAGCCTGCTGAACAGCGTGGCTCGTCAGCGTCCCATACCCCGCCCCTTGGCGCCAGGCACGGTGCGCCGGATTGCCGCATTCGCCAAGCCGCACCGGGCTTCGCTACTGACTTTTCTCGCACTCAGCACGGCGTCTGCGGTACTCACCGTGGCGACTCCAGTGCTGGCCGGCCACGTCGTCGATGGCATAGTTGGGCACGCGCGGCCCGCATTAGTCTTCGGACTGGCTGTGCTGATCGCGGGATTAGCAGTGCTCGACGCGGGGATCGGGCTGGCATCACGCTGGCAGTCATCCCGGATCGGTGAGGGGCTCATCTTCGATTTGCGCCGGGCGGTGTTCGAGCATGTCCAGCGAATGCCAGTGGCGTTTTTCACCCGAACTCGGACCGGGGCACTGGTCAGCAGGCTCAACAACGACGTCATCGGCGCGCAGACCGCGCTGACCTCCACGCTGTCCGGCGTGGTCACCAATGTGATCCAGCTAGTGCTCACGCTGGCGGTGATGCTGACGCTGTCGTGGCCGGTCACCGTGCTGGCGCTGGTGCTGCTGCCGATCTTCGTCGTACCGGCGCGGGGAATGGGTGCCCGGATGGCCGAGTTGCGGCGCGAGGCCTCTACGCACAACGCGGCGATGACCACGCAGATGACCGAGCGGTTCTCCGCACCAGGCGCAACACTGGTGAAGTTGTTCGGACGGCCGGAGGCCGAAGCCGCTGAATTCGGCTATCGGGCAGCCCGGGTCCGGGACATCGGTGTGCGCAACGCGATGTCGGCGCGGATGTTCCTCACCGCGCTGAGCCTGGTCTCCGCGTTGGCCCAAGCGCTGGTCTACGGGCTAGGGGGCTGGTTGGCTCTGCGCGGCGACATCGCCCCGGGCACTGTGGTCAGCCTCGCGTTGCTACTCACCCGGCTTTACACACCGCTGACCGCGCTGGCCAACGCCCGGGTCGACGTGATGACGGCGTTGGTCGCCTTCGAGCGGGTCTTCGAGGTCCTCGACGTCAACCCAATGATCACTGAGCGGCCGGACGCCCGAACGGTGCCGCCGGGCGAGGTCTCGGTGGAATTCGACAAGGTGGACTTTGCCTACCCTTCGGCCGAGCAGGTGTCGTTGGCATCCCTGGAGGAAGTGACCACCTTGGATGCGCGGGGAGGTACCGAGGTGTTGCACGGGGTGACTTTCCGTGCCGAACCTGGGCAATTAGTAGCGCTCGTGGGCTCCTCAGGGGCGGGGAAGTCCACCATCGCGTCGCTGGTTCCCCGCTTGTACGACGTCAGCGGTGGGGCGGTGCGGCTGGCCGGAATCGATGTCCGTGACTTGTCCTTTGCCGCGCTGCGCGACACGGTGGGCGTAGTGACCCAGGACGGGCACCTATTCCACGACAGCATTGCAGGAAACTTGCGCTTCGCCGCGCCGGACGCATCCGACGAACAGTTGTGGGACACGTTGCAGCGGGCTCGGTTGGAGCCGCTGGTGCGGTCGTTGCCCGACGGGTTGGACACCGTGGTCGGCGACCGCGGGTACCGCCTTTCCGGTGGTGAACGGCAACGGCTGGCCATCGCTCGCCTGCTGCTGGCCCGACCTCGCGTGGTGATCCTCGACGAGGCTACCGCACATCTGGACTCGGAGTCTGAAGCGGCAGTGCAGGCCGCACTTGCCGAGGCGCTGCATGGGCGTACCGCACTGGTCATCGCACACCGGCTGTCCACCATCCGCGCTGCCGACCAGATCCTGGTGATCGAAGACGGCCGGATCATCGAACGGGGCACACACGAACAGCTGCTCGCTGCCGGTGGTCGGTACGCCCAGCTGCACCACACCCAGTTCGCCCTCGCCTAACCCGGTGTGTCGCGCTCTCGTGCCGGGTGTGTCGGGCCCCCAGGACCGACACACCCGGCACGAGAGCGCGACACAGGGCGGGGAACCGGATGGGAACGGCAAACGAACGTCATTGGCGTAACGCTGCAAGTGTCGGAGTAACTGGGTAGCGTGGCGAGGGCCCGTCAATTCCCAGGAGGTGGGCCGTGACGGCAGAGGCAGCGCGGCCTTGGACTTCAGCGCCAGCCGCACCACCCACGGTGCTGGGCTCCCGCGAAGAGGCCGAAATCTATGTCGCGTCGGTGTGCTTCAAGCACGGCCCGCCACGGCTGCTCGGCGCCGAGCTCGAGTGGGTGGTACAGCATTCCGGGAATCCCCATCGTCCGTTGCAGGCTCAGCACCTGGCCGAAGCGCTCGGCGCACATGTCCCCCGTTCCCTCGTCCCCGACAGCCCCCACCGTCCTCTTCCCTACGGCTCCACCGTCACGGTCGAACCCGGCGGTCAGCTAGAGATCTCCAGCCCTCCTTGCGCCTCGCTGACCGAGCTCATCGCCACCGTAGAAGGCGATACCGCCGCACTGACCGAACTGCTCAATCCCGCAGGCCTGGTCCTTACGAATCTGGGGTCTGACCCGTATCGGCCATCCCACCGGCTGATCGACATCCCCCGCTACGTCGCCATGGAGATCGCATTCGACCGGATCGGTCCAATGGGGCGAGCCATGATGTGTTCCACCGCTGCGGTACAGGTGTGCCTGGATGCTGGCACTCCCTCTGACGTGGCACTGCGCTGGGCAGCCCTGCACGATCTCGGGCCTGTGCTGGTGGCCGCGTTCGCCAACTCGCCGTGGCTGGGCGGCCGCCTTACCGGATGGGTGTCATCCCGGATGCAGGCCTGGTTCGCGCTGGATCCGGTCCGCACCAGACCAAGCCCCGTGCACTGGGATCCGCAATTGGACTGGAATCCAGCTGCTGACTGGGCCCGCCGAGCGCTGGACACTCCGTTGCTCTGCCAGCGCCGTCCTTGTGGGAGTTGGGAGGTGCCCAGCGGGGTCACCTTTGCCGACTGGTTGTCCGGAGCGCTTCCAGGCCGGCCCAGCACCGCTGACCTGGATTACCACCTGACCACGTTGTTCCCGCCGGTGCGACCGCAGGGCTACCTCGAAGTCCGCTACCTCGACGCCCAGCCGGCAGGGCAGTGGCTGGTTCCGGTGGCCGTGCTCGCCGCGCTGCTCGCCGATCCGGAGGTGACCGCGGCCGCTCGCGATGCCTGCGCGCCGGCGGCTGGACGGTGGTTGCAGGCGGCCAAACGCGGCCTGCGCGACAGCATCCTCGCCGTTGCCGCAAGGGAAGTCTTCGAGCTCGCCTGCGCAGCCCTGCCGGCCTTGCATGCCCCGCCAGAGTTGCAGGTGCTGCTGGAGGAGATCACCGAGTACCGGGTCCGGCGGGGTCGCTGCCCAGCAGACGATCTCATCAATGCCGCGGGCGACAGCGTCGCACCAACTGGTGGCACACAACGTAACGGATCGCGATGCACTGGAGGGCAGCTGCTGTGAGTACACCGATCATCGAGCTGAGCGCCACCGCCCTGCGCGATCACGTGGCTGCTGAGCTGAGCCGTACCCGCGCCCGCAGCGAGGCGCTCACCGGCGCCGTGGACGACACCGAGCTGGTTCGCCAGCATTCTCCGATCATGTCCCCGCTGATCTGGGACTTCGCCCACATCGGTAACCAGGAGGAACTCTGGCTGGTACGCGACGTGGGGGGCCGCGAGCCCGTCCGGGCCGACATCGACTATCTGTACGACGCGTTTAAACAGCCCAGACCCAACCGGCCCGCGTTGCCTCTTTTGGACCCCACCCAGACGCGGCGCTACCTGGGTGAGGTGCGCAGCAAGGTGCTTGACGTACTGGATAGCGTCCCGCTCGAGGGCCGCAGGCTTGTCGAGCACGGTTTCGCCTTCGGAATGATCATGCAGCACGAGCAGCAGCATGACGAGACAATGCTGGCCACTCACCAGCTCCGGGTTGGCCCGGCCGCGCTGCACGCCCCCGCCCCCGCAGCCGAGCGCTCCCCAAACCTGCCCGACGAGGTGCTGATTCCCGCCGGCGAGTTCACCATGGGGACATCCACCGAACCATGGGCGCTGGACAACGAGCGCCCCGCTCACCAGGCCCGCACTGCTGCCTACTGGATCGACACCACTCCGGTGACCAACCAGCACTACCTGTGGTTCATCGCCGACGGCGGCTACGACGACCCGCGGTGGTGGAGCAAGCGTGGCTGGGCACACCGGTGCGAGGCAGGCCTGGTGGCGCCGCTGTTCTGGTCCTTCGACGGAAAGCAGTGGTGGCGCACCCGATTTGGCGTCACTGAGCTAATCCCACCCCAGGAGCCGGTCATGCACGTCAGCTTCTTCGAGGCTGAGGCTTACGCGGCGTGGGCCGGCAAGCGCCTACCCACCGAGGTTGAGTGGGAGAAGGCTGCCCGGTTCGACCCCGTTACCGGACGGTCCCGCCGCTACCCGTGGGGTGATGACGATCCCACCCCGGCACACGCCAATCTGGGGCAGCGGCATCTCCAGCCCGCACCAGCGGGCAGCTATCCCGCAGGTGCGTCCCCGCTGGGCGTGCACCAGCTGATCGGCGACGTCTGGGAGTGGACGTCCTCCGGCTTCTCCGGCTATCCCGGCTTCGCGGCGTTCCCGTACCGGGAGTACTCCGAGGTGTTCTTCGGGGGGGACTACCGGATGTTGCGGGGCGGCTCGTTCGCCACCGATGCCCCTGCCTGCCGGGGAACTTTCCGGAACTGGGACCACCCGATCCGCCGGCAGATCTTCACCGGTTTCCGCTGTGCCCGGGATGCCGGCGCCGAGCATCAGGCTGGTTGACCGCGTGTGCCGGCACCTGGCCTATCTCGGGCCGCCCCGTGACCTGGCGACGCTGCTGCTGCACCCACCGCACTCGCTGCTGCGGCAAAGTTTCGCCCCTGGTGACATGCGCTGTGATGCCGTCGTCAACGCCGACGGGTTCGGTGCAGGTTGGTATCCGGAGGGCGCGGCCATCCCGGTCCGGTACCGGCGTGTCATCCCGATCTGGGCGGACACGTCGTTCGCCGCGCTAGCTGGCGCGGTCCGCAGCGGCGCGGTGCTCGCCGCCGTGCGGTCGGCGACAGTTGGCATGCCAGTGACCGAGATCGCCTGCTCACCGTTATCAAGCGGTCGCTGGTTATTCAGCCATAACGGCATGGTCACCGGCTGGCCAGACAGTATGGCAAAGCTGGCCAGCCAGCTGCCGGTCACCGACTTGCTCACCTTGGAAGCACCCACTGACTCTGCGCTGCTGTGGGCGCTAGTCCGGCGCCGGTTGGTGGCTGGTGAGACGCTCGGTCAAGCGTTGGGCACGGTCACCGCCCAAGTGCTGGCCACTGCTCCTGGTTCAAAGCTCAACCTGCTGGTCACCGACGGCACCACGCTTGCTGCCACCGCGGTGCACCACGCATTGGCCGTTCGGCTCGGCGATGGGGGAGTGCAGGTCTGCTCCGAGCCGACCGACCACCGCGCAGGCTGGGAACGCGTCCCGGACGGGCACGTAGTCACCGCGACACCCTTCACCGTGGACACCGCACCAATCCCTTCGACCACTGCCGAGGAGCCATGACCGCGCCTGTACTTGATGTCTATCTGTCCGAGGCTGACGCCGCCCACGCGTTACGCCACGACGTTCGAGTAGGGCTGTCGGCCGACCCCAAATGGCTGCCACCCAGGTGGCTTTACGACGCCCGCGGTAGCGAACTGTTCGAGCGCATCACCACGCTGCCGGAGTACTACCCCACCCGGACTGAGCGGGCATTGCTACGGCAGGTCGTGGCTCAGATCGCGGCGCGGGCAGCCGTCGACACCCTCGTCGAGCTCGGTTCGGGTTCGTCGGAGAAGACGCGGTTGTTGCTCGATGCGCTCACCGCCACCGGATCGCTGCGGCGCTTCGTGCCACTGGACGTCTCGGAGTCTGCGTTGCGTGCCGCGATGACGGCAGTGGCGCGTGAGTATCCCCACTTGGTGGTGCATGGTGTCGTGGGCGACTTCACCGAGCACCTGGAGCTGCTGCCAGCCGGGGGCAGCGGGCGCCGCTTGGTGGCCTTCCTCGGCGGCACGATCGGCAATCTCGTGCCGGACGAGCGCGCCGCGTTCTTCGCCACGTTGCACGCCGCGCTGGATCCGGGCGAGTTGCTGTTGCTGGGCGCCGGGCTGATCACCGACCCAGCGATCATGATACCCGCGTATGACGACGCCGCGGGCGTCACCGCCGAGTTCAACCGCAATGTGCTGCACGTGCTAAACCGCGAACTCGGTGCCGATTTCGATGTCACCGCTTTCGATCATATTGCACTGTGGGATGCCACCCAGGAGTGGATCGAGATGCGGCTACGGGCCCGCCGCGCGATGACCGTGCACGTCCCTGCAATCGGCATGCGAGTGCAGTTCGCCGAGGGTGAGCAGATGCGCACCGAGGTCTCCGCCAAGTTCCGCCGGGCCGGACTTCGCGCAGAGCTATTGGCTGCCGGGTTTACCGACCAGCTGTGGTGGACCGATCCCGACGACCGGTTCGCGTTGGTACTGGCCACCGTTTCATTGCGAAAGATCGCATCTTAGGAAGAGCCTTGCCGGCGCCCTCACGACCGCTATCACACGGGACCCACCCCATCGTCTTGCTGACTAGTGACCATCCGGCGACCACTGCCGCAGTCGCCGCAGAGCTCGACACCAAGTGGACAGTGCAGGTGATGCCCAAGGAGCAACAGGACCTGGTCGCTGCCCTGCGGGAGCAAGGCCACAGCGTGGCCATGGTTGGTGACGGCGTCGACGACGCGCCGGCACTGGCGCTGGCGGATACCGACTTATCCGCTTCGGCCGGCGCGCTAGGTTTACCCGGCCGAAGGCCGGGCTAGGCACCATCGTGACCAGCACTGGCGCCGAGACTCTGGGACTGTATCCACCGCAGGTGTTGCGTGAGTACGCCTTGCTGGCTGACGGGGAACGCGGCGCTCTGGTGGGTCCGCGCGGCGAGGTGGTGTGGATGTGCTTTCCTCGCTGGCATTCCGATGCGGTGTTCTCCGCTTTGATCGGTGGCAGCGGGATATACGCGATCACCCCCACCGGCCGGTTCGTCTGGGGTGGCTACTACGAAGACGGCAGCTTGGTCTGGCGTTCCAGGTGGGTCACTGAGACCGGCATCGTCGAGTGCCGTGAGGCGCTGGCCTTCCCGGGGGACGTGGACCGGGCCGTGCTGCTGCGGCGCATCATCGCGGTGCAGGGCAGCGCCGAAGTGGACATCATCCTGGAGCCGGCCGCCGGATTCGGCCGCCGGCGACTGAGCCATCTAAACCGCGAGGGCGACTGCTGGGAGGGGCAGGTAGGCGAGCTGTATATACGGTGGACCGGTGGGGCGGGCGCCAGCGTTCACGGGCGGCATGTCCGGTCGCTTCGGGTCACGCGCACCGTGCCCGAAGGTGGTCACCACGACCTGGTCCTGGAGTTGTCCGGAACCCCGTTCGACGCCGCACCACCGGACGCGGATCGCCTTTGGAAGGCCACCACAACGGGCTGGCGGCATACCATGCCACAGCTGGGGGACAGTGTCGCTCCCCGCGATGCTCGCCACGCCTACGCCGTACTACGCGGATTGACCAGCTCGAGTGGCGGCATGGTCGCCGCGGCCACCATGAGCCTGCCCGAACGTGCGGAAAAGGATCGTAACTACGACTACCGCTACGCCTGGATCCGCGACCAGTGCTATGCCGGTCATGCCGTTGCCGCTGACGCGCCACACCCGCTCCTTGACGACGCGGTGCAGTTCGTCACCGAACGCCTTGTCGAGGACGGCCCCAACCTGAAGCCTGCCTACACCGTCGTCGGTGGGCCGGTGCCTGACCAGCGCTGCTTGAACCTGCCCGGCTATCCAGGCGGCCACGACATTGTCGGCAACCATGTGAATGCTCAATTTCAGCTCGACACCTTCGGTGAAGCATTGCTGCTTTTCGCTGCGGCTGCCCGCCACGGCCACCTGGACACCGATCACTATCAGGGCGTTACCGCCGCTGTAACCGCTATCCAGCGCCGCTGGCAGGATGCAGACGCCGGAATTTGGGAACTGGACAACCGGCGCTGGGCGCACTCCCGGCTGATCTGCGCCGCCGGACTCCGGGCCATGGCCGGCGCGGGGGTGTCCGCCGCGGACGCTGCCGAATGGAGCGGGCTCGCCGACGCCATCGAGGCCGATGTCGCGGCTGACTGCCGCCATCCATCCGGACGATGGCAACGCGCGCCCGACGACCCACGCGTTGATGCTTCATTGCTGCTGCCGGCGATCCGAGGTGCTTTGCCGCCCAGTGACCCGCGCAGCGTGGCCACGGTGGCGGCGGTTCGCGCTGACTTGGCGCAGGAGGGCTACGTCTACCGGTTCCGCCACGACCGGCGTGAACCCGGGCAGACTGAGGGCGCCTTCACGCTATGCGGCTTCTTCATGGCCCTGGCCGATCACCAGCAAGGCGAAACGCTTGCCGCCCGCACGTGGTTTGAACGTAACCGGGTGGCCTGCGGACCCCCCGGACTGTTCTCCGAGGAATTCGACGTCACCCAACGCCAGCTACGCGGCAACCTGCCACAAGCCTTTGTGCACGCGCTCCTGCTGGAAACGGCATTGCGGCTCACCCGGCCTTGGAGTCCGTGCAACCCGTGACGAGATACGGGCCGCCGGGGCCATCATGGCGACCATGGACTCCTGCACGCAGTGCGATTTCCGCTACGACGAGTTGAGGGTAGACGAGGTTCCCGACACGCTCCGTTTACTTGGCAGCGCCTACCGGGCAAGGTTGGTGCCCGGTGTCCACGATGAGGGGCAGGAGCGCGTCCTGCGCAGGCGTCCGGAACCGCTGGTCTGGTCCGCGCTGGAGTACGCCTGCCACTTCCGTGACGTTGTGCTAGCTCAGCGGGAGCGGCTCTACCTGGCCTTGGCCGAAGATACCCCGCGTTTCGCGTCCATCTACCGCGATCGACGTGTTGTATTCGCCCGCTATAGCGACGACCGCATCGAGGATGTGGCCTCCGAAGTGGGCATGGCAGCGGGGCTGCTCGCCAGAGCCTTCGCAAGGCTTGACGACAGTCAGTGGCAACGGCAATGCATCTACGGCTACCCGGCACCGATGCAACGATCGATTGCCTGGCTTGCCCGGCACACCGTGCACGAAGGCCGTCATCACCTGCAGGACATCGACGCCGGGATCAGTGCGGCCCGATCCGCCCTTAGCGGCGGCGCAGCCACGCAACCGCACCGGTGGCGGTAACAGCCACCGCAGCTGCGGCGGACACAAGCCGCGCGTGGTGAGACATCCACAACTGCGGAGCATGGCGGTGGGCTCGGTCGTCGAACTCCCCGTGCGCCCCGTAGTCGTGCCCGTCCGGACCATCCAGTGGATCCCACAGGTTGTGCGGTCGGTCCGGACCGACTCTGTCCGCGGTTTGCTGAGATTGGTACCCGGTCTTGGCCAGGTAGCGGTCTAGTAGCGCTGGGGCGATTTTCTGCCCGAGCAGGGTGCTCACCGTGCTCGCACCCACCCAGTACTGCTTGCGCTGGGGGTGCTCGGCGGCAAACACCACGCCGCGGGCGGCCACCTCAGGCTGGTAGATCGGCGGCACCGGTTGCGGGTGACGCGGAAGCCGGGACAGCACCCAGGAAAACTGCGGGGTATTGACGGCGGGCATCTGCACCACCGTGATGTGAATGTTGCTGCCGTCATGCAGGAGTTCGGTGCGCAGTGACTCAGTGAAACCATTGATTGCGTGTTTCGCGCCGCAGTACGCAGACTGCAACGGGATGCTGCGCTGGCTTAATGCGGATCCCACCTGCACGATCGTGCCCCGGTCTCGGGTGCGCATTCGGGACAGCGCGGCCATCGTCCCATGGACAAACCCCAGGTAGCTGACCTCGGTCACCCGGCGAAACTCCTCGGGCTTGATCTCGTGAAACGGCGCGAACACGGAGGTGAACGCCACATTGATCCAGACATCGATTGGTCCCAGATCGTTTTCGATCTGCGTGGCTGCGGCCTCGACCTGCTGGTAGTCAGCGACATCGGTCGGGATCGCCAGCGCCGTACCTCCCGCGTTCTCCACGTCCTTGGCCGCGGCGTCCAATCCTGCGCGTCCTCGGGCCAGCAGGGCGACTTGCGCGCCCCGGGCTCCGTACAGCCGAGCTGTGGCGCGACCTATCCCCGCGCTGGCACCCGTGATCACCACAACTTGCCTGGCCATACCAACCTCAGCTTCCTGCCGCCAGTACTTCGCCTCCCTCTGGATTCCCCGAGGCAGCCAGCCGTAACATGCGCCAAGCCAGGAATAGTGCTGGGTCGTTACAGCACCGTTTGTCCATCATGCGGCGCGTCGCGCCATAGCCCGCAAGACGTAAGGCAGGATGCCGCCGTTGCGGTAGTACTCGGCCTCGCCAGGGGTGTCGATGCGTAGCACGGCATCAAACTCCACCGGATCGGCCCCCTCACGGATTGCGGTGATATGCACGGTCTCCGGGATGGAGCCGTCGTTGAGTGCTGTGACGCCGGAGATGTCGAATGTTTCCGTGCCATCCAGGCCCAGCGACGATGCTGACTCGCCAGAAGGGAACTGCAGCGGCAGCACACCCATCCCGATGAGATTGGAGCGGTGGATGCGCTCGAAGGACTCAGCGAGCACCGCGCGCACCCCAAGTAGCCGCGTGCCCTTGGCTGCCCAGTCTCGTGACGAGCCTGAGCCGTATTCCTTACCGCCCACCACCAGCAGTGGAATGCCCTCCTTTGCATAGCGTTGAGCGGCGTCATAAATAGGCACCGGCTCGGAACCCGGGGACGCCGTAAAATCGCGGGTATAACCGCCACTGACATTGTTCAGCAAGAGATTCCGCAACCGTATGTTGGCGAAGGTGCCACGGATCATCACCTCATGATTGCCCCGGCGAGACCCGTAAGAGTTGAAGTCCCTACGCTCAACTCCCCGTTCGGCGAGGTACTGACCTGCCGGAGAGTCCGCCTTGATTGATCCCGCAGGGGAGATGTGGTCAGTGGTCACCGAATCCCCGAGCAGCGCCAGCACGCGCGCGCCGCGGATATCGACTACCGGCTGCGGCTCGACTGTCATCCCTTCGAAATACGGGGGTTTACGTACATACGTCGAATCCGGATCCCAAGTAAAGACGTCCCCTTCAGGTGTTGGTAAGGATTGCCAGCGCGGACCGCCCGCGAAAACGTCAGCGTAGTCCTTGGCGAACATTTCCTGGCTGATCGTCGACTCGATCACCTTCTGAATCTCCTCTGGTGCGGGCCAGATATCAGCCAGATAGATCGGCTTACCGTTGGGATCGAATCCAAGCGGATCGTTTTCAAAATCGAAGTCCATCGTTCCGGCCAGCGCGTAGGCGATCACTAACGGCGGGGATGCCAGGTAGTTCATTGCGGTATCCGGGTTGATGCGGCCCTCAAAGTTGCGGTTGCCGGACAGCACGCTGACCACCACCAGGTCGGTGTCGTGGACGGCAGCCGAAATCTCTTCCGGCAGCGGACCCGAGTTGCCGATGCAGGTTGTGCAGCCGTAGCCGATCAGGTGGAAGCCGAGTTTTTCCAGCGATGGCCACAGCCCGGCCTTCTCGTAGTAATCAGTGACCACCTGGGAGCCAGGCGCAAGCGACGTCTTCACCCATGGCTTGACGGTCAAGCCGGCCTCAACCGCATTGCGGGCCAGCAGCGCTGCCCCAATCATCACCGAGGGATTGGACGTGTTGGTACACGAGGTGATCGCGGCGATGACCACCGCACCGTGGTCGATTTCGAAGCCGTCACCGCAGGCCAATCGCACGAAAGTGGGACGGCTCGGACGGCCGAAGGCGCCGGCCACGGCAGAGATCGTAGTGCGCGGTTGCCCAGCACCATCGCCGCTGCTCACCGCAGGAGCGTCACTAGCAGGAAAGGACTCGATACCAGCCTCGTCTACTCCAGCGTCGTCTGCCGGGGAAGCGGCAGCGGCAGCGTAACCAACCAGTGCTTGGCGAAATGCCGCCATGGCATCCGACAGTGCGATCCGGTCCTGCGGGCGCTTGGGCCCCGCGATGGAGGGCACCACGGTGGACAGGTCTAGTTCGAGATACTCAGAGTAAACAGCTTCCCGGTCCGGGTCGTGCCAGAGATCTTGCTCCTTGGCGTAAGCCTCGATCAGGGCAAGCTGCTCGGCCGGGCGACCCGTGAGCCGCAGGTAGCGCATCGTCTCCTCGTCGATGGGGAAGATCGCGCAGGTCGAGCCGAACTCGGGGCTCATATTCCCGATGGTGGCGCGGTTGGCCAGCGGCACCGCCGCGACGCCTACGCCGTAGAACTCGACGAACTTTCCCACCACGCCGTGCCGGCGCAGCATCTCTGTCAGGGTGAGCACGACATCGGTAGCGGTTGCCCCAGGGGGGATGGATCCGGTGAGCTTGCAACCCACGACCTGCGGGATGAGCATCGGCAGCGGCTGGCCGAGCATGGCGGCCTCTGCCTCGATGCCGCCCACGCCCCACCCGAGCACGCCGAGGCCATTCACCATCGTCGTGTGGCTGTCGGTGCCCACCACGGTGTCCGGGTAAGCCAACCCATCACGGGACATCACGACCCGAGCCAGATGCTCGATGTTGACCTGGTGCACGATCCCGGTCCCCGGTGGGACCACCCTGAACTCGTCGAAGGCACGCTGACCCCAGCGCAAGAACTGGTAGCGCTCCTGATTTCGCTGATACTCCAGGTCAACATTGCGCTCAAAGGCGTCCGGACGGCCGAACACATCCGCGATCACGGAGTGATCAATCACAAGCTCGGCTGGTGCTAGTGGATTGACCGCCCGCGCGTCGCCACCCAAGACCGTGATCGCCTCGCGCATCGTGGCGAGATCTACCAAGCAGGGCACACCCGTGAAGTCCTGCATGATCACCCGGGCGGGCGTGAACTGGATCTCGGTAGCCCGCGCCACTTGTGCATCCCAATTGGCCAGCGCCACGACGTGCTCGGCACGGACTTGCGCACGGGCAGCGTCGGATTCGTGACGCAACAGGTTTTCCAGAAGCACTTTCAGGCTGTACGGCAGGGCGCGCCACCGGGTGCCGATTCGTTGGTCCAGCACGGGTAAGCGGAACACGTCATAGCGCGCGGTCCCGACGGACAGCGTGCCGCGAGTACCGAAGCTATTGGCGCTGGGTGCTGCGTTGGTCACAGGCTCCTCCTTACCGTGACTCTACGTCCTAACGTCCTACCCCTGCCCGGCCCCACACGCTTGGCGATTACCCGCCGGTTGCCAAATCTCACGGCCCGCGGGAACAGCCGCGTTCGCGGCGGCCCGCAGGCAGGCGCTGGCCGCCAGTGGACACCAGCATCGGTGTGCTCGCATTGGCACTGTTTCCGGTCAAACCGTCGCCGGTCGGGTCGTCACAAAGCGTGACACGATGCGGCTGGACGTAACGCGAGTGGCTGGTGTTACGAATGTTAAACCAGAGATTGTTGGTATCTGTGAGGGTTACGTGACACAGTGCATCCGCGCAGTGGATCGACGCGTTCTGACGGCGTCGGGGGGGACCGCCGCCTGTCCTAAAGGCGCCGGGAAGGGAGTGGGGTTTGAGCGTACGGATTCGGCGTCGCGTTCCCGGCCGTGTATTCATTGCAGGTCTGCTTGCGGTGCTGGCTCTCGTCGGTCAGCCGGCTACCGGGCATGCGTTGCCGCCACCCCCGCCAAATCCCAGCGACGACGATCTGAAAAACAGCCAGACGCATGTCGACGCCACCGCAACCCGGGTGGGGCAGTTGGCGAACCAGGTTGCCCAGGCCGACGCTGCGCTGCTGGCGTCGCAGTCCCAGCTGGAGCTTAAACGCGAACAGGCCAACAAGGCACTGATCAATGAGCAGGCGGCACAGGCCACCCTGAACGCCGCGATGCTGCGCGCGAACAGTGCCCGGGCGGAGTCCGATGCGGCTGCGAAGCAGATCGATGTGGCACGTCAGGATCTCGACGAATTTGCCGCAGCGAGTTTCCGGCAAGGAAGCACCGTCGGTTCCCTATCGGCTTTCCTCGGTTCCAAAAGCCCCAAGGACCTGCTCGCTCGAGCCGAGCTGCTGGACGCCGTAGGAGGTGCCCAGCTGCACGCGGTGGACAACATGCGGCGGGCCCGCGTCGATGCCGCCAATAAAGAGTCTCAGACCCGGGCGGCCCTGGCCGCAGCCCAGGCCGCTCAGCAAACCGCTGCGGAAGCGAAGAGTGCGTTCGACGCGGCGTACCACGCCGCGATCGACACAGAGGCAGCGCAGGCCGCAAAGTCCAAAGCCCTCGAGGACCGCAAAGCCGACCTTGAACGGCAGCTTTATGACGCTCAGAACGCCGCCGCCGGCCTGCGCGGTCAGCGCCAACGCTACGAAGAATGGCGAGCACAGCGAGATCGTGAACAGGCTGCTGCGGCGGCAGCTGCGGCTGCGGCAGCGGCTGCTGCCGAACGCGGTGCGGCGACTGCCGGGGCGACTGCTGGTGGGTCCCGGGCCATGGCAACCTCCGCCCAGTCCGTGATTAATCGGGCGATGTCGCAACTCGGGGTCCGGTACTCCTGGGGCGGTGGTGACGCCGCAGGACCTACCGTCGGCGTCCGGGATGGTGGTGTTGCAGATTCCTTCGGTGACTACCGCAAAATCGGATTCGACTGCTCCGGGTTGATGATCTACGCCTTCTCCCGCGCGCTGGGCTATTCGCTTCCGCACTACAGCGGCTTCCAGTACAACGCAGGGCGGAAGGTGCCACTGGCCCAGAAGCAACCAGGAGACATGTTGTTCTGGGGCACCAGCGGAGACGTTCACCATGTGGCCCTGTACATCGGCGGAGAGCAGATGATTGAGGCGCCATACTCAGGTGCAGCGGTGCGCGTCACGTCCGTGCGCTACGACGGGATCATGCCCTACGCCGTGCGGATGTTGTAGATCCGGGAAAGCCTTCACAGCCGTCACACCTGGACCACGGTTGGGTCTGGCTGGATCGGCATCCCTGGTGCCTGCGCATGTCGCTGTACCTGCTGCAATGTGGTGTGCCACCGTAGGCCTGACCCTGAATCGGACCCTGTGCGAGGAGGACCTGTGAGCGACGCAGACGGCAGGGTATCCCCACCGGTTTCCGGCCTGGCCAACCATTCCAGCCGCCCGGCGTCCTCGGCCAAGGATGCTGAGCTGATCGAGCGGACAGTCTTCGAGATCCAACGGGTGATCGTCGGGCAGGATCGGCTGGTTGAGCGGATGCTGGTCGGCCTGCTGGCCGGAGGTCATCTGCTGCTGGAAGGCGTTCCCGGGGTGGCCAAGACTCTCGCTGTGGAGACCATCGCCCGGGTGGTCGGCGGTACGTTCTCGCGTATCCAGTTCACCCCTGACCTGGTTCCCGCCGACATTCTCGGTACCCGTATCTACCGGCAGGGCCGAGAGCAGTTCGACGTCGAGCTCGGGCCGGTGATGGCGAATTTCGTACTGGCCGATGAGATCAACCGCGCGCCAGCCAAAGTGCAATCGGCGTTGCTGGAGGTGATGGCGGAACGGCACGTGTCGATCGGCGGCACCACCTACCCGACGCCCGCGCCCTTCCTCGTGCTGGCCACCCAGAACCCGATCGAGAACGAGGGGGTCTACCCGCTTCCTGAAGCCCAGCGCGACCGGTTCCTGTTCAAGATCCTCGTACAGTACCCCACGGTGGAAGAGGAGCGGGAGATCATTTACCGGATGGGCGTGCAGCCGCCACAGCCGCATCGGGTGCTCGACCCCTCCGAGCTGGTCCGCCTCCAACAAGTCGCTGCCCGGGTATTCGTGCACCACGCCCTGGTCGACTACGTGGTGCGATTGGTGCTCGCCACCCGTACGCCAACCGAGCACGGGCTGTCTGACGTCGCCGGATGGGTGGCTTATGGTGCCTCCCCGCGGGCCAGCCTGGGCATCGTGGCGGCTGCTCGCGCCATGGCGTTAATTCGGGGTCGGGACTACGTGCTGCCGCAGGATGTCATCGATGTGGCTGGCGATGTGCTGCGCCACCGCCTGGTGCTGTCCTACGACGCGCTGGCCGACGGGGTTCCAGTGGAGCACATCGTCACCCGGGTACTGCAGACCGTGCCGTTGCCACAGGTATCTGCCCGCCCCCAGGATCCCGTGACCGGTGACTCAGGAGCGCCAGCCGGGGTGGCTGGTCAGGGCTGATCGAGCAACGGCACTGACGGAGGGACAGTTCGGGGCAATGTCGGCACGCGGCGAGCCAGCCGAACGGCACCGATGGGCGCCGCCAGCGCTGCGTGAGGGACGCATGGAAGCCGCGCTGCGCGCGCTGGAACTGACCGTGCGGCGCCGGCTGGACGGGCTGCTGCAAGGCAACCATCTGGGACTGGTGCCGGGGCCAGGTACGGAACCGGGTGAAGCTCGCCACTATCAACCAGGCGATGACGTCCGCAGGATGGACTGGGCGGTCACCGCGCGCACCACCGAACCGCATATCCGCGAGACCGTCGCCGACCGCGAGTTGGAAACCTGGCTTGCTGTCGACTTATCGGCCAGCCTTGATTTCGGCACCGCAGAGTGTGACAAGCGTGAGCTGGCAATCGCTGCCTGCGCTGCCGTGACGCATCTGACCCGGGGTGGTGGGAACCGGGTGGGCGCCGTCGCAACCACCGGCGCGGACGTATTGCGGATCCCCGCTCGGGGTGGCTTGGCACATGCCCGGGGGTTGATCCGCCAGATCGCGGAGTTGCCACGACCGGCCGAAGGCGTGCGGGGTGACCTCGCCGGGACGCTGGAAGCGCTACGCCGCCCACCGCGGCGCCGCGGCTTGATCGCGGTAATCTCCGACTTCCTCGGCTCCCGGTCCGGAGACGTCTTCGATTGGGAACGGCCGCTGCGGGGGCTATCCGCGCGCCACGACCTCATCGCGATCGAGATCCTCGATCCACGCGATCTTGAACTACCGGACATGGGCACGGTAGTGCTGGCGGATCCAGAGACAGGGCGGCAGAAGGAGGTGGTGACTACGCCGCTGCTGCGCCGGGAGTTCGCCGCCGCGGCGGCCGCGCACCGCGATGAGGTGGCCAGGGCACTACGGCGATGCGGCGCGGCCCAGCTGACGCTGCGCACCGACTCGGACTGGGTCTCCGACATGGTGCGGTTCGCTGTTTCCCGCAAACGCCTCTGGTCAGGAGGCGTCGCGTGAGCTTCGGCGGGTTTACCAGCCCGTGGTGGTTCGTCATGCTGGCAGTAGTCGCCGCGCTGGCGATCGGCTACGTCTGGATGCAGCGCCGGCGGCGCCGGCAGGTCTTGCGCTTCGCTAACCTCGCCATGCTGGAGAAGGTCGCACCGAAACGTCAGGGCTGGCCGCGGCACCTGCCGGTGGTGCTGCTCCTGGCCGCATTGGTGCTGTTCACTGTCGCGCTGGCCGGCCCGAGCGCGGAGCAGAAGGTACCGCGCAACCGCGCCACGGTGATGCTGCTCATCGATGTGTCGCTGTCCATGCGGGCCACGGACATCGAACCGAGCAGGATCGCAGCGGCCCAGCGGGAGGCGAAGAAGTTCGCGCACGACCTCACACCCGGGGTGAACCTGGGACTGGTGTCGTTCGCCGGCTCGGCGACCGTGTTGGTGTCACCGACGACAGAACGGGCCTCGGTAACCCGGGCGATTGACAACCTCAAACTGGCTGAAGCCACCGGCACGGGGGAAGCGATCTTCGCCGCTCTGTCGGCCATCGAGGCGTTCGGTGCCGTGGTGTCGGATGCACAGGGGCCGCCGCCGGCACGCATCGTGTTACTCACCGACGGCAAGCAGACCGTGCCGACACCTGACGGCGATGATCCGCGCGGCGGATTCACCGCGGCCCGCGCCGCCGCCGCTGCCAAAGTACCGATCTCGGCCATCTCCTTCGGCACCCCCTACGGCCAGGTGGAGATCAACGGTGAGCGCCAGCCGGTGCCCACTGATGACGAGTCGATCCGGCGAATCGCCGAGCTGTCCGGGGGCCAGTTCTACGATGCCGGCACTGCCGGTGAGCTCAGCAACGTCGTCAACACACTGGGAGAGCAGATCGGCTACGAAACCAAGCGGGCCGATGCCAGCAAGCCGTGGCTGATCGCAGGCACCGTCGCCGCGATACTCGCCGCCGCCAGCGCGGTGGCCATCGGCCAGCGGCTACCGTGAGCGGATCGTCAAGTGCCACGGAGGGAGCGCAGGTGGGCCGTTCCGTTCTTGTGACCGGGGGCAATCGCGGTATCGGGTTGGCGATCGCCCACGCCTTCGCTAAGCAAGGCGACCGGGTCGCCGTCACCCACCGCGGATCTAACGTGCCCTCGGACGTGCTGGGCGTGCGCTGCGACGTCACCGATGGCGCGGCTGTGGAAGCGGACTTTGCGGAAGCAGAGCAGGCCCACGGGCCGATCGAAGTGCTCATTTCCAACGCCGGGATCACAGACGACACGTTGCTGCTCCGGATGACCGAAGACCAGTTTTCGC
>JAJPIR010000124.1 GCA_021324675.1 Actinomycetota bacterium
ACTAAACCGCTGAGTCGGTCTGCGATAGCCCGATCCTCAACCGTAGTAGCGTGCTGATAAATCATCGCCGCACGCGGACTGTCATGACCCATGCGCGTCATCAAGTCGCGCAAGCTGGCTCCGGGTGCCGCTAAAGTATTACCGGTATGACGTAAATCGTGGAATCGCAGATTGGGCACGCCGATGCTGGCGACTACCTTGCCCCATTTCACCAAGGGGTTGAAGTTTCCACGGCGCATCGGCCCACCGCGCAGCATCGTGAACATCAGCGCATCTGACGCTGGGGCTACGAAATCACGCAGGTGCGCGATCACGTCCGGCCGGATCGCTTCTGGCACCGTCACTGTCCGCGCGCCAGCCCGCGACTTTGGCGGCGTGCGAATGAGCCCACGCCCAACAAGATCGATGAACTGGGAGTTGATCCGAACCCAACTCCCGTCAGAGGCGACGTCACACCGGCGTAGGGCAGTGACCTCCCCCCACCGCAAGGAGCAGAACGCCGTGATCAGGATGAGTACCCGGTACTTGCGGTACGGCATCAGCTCGGCGAGCGCTAAGACCTGAGCAATGCTCAGTACCGGTCGTTCCTCGGGATTCTCCTTGTCCGCTCCCTTGAGTTGGCACGGGTTGCGCGTGATCAGCCGATCCTCAACCGCAGCCGTCATCAAGATCGCCCGAAGCAGCCGGTACGCCTTCGCCGCCATGGTCTGCGACAGACCGCCGGAGAGAAGTGTTGCCCGCCACTCCCGAACGGCGGCTGTCGTGATCTTATTCAGCGGCATCTCGCCCAGGTGCGGTACGACATAGTTCTTCAGCAGTCGGCGGTAGAGCTGTGTGGTGCTTGGTCGGAGACCAGGTCGCTGCGCAATCCACTGTTCCGCATAGTCCGCTAGCTTGATTGCGCCTCTTTTTGGGTCGGCCCAGTTATCTTGCATGAGCTGGCTTTCGATCATGCTCAGCGTGCGCTCGGCGTCGCGCTTCTTTTCGAATGTCTGGGGCATCGAGCGCAGCTGACCATCCGGTCCCCTATAGCGAACCTGCCAACGCCCAGATGGAAGCTGGCGAAGATTGCCGAACCGGCGGCGTCCCTTCTTTTCCGCCATCACGCCACGCCCCGGAGCTGGCGCACAACCGCATTGACGTGGAGTGGTTCGACCCGGCAAGTAGCTAACCATGCGTCAAGGTCGGTTATCGCGAAACGAACATGCCGGCCAACGTGATGAAAGGCGATCCGCCGCTCCGCGATCAGCCGTCGCACGAACCGCTCCGAGGTATTCAAGTAAGCCGCCGTTTCTGACACGGTGAGGTACCTCTGCACGATCGCTCCCCCTCTCACGCTGCTTGATCACTGATTGCCGAACGGTTGCCGGGTGGCGGATCACCGGTAGCGAGCTGCGCGGCGGTGTACTCGGCTTTCCACCGCTGCCGCTCTGCGATGGCCTGGAGCAGCAGCACTGGCCGGGGCGGTACATCTGGATCAGCTGGCGCGGTGCGTTCCCACAGGTACGGCCCGTCCTTGATGCCGTGCGCAGGCCGGATACCAGCCCGTTCGAGCAGTTGCCGAACAAATTCGCCACGCTCCGCGCGGTGATCATCAAGCGACTTGTTCGACCACTTCCGGGACACCAACACGCGACGCCCGCCCACGCCGAGGTGCTCGGCTTTGTGGGCCTTGCCCTTGCACCGCCCGGGGATCGTGGAGTGCCGGGCACCCTTGGGTTGAACGCCGTACAACAGCCACACCGGGCAGCGCGGTGAGCACGGTGTGGCTGCTAGCGCGGCGTGCAGGTGCCGTGCGTGATCGCGTTGGGCATCGGTCGCGTGATCACCAAGACCGGCGGCCTGATCGATCGATTTAGTCAGATACTTCGTGAGGTAGCCGATGTGGCGGCCGGCTTCCTCGGTGCCGCCGAGGATGCCCTTGACGTGGATCTGCGTGCCAAAGCGGACCACGTGGGCAGGTTCAGTCAGCTCGGCGCAGGCTTCCTCCCAGGTTGGCAACGGCATACCCGAACCGGGATCGGTGAAGGTCTTGGCGCGGATGTCCCAGACCGGCACCCGGTCTCCGCCATAGATCAGGTCATCGTGCGCAGGCCACCACACCTGGTGATAGGTCGCCGCCGCGATGGCCCGCAGCTCAGCGCGCGGGATCGCTCCCCGGATGGCCGCATGGAAATGTGGAGCACCGCGTTTCTGGGGCTCCACGGTGCCGAAGTACTGCACGTCCCATCCGACACACCGCCGGGTGTTCTGCCAGAACCGATCGATCAGCGCCGGAAAGTGGATCGCATCCCGCGCCGCCCGCTGGTAGTCATACGCCTGCGGATCAACCGCGGCTCCATGACTGTCGACCTGGCCGTAGCTGTCCAGTGTCAGGGTTAGGAATGTTGAGGGGCGGTAGCGCCCGGCAAACACCCGCCCCACCGTGCGCCGCTCGACCGGTCGGCGAGGCAAGTTCGGAGCATCCTGCCGACGCCGGGTCGACCGGTGGACCTGCTTGGGTGGTGACTCCAGCGGGGTCAGCCGACCGCGGACGCCCAGGGTGCGTAGTTGGTTGTCGAGTTCGGCTACGGAGTCGGCGATCTGCTCGCACGACTCCTGGTCACCTGCCGCGCGGCATTCCGCGTAAGCGGTAAATAGATCCGCGCGGAGGGCCATAAGCTCGGTGTGTTCCTCGGCAGGCTTGGTCCGCTCGATGACTGGCTCTGTCTCTAGATGCCATCCATCACGGCATTGAGCCATCCGTAACCGCCGTGCCTTATCTGCACAGGGTCGGCACTGATCTTCACGCGTGGATCCGCATGGAACCGGGACGACGTCGACTCGACCGGTGGTGGTATCGATACGGCGCATCGCCAATGGCCGTACACATACTCCGTGCTGTTCTGCGAGCACCTGGGCGACCTCGGCGCTCAAGGGCAGTGCGGCTCGCTGGGCACGGGTCGTCTGCGCAGTGCTGGCAGCGGGTTCGGTGGGAGTCATCAGACTGTCACCTCCACAATGGCCGACAAATGGCGCAGCGTTTGCAGCGGAATGGTGGTGATGGCGTTTGGTTCCAGATCGCCGCCGAACCCTGATTCGCGGAACGGCAGAAAGCCGTAGACCTTGATAGAGACACCGCCCGGCAACTGTCCGGTGACCGATAGATGTACTGATTCCCCGCTGGGCACCCGCCATGACTCAACGGCCACCGCATCGAGGGTGTCTGCCCAGGCGAGCAATGCGTCGGCGATCTCGGGTGCTTCTCGATTGGTGAGTTGCACGTTCACCTGCGGTCCCAGCTGTGATGCGGCAACCTGTAGCAACCACATGTCCGGCAGCTCGAAATCGGCCAGATGCGTGTGGATAGCGTCGAGTAGCTCAATCGTGGTCGTGGCCATTACGCGACACCTCCGCGCGTCGATGGGGTCAGGTCGGTGGGTTTGCTGGGGAAGGCCAGCACAGCCGGGTCACGGCGAATTGGGCTAATAACGAAGGCTTCGAGTTGCTTGATCGTTTCGTCGGGCACCCAGCCGGCGCGGATGCGTAGGGGTTCGCGGAGGCCTTCGCCGAAGACGTATCCGACGCCGGCTTCGGCTTCGGTGATCCGATTGGCCCACGCGCCCCGTTCATAGGCCTGGTCGCCAAGGACCATGCCGACGTGGGATTTGGCCGAAACCCGCAGGCAGATACGCCGGGGGAACAATTCCCGGACGGGCACGGTGTCCTTGGTGGGCTCTTGGACGTACCCGCGCACGGTGAAGCCCAAGGCCCGGCCTTGCGTGGTCAATAGCGCGACTCGTTCGGTGATCGCTTCGCGGGTTCTGCGGTCGGTGTATTTGGTCAGCGCGCCGATTTCGTCGAATTCGAGCAACTCCAGCGGGTTTTCGGCGCTGATCGGCACCGAGCGCACCCGTCCCGCGAACTCGGTCTTGCGGGCGTCCATCGCCGCAACGAGCTCGTCAAGGAGCGCGACGGCGTCGGTGCCAGTGACGGCATAGCGGTGGAAGATGCCTCGCCCGTAGGCCAATTCCATGCCCTTGGGATCGATGCCCGAGACTCGGACCAGCCCGTCGCGGATGGCAGGGGCGATGGAGATCAGCGGGTCCCAGGTGATCGAGTTTTTGCCGGCGCCACTGGTGCCGGCGGTCAGCAGGTGGCTGGCCGGCCCAGTCAGAGGGATATGCCAGTCTTGGCCGTATTCGGTGCGCCCGGCCCAGACCCGGCGCAGATCCACCGACTCCCCCGCGACGCCAGCCAGTTGGTCCAGATCGTGGCAGGCCACCGGCTCGGCGAGCAGATTGCGGCGCTGGAAATCGATCGACACCACGTTCGGCGCCAGTTCGCGGATCTGGCAGCGAGCGACTCCCCGGGCCGAGGCCAACGCCCGTGCAGCGTCATCGAAATCTTCGGGTTTCTGGCCGGGCACCAGGCGCACACGGACCTCATCCCACGACGGGCCCGAGCGCACCTTGAGGACCGTCGGGAGCTGGGCGCGTACCGGGGGCCGTCGGCGGCCCAGAGTGCGCCCGAGCGGAGTGACCGCCACTATGAAGGGCGCGGCGTCCTGTCTGATGCCCAGGCCGCAGGCGTGCAGCCACTCGGGCAGCTTGGGCGCGTAGATCGTCCAGCGCAGCCACCAGGCTCGCAAATGCCGGCCGGCCCACGCATCGAAAGACAGCTGGTCAATCAGCCGCCAGCCGATGAGTACCCCCGCGGTCACTGCGGCAGTAGCAACCAGCGACACCCAACCCCACCAGTGCCACCACGCCAGCAGCCCCACTACCGCCAGGCTGGTCCGCCAGTGCGTAACCGTCTGACGCAGTGCCCACAGCAGTGCCTTGATCACCAGCCATATCGTCAGGAACACCACCGCCGCAGCGGCAAGTGCCTCGGCGATCTTGACTAGTGCCTTACCGACCTTGGCGAGCACCCACACGATGGCGCCCAGCGCGCCACCGCCAGCTATGACCGCAGCGACCGTGTTCAGATCCATCACCGGCCACCTCCGAACGAGACGCAAAGGCAAGCTGCGTAGCCACGCTCAAGACAAGGAGGCCAATATGCGATTGCTGCACTCTTTCGAGCATCTGGGGATAGCGCAGTAGTGGCGCCGTGTTCTATCCTTCTCACTGTTCACTCCGGTATCTGGTGTGGACAGCGCAGAAGCGGAAGAGGTTGGTAGCCGAGAAATCCGCTTCTGCGCGTAGGTCGTTACTTAGTTGCATGAGGGCGTGCGGCATTACCGCACCACCTTGGCGCGTTTATGCAGATCGCTTTGCGTGTTCTTTGTTATTGCAGGCTGCGACAGCCCCCGCAGAGCCGGTTAGCTGGAAGATATCCCTTACTCCAGCACTGTCGGCATGCCTGCCACCTCGAGTGCGTGCGTGCCTTCCGGTGCGAGCCGGGCCACAGGCTTTGTGCTCGCCAGATCAGCCAATCCCACCACCAGCCGTCTCGCCTCACCGTCCACCTCCCTTCTCGGTAAAGCGCCTCTTACACAGGGCCGATCTACGTGCCCAGCCTTGGACCTTGGATGCAAGTCTCGATTCTCTTCGCACGAACTCGTTCCCGCTCCGCCCAATACATCGCCTCACCATCGTGCGTAGGGTCAGTCTTAGCGATCTGCTCGTAGATTTCAGCTGACTGCCGGTAATACGCCAGCCACACCGGCAGGGCCGCCTTCCGGCATGGCCGAATACGCACCAGCTCCTCATGCGCCTGCATCAATGTCCGCGGCGGTGCTGATTTCGCTGTCGTCTTCACCCCTATCCCTCCTGATCTGACGAGCACTGCGACGAAATCCGAGCTTTGATTTCTTCTGCGGACCGACGTTCTCGCTCGGCCATAGCCAGCGCCTCGTGGTGATGACCCCGATCAATCTCTGCGACCTCGGCATATAGCGCCGCCGACTGTTGGTGATACGCCAACCACTCCCCCAACGGCGCCTTCTGCGGCGGCCGATTACTCGCCACCGCGTAATGAGCTTCGGCTAGCGTGCGCGGCTCTGCGTGTTCCCGTACTCCTTTCGGTGTTGTCATCCCTCGCTCCCGGTACTAAAGGCCTGCTCTGGGTCCAGATCAGCGGCAATCCGCGCGGCCTGGTGTGCCAGGTCTCGGCAGAACCGAGCCAGGACCAGTGCGCCTCCGCTGACCGTCGGCACGTCAATCACGACCCGTCCGGGGTCCATCGACAGCACAAGTGAGGCCCAACCGGGACCGATCTGACGTACTGCCGCCTCGGCTTCTCGACCAGGTGAGCAGGTCACCGTGAATGCCACGACCTCCACCGCCTCATGCCGCCGCAGATCGGGCATCAGCGGTCATTGCAGAACCCGGTTTCGCATGAGTGCCGTGATTGGGTTTCTGCTCGCCGACGGCGTGCATGCCGGTTGCTCTGATCACCCATGTGATCCACTTCGCCTGGCCGGATGCCTCGGCGCGTGGCTGTACCGTCAGCCCCTCTAGCACCACCGGACGAAACGGCAGACCATTCACAGCCGGCGGTGGGACTGGCTGGACCTTCGCGACGATCTCCACCGTGATCGACTTATCTCGATCTTTTTCTGCAGACGGGTCAGCGATCGTGACCTTGAACAGTGGCAAGCCACTGACCTCATCGAGTCGGGGCCGAACTGGCCGGTTACGCGCCTTGTCCTCCTGCGACTGGTACTCGGTCACTGCGGTGACCGCTCCGACGACGTATGCGCCCTCGGGAAACAACTCGTCGAACTCGATCGGGAACCGCTTGCCGTAAGGGACGGCCATCCTCATCTCCTTCGTGCTCGGGTACAAACTGGCTTGAGCCAGTACTGGCTTGAGCCAGTGAAGCACGATGGACTCTTTCCCGTCAAGCAACTGGCTTAAACCAGTTGTAGAGTGAGTGGCATGGGCCTGGATGCAGCAGCGGAGCAGCAGCTACCGAGTCGTCGGATCGCCGACGCGGTGCGTAGCTTGATCACTTCTGGGGAGTTGGCCCCTGGAGACAAGCTGCCCTCCGAGCGGGAACTCGCCCGGCGCTTCAGCACCGCCCGCAACACCGCTCGGGAGGCCATCCGTCTGCTGACCGAGGAAGGCCTCGTGTCAGCGCAGCATGGCCGTGGCGTGTTCGTCCGTGAGAAGCAGCGCATGTTCCGATGGGGCAGCGAGCGGTACTCACGCCGGACCTACCGAGAAACCGGATTAACGCCGTTCCGATTGGAAATGCAGCGCCAGGGTAAGACACCTCGTGTAGAGGTGACCTCGATCGAACAAGTCACTCCCCCGTTCGACGTGGCGGAGCGCCTCATGGCTTCGCCGGAGGAACCCTCGGTGCTACGTCGGTGCAACACCTACTACGCCGACGACGAGCCGGTCCAGGTCGTCACGACCTACATCCGCTGGGCCGACGCCGACGGCACCGCGCTACTCCAGCCCCAGACTGGACCCGGTGGCATCTATGGATGCCTCGAAGAACGCGGCCACCTCATGACCAGCGGACAAGACGAAATCCTCGCCAGGATGGCCAGCCACGACGAAGCCAAGACACTTGACCTACCACCCGGCGTACCGGTCTTGGAAGTGCTGCACACTAGCTACGACCAGGATGACCAACCGTTTGAGGTGTCCCGCTTCGTGCACCGCGCTGACCGCGCCGGCCTGGTCTATCGCTTCCCCGTTGAAAGCTGATGATCTAGCGTCGTCACACTGCTGCCGGTGAGGCTCACGGCGCGGTTCCCAGCACGAAGGCGAAGCGATCCTTAAACTCCACTCGCTTACCCGAATAACGGCGCTGAATCTCCTCCACCCCTGCAGCAATCTCGTCATCGCCGAACGTCGATAACAATGACATGTAGCGATTACGCACCATCCCTAAATACCGCTCGATGGGGAACGCCAACGGGAACTCGTCGTAGGACAGCTCTTCTGCGAGGCCCGCATCAGCCATTGCCGTAGCGATCGCTTCAGGATCAGGCTGCAACTCTGTGAACCGCTCGCGCGCTTTCTGAAACAGCGGATAGTCGATCCTCGTCGGCAACATCACCACCAGCAGACGTCCTCCAGGCGCAAGAAGCCTCGCCAACCCATTAATGACCGCACCGCGGTCGGTGACGTGGTGGATCGCCTCCTTGACCAAAATTGCCTCAAATCGATCTACCGGCAGTAGCGGCGACCCGACCACGAGATCCTCGGCTGACGCCTGGACCGCCACCAATCGCGGATCATCTGGGAGCTGTTCCAGCATGCGCGCTGACGGATCAACACAGACCACTGACCCGGTACGTTCGGCGAGCCGACGTGCGTACAACCCAGTCCCGCAACCCACATCAAGCACCCGATTCTCCGGCTTCACCTGGAGCCGAGCGAGGATGCACCCACTCATCCACTCCAGGAAATCCGAACTGTATGCCCAGTTCTGGTCATACAGCGGTGCGAGACGGTCGTAGTGCGCATGCGTCTCCGTGCACACTCGAAGATGCCTCCAGCGCATAGTCACGGTCCATGCTTGGCACACAAGCTAACTACGAGATCGTACTGCTCTGATGTAACGCTGGGGCTTAATCGCTCAGCGTTACACCACATTACTCATCGTTCAGGATCAGACGATCTTGACGGCAGTTTGTCCCTGTCTCTAGGGCAACGGGCCACGTACGTGTGCGGCTCAACGACCTCGGTGTGACGTCGAGTTCGAGGCCAGGGGGTTCTCGGCGGACCTTGTGTATGACTACCTGCGGGAGTCTCGGTGAACAGCGTCTCCTCGTCGGCCACCCTCCCGCGCTCAGATGGAGGGGTGCAGGACTAACGTAGTAATTCGGTTTGCTATCGCAATCTTTGATCTGTCATCACGTAGGACCAAATGGGTGAACTTTTTAGCATCTTTTAACTCAAATTTCCCTTAAAGACCATACGGCACACTGGTCCCAAAATTTAGAAATTATCACGACCGATATGCAGTAGTAGTAGCCCTCAATCGCCGCACTCTTACGGGGGCATCATGTCGCGCACACGGGGTCGTCGCACACATGTGCGAAGCTACGTTCGCCGAGACGGAACACGAGTAAGAAGTTACACACAGAATCGCCAACCAGGTCGCAAACGCGCAGGAGCGGTCGCAGCGGGAGCGGCGCTGCTCGTGTTGGCAGGGGTTGCCCATGGTGGCATAGGCGGGGTCGCATCAGTCAGCGGAACAGCTGACGATATCAGCGTCAGCGCCAAAACCTCCCGAGGTGGTCAGACTGAAGCAAGCATTAAAGGCGTCAATGACTCTTACAGGGCGACTGCTCGCCTGCGAACTCTGGGCGGACATCCCACTAAACTTGACGCGCAGTCCGACAAAAATTGCTCCGACCACTCCGACGGTGACCTCCAGCGTTTCTTCCGAGAGCATCAGTGTACGTCTCTTTATCGCACACTCATTGAATACAGCGAAGGAAAATATGTCATTCGATTTTTAATCTCAACGGTCGACATGCCCAATCGCAATACTGCAAAAGATCTTTACGGCCTTCTTTTACGGAGCGACGGTGGAAACATCTCTCCACTTTTTCCGAGAAATGGAGGATACCACCACGTTCCCTTCACCTCCGGGCCGTCCAAGACCAACTTGCTGGGCACAACCGTGACTAACGTACGAACTCAAGCGGTTGGCAGCACGCCCGGCACTAACGTACTTGCGTCCCTGGCTACAACCGTGCTGTCCAGCTTGGCCTAGCGCACCCGCTTGTGTGCGGCTTGCATTGCGCCAACGACACATCAATCCAGCCTTACGCACCCTGGTCACCCATGATCTACTTCACGATTGCAACAGTCCTTCCGAATACGCTTGCGTAGGTGAAACAGTGGGCCTCAGGATGAGTAATGGCTCACTCGGGGAGCG
The DNA here is from genome assembly GCA_021324675.1 of Actinomycetota bacterium. Classification (GTDB taxonomy): domain Bacteria; phylum Actinomycetota; class Actinomycetes; order Mycobacteriales; family Pseudonocardiaceae. The sequence goes on from JAJPIR010000124.1 coordinate 9,835, forward strand.
TGCGGTGGTACTTGCCGGCGGTCCTCCCTGCCGTCTTTGGCATCTTGATCCTGTCGGCGTGTTCTGTCGCTAGGCCGTTGTGCGAGCAAGCTGCGCTGTTCGCGAAGGACGCAAAGCTTTCATCAGCTGCTCAACTGTACGTCCAAGCGCAGCAACAAAAAGAGGGTCAGTGCGCCGACGATGGTCTCACTGCAGTCACTAAGAGTCACAACGATGCGTTTATCGAGGTTGCTCGGGGTACCGCTGCGGAGAACGCCGGAGACCTGAATAAGGCCACCAGCTCTTATCGAAGGGCTCTAGCGGTCAACGCAGAAAACCAAGAAGCGGCGGCTGGACTTAAGAGAGTTGCACGGTCACCTTCCGTAGACCTGTCACAAGTGACGGCTTCGACGCCATTACCCACCGCCAGCACTCCGACTATTAGGCAGTCCACTCAGACAACCACGGACTCCCCCTCAATTGGGCAATCCTCGACTTCCCAACTGTGGTATTGGCTGGCGCTTCTGGCGGTAACGACGGTTCTTGCCGGTGGGGGAGGTTTTGCTGCTCTATGGTCTCGGCGGGCATGGCTCAGCCTACAAGACCGGGTCCAGCAACTTGATGAAAGGCTTGAGCACATTAAACGGATGGTCGCTGCACATGACCATGACCTGGTAAGGCTGGATGACAAGCTTGAGCACATTAAGCGGGCGGTCGCTGCACACGGCGATGAACTCGTAAGGCTGGAGAACGAGCGTCAGCGCGTCGACCGCATCGTCACGTTGGTGACGCGTGGACAATTAGGAGGTTCTCGCGAGATCAGTCACTACTTCGCCCATCGGCAATCCGATGTATCCGACGACGAATCCTCATCGGAGGATCAGCTGGAGTCGAACGAAGTGATGCGCCTCGTTGATGTCAGAGTCTTCTGGGTTCCGTCTCACCTTTCGTCTCCAGCCAACACACGTGAGAATTCGACTCGGGGACAGATCGTCGTCGAATGTATTATATGGGACAGCCGCAGTCGCCACTCTGGCTTGACATTGCCGATTCCTGACGCGAAGGTCAAAGAATCCGGTGAAAGCTCAGAGGTTAGAGATCGACTCCTTGACGCATTCGATGGCGCAGTTACCAAAAAGTTCATGGAAGGCAATTGGGACCGAACCACAAAGCTCTGGGTCACACCGGTCTGCGACGGGATCGCATCCGCCGCTGAGGGACTAAGCGGACTTCAGGACCAATGGCACGATCTTATTCTTGGAAAACCAGTACGTTCCATAAGTGAGCATATGGGCCTCAACCCTGCATCAGGAGAGGCCCTCGACAGCGTTGCAACTGAACTTCAATTGCCTGGCGACACATCGGTCAAAGCAATTAAACGCATAGTGCAGTTCACTGGAATCTTCATTGGTGTGGCGACAGGACAGCCCCTATTGGCCAACGCGTGCCTCAAATCGCTGATTCATGACCTGGTGGCCGAAACTATTTCGAGAGCGATTGGAGGGGTTATCCAGAACATCCTAGAACCAGTTGGTACCCGCGAACGTAACCTACAGACTCCTGAAGTCCGCGACCAACACATGCGACAACTTGAGGAGCTAAAAAGAGAGGTCGTCCACCAACGTCAAATGGAGCTAGAGATAGAAGGTCCACTTACACGACCTGCAACTCGACGCGGAAGACCAAGTCCAGCAGATCCAAAGTCTCCAGGCGATATCGGACCAAACACACCCCCACCCATTACTAGACCGCCCCGGCCGTTTACGCATCGCACACTCGACGATCCGCCTCGAACGCGTAACCGCGATGATCTCGATGGACCTTCTCGCGGAATAGGGATCGGCCTATGAAGTTCCAATGTCTGCGAGCAAACTACTGTCGACGATGTCGAGGCCAATGTGTCAATGTGGCAAGCCGCTCCCACACTCGGAGGTGTGTGGCGACCTCCTTTAAATCGCGATCCTTAATGGAGCACCAGCTGCCACGCCCATGCTCGCTTATGTAGGCACATTTTTCTGCGTGCCCCTCAATCGGAATCTCTGTCCGACGTGTCTCCTCCGTGTCCGAACGACCACAACGGTGGCATAACGGATATGAAGCGGCAAAACGTCGAGCATCAGCTGGCATCGGCTCGTGGACCGGCACTGTGCAACGTCAACGTTCAACGTCAAGCGTCGGCCGGGACCGCACACGCGTTACGTTGCGTTACGTTGCGTGTGTTGCCGAATTTGCCTCTACGATGATCAAGGCGCCGCCTCCAGCGGCGCGCCGGCTTCGCCGGCCCGCTCGGCTCGCGCCTCTGCCTCCGGCCCGGCGCGGCCGACGGGCGCTCAGCCGGCCTACTGAGTAGCGGCTGGCGTGGCTCCGAGGCCTCCCCGACTAGCGGCCCCAGGATTTATGCATGCCTGAACCCGCGCCCACTCCCGACACACTGCGGTTGCTCAACGAGGAGGTCTCGGCCCGAGCTGGGCGGCTGGACGCCAACACCGCTCGCTTGGATACGAAGGCCACCACGTTGCTGGGCTTCATCTTGGCCGCGTGCACGTTCCTTGCGACGCAACCGATCAGTGGATGGTCGAAGGTGCCAGCGTATGCCGCGTTCATAGCCTCCGCGACGCTCGGGTTTCAGTCCATGCGACCCCGAACGTTCAAGGATGCTCCACAACCCGACAGTCTGGTCCAGTTCCTGACACAGCGACCGGAGACCGACGCTCTGACCTTGATCCTTAAAGCAAAGGTACAGGCATTTAAGGACAACCAGGCGACACACCAGAGGAAGGCGAACAGCTGGAGAGGCTGCCTAGCAGCGTACTCGCTCGCTGTCGTGCTCATGATTGGCGCGATCATCCTCGGCGCTCAGCATCGACCTACCACTCCGGCATCGGGCGGTTCGCGACCTTCCACCGTCGTACCCAACGGCCCGTGCCCTGGCGCGCCAGCTACCGTCGCCCCGAGCACACCGACACCACCCGGAGGACGCGATGGCGAACGAGGCGAACGACGCTCAGACGGGAACCTCCCAACCGGAGCCCCAGGTCCAAGCGGAGCCCCAGCCAAGTGACGAGCAGATCATCCAGGCCCTGATCGGTACCGAGACCAAGAGCCCAAGCGTGACGAACTTGATGACCAAGCGCATGGGCGCCGACTAGTTCTCCAGACGTCGAGAGGGCAACAAGATCGAGACCGAAAGTTCCAGCTCGCTGTCGCAGCGGCAAGAGAGCGGGCTCCGCCCGAACCCGGCACCGCTTCGGAGATCGGGGTAGGGAGAGGTGGTGATCTCCTCACGGCGCACCCGCAGGCTGCCAGGCCGAGGGGCCAGGTCACAAGGCGGAACTGAGTACCTTGCAACCTGGCCCCCCGGCCTGGGCAGGGATGAACCCGCGCCGTGAGGAGATCACCACCCCACCGACACCCTCCGCGCCAACAACCATAGAGCGACACACTGACCTCATGGGCGAAGGCCGCAACAACGCGCGAGGACTGATCGACGCGCTCCGATGCCCCGAGCAGCTCTGGACTAGATCAGAGGTTCTCGAACGGCCGTCACCGGTACCACCACTATCCGGCGTGTACGGCTGGCACTTTGCTGAGCCCCCGACCGTCCAGCTCGAACCAAACCGCCTTCTCTACGTCGGGATTGCTCCTCGGCACATACTGACCCGGACCAGCTCCCAGAACCTGCGTACGCGGATTCGCTACCACTACCGGGGCAATGCTTCCGGGTCCACGCTTCGGCTAACCCTTGGGTGCCTGCTCGGTCTCGAACTCAGACGTGTCGGCAGCGGAACACGCATGACCTTCGGACCAGAAGGCGAGGATGAACTATCTGCATGGATGGGCGAGCATGCGCGAGTATGTTGGCTCCCGGTCACCGAACCCTGGGTGGTAGAAGCCGAAGCGATCGCACTAGCCGATCTACCGCTCAACCTCGATCAGAACCGACGACACTCGTTCCACGCGCATCTGACTCAGCTCAGATCCAAGGCCAGGACGAGAGCGCGCCAGCTTCCCGTGCTCAAGTCGTCGTAGGCAGCACGAATCTATTTCGGTGCTGCTACTAGAGAACATTCCTAAACGGTGTTCGTAAGTTTGAATCGTGTCGTATCCTGTGGGCAGACTCGACTTGGGGCTAGATTGATACATCTTCCCGAGCGATACCCGATCGTCCATACCAAGAGCGGTTAGCTCGCCTGCTCCTCGATGGTTCCTGTTGTCGCGGGTTCTACAGCAAGTACGGCCGCTGCATCCTCGGAGAGCGTCCTGATGGCATCCACGACAGCGTGGTACGAGTCGGCGAGAGCACGCTGACGTTCAAGATCGAACGAGCCTTCCTCAGTCACGGGAATCGGAAATGTCAGCTTCTTCATCCGCTGCAAGGACGGTCGCAGTGTCCGGTCGAATGCTTTAGCGCGAACGAAAGTGATAGCTGCGACGACGTACTCGGCGTCAATGTCGGGATCAAGGATCCGGCAGCGTCCGCAGTGATCGGTGATGTCAAATACTTCACCCGCACGTTTGAAACTGAGGACGAAATCGCCGTCTATGCCCCACAGGACGGAGGGCACCTCAAACCCATGGGCAAGCTTTGATTTGTGCATCATCCCGAACGGTTTTAGGACGTTCGCAGAGTAAAGTGGCACCGGCCCTTCGGTAACGCCATGTAGCTGTTCCATCAGCACTCGCCTACCGATACTCAGATGAAAAAATGACTCGTCTGCGAGCGATACTTCTCGAAACGCTCCAGTCTCAGCCATTGGAACAGCACGCAATTCCTCTTGTACGGCGTCGATGCTCTGTCGCAAGTTCTCCAACCGATCGGCCAGTGCGAGCGGCGTCGCAGACACAACCTCTTCGGCATGGCCCAGCGCTCGCAACTCGCCCTCGTCCCACCAGCGGTCTACGAGCCATTCGCCGATCGGGTCAAATTGAGCAATGGGCTGGACCCTGCACCGAGGGTCCGTAGACTCGAAGAGGTTGGGATTTCCCTGGAAGAGCTTGAATAATGAGGCCATTGCGGGAAGGTGGTTTTCAGGGATCACGAACCGTTTGGCGTCAAGCGTTTCGCCGACGGCGCCAATCAAGTAGGTGAACACCGGCGACGTCTGCGGAATCAAACGGGCTTTTTTTCGAATGACCAAGATGTATGTCTTCTTCGGTGTTGTATAGAATGTGTTCTTAGGAAGTGACACGATTGCTTCAAGCTCGCACAGGTCAAGGAGGAGGCGGCGTAGCGCAGCATCGCTATGACGCATCAGCACGCCATCAGGAACGATCACTAGCGCCCGCCCAGAGTCCTTTAGCCCCTTGATGATGAGTTGAAGGAACAGCCCCTCGACACCCGTTGAGGAAGTGTTGTAGTAGTCCCTGAGCCTTGGTCCCGAGTTAAGACTCTCCTTCTGCTTCGTGGTTCCCGACACAACATAAGGGGGATTGGTCATCACCAGGTCGTACTCGGCAACTGGGGCGAGATACAGACTGCCTGTGGTGTGCGCCTTCATGGAATGAAAGGTGTCGTTGAGCACCCCCGCTAGCTGAGCGATCGATCCGACCGGATCGGCCTCGATCACCTCAGACAGATGGATGAGCATGTTCGCCTTGCCGAGGATGATCGTTTGCTCATCTCGATCGTAACCTCGGTATGCGAGGTGACCCGAACCATCGCGGAAGTCAGCAGGTCGCTTGTGAACCAGCGGTTCAAGGATGAAACCTCCCACTCCACACGCGGGGTCGGCCACCACTGCGCCAGAAGTCAGGCGTTCTATCCCCGACATCTCGACCATCGCCTTGACGACATTACGCGGCGTGAAATACTGGCCGAGATTCTTCTGCGGAATGGTGTTTCGCAGAAACCGCTCGAAGACCCTAGACTTGAATTGTGGGTCGATTCGTTTCAAGGAACCAAACGATTGAAACTCCTTGAGGATGCCAAGAAAAAGCCGTCCGTGATCTTCTACGGCGGGATCGAAAACCGTTCCATTGAGAACACTCGTGTTGTCATCGACACTCGGTGGGAACAGGGTTTTGATCGTCGGTCGTACGTTGTCCCAGTAGTAACGCAAGACGGTAGCTTCGTCCTTACCCCGCACCGTGTCGAAGTCGACCGGGACACCGGACCCGCTTACTCTGAGCACGCCGAGGTCAGACAGGAACTTGAAGATCAAGACTTCCACGAATGTGGCGAGGCACTTGTCGGGGCTCGCAGCGGACGCGAGCCAGACGGACTGCCAGACCCGCTCGGCCAGTTGTGTTGGATTGACAACCACCGGCGCGGCCATACACCCAGTCGAATAGTCCAACTGCTCTTCGAGCGTAGCCAGGGACCGCGTCAAAGCGTCACGGTCAAGATCGCTGGCCATTGCCACGTCAGCTCCAAAGAGGAATCCATCCTCTCGGACGATGGGACGCCAGGACCAGTCGGTTTGATCCACGACCGCCCACCATGTCCCGACCCCGTCTGTCAGCGCCACGAGGGGACAGTGCAGCGCTCGACAGTAAACCGATGCGAGCTTGTCGAGCGAGACCGCGCGACGGTACTCCGAGTTCAGTTCTCCTGCGTCCTTGTACTCCACGATGACTTTGACTTGGGGCGCAGCCAAGTCGCGTAGGTCAACAACCAAACCATCGGGTTTGCGATTGCCCGCGCCACCGAAAGGTCGCCTGGGAATGATTCCAGCAGCAGCAAGTTGGGTAAGCGTCGTTGCTCCGAGCACGAAACCTTGGTATTGCCCGACGCTGTCGCCTCGAACTTTTCCCTGTCGTAAGTAGCCCCTGGCCCGCAGTTCTTCACTCATCGGCGGTCGCTGGTTTAGCCCGCTTCTGAGACCTGTTCCGGTAAGCGACCTTCATACTTCGCCACTCGCCACCCTTCGCAAGCCAACGCGCCTAAACCGACTACTGAGCCACCTGGGAAACGTGGCGACCCTGCTTGAACGTCGCTGGCTCCCCCCATGTGTGTTATGCGATTTCAGCGAACAGGGGACGTCGTCGAAGTGCATATCTGGGGTCGAGAAACTGAGCTACGGGTATCCGAACAGATTGATCCGCACCTTTGTAGACGGAAGTTCGAGCAGCAATTGTGAAACGGGTCGATATGCAGCAGATCGGTTACGTTCTTGAACGGCGTCCTGGCACGAGGACGACCACGACCGGTCGCGGCCTAAACGTTAATGAGCGTGTCACCGGCCGTCACTCAATCCTGATGAGCTGACTGGCGGGCTGCTATGGCGGGGCCGTAAATGCGCAGAGTGTGGCACCGCCCCGGCCTCCCTGTAGGGCTACCACACGCTAACCCAGAGGCAAGGCGACGCGACGCACCGATCCGTCGAGGGCTGCTCTTTAGAGTCATCCGCTCTTTCAGTCCAGAAATCCCCCAGCAGACGTCGGGCTATCCCTCAGCTCCTCGCATGGGACCAGAACAACCATCGTCGTGCTGTCCGCGTGCTGTAAGGAAGGGTCAATGGCGGTCAACTGCGGTACGCGGCGGTACAGACCATCGGCAGGTCAGCGTGCATCACCTGGCACGGTAGTGAGATTCCCAAGCTCTAGACGCGGGTTCGATTCCCGTCACCCGCTCCATTCCAAAGGCCCAGGTCAGAGATTGTTCTCTATAGACCTGGGCCTTTGGGTTAACAGTCAACTTTTGTCTGCGTGCTGTTAGCCAGCGGGTACTAAAACGCCAGACGTACCGTCGTCTTCGCCGTCATCCGAGCCATTGGCGGTGCTGTCGGCGCTCTTGATGAGTGCACTGAGCTTGTCGGCAATGGTTTGGTCTCCCTGCCGTGAGGCGTGTTGGTAGATCAGCGCAGCACGGGAACTGTCCTGACCCATCCGCGCCATGAGGCCCTTGGTGCTGACATAAGTTTGAGCCGCAAGCGTGTTGCCAGTATGCCGGAGATCGTGAAAATGCAAGCCAGGCCGACCGATCGACGCAACCGCGTCTTTCCATCCGGTGAGCAGATTCCGGTTTCCACTCCGAATCGGATTGCCGCGATCACCAGTGAATACCCACGCATCCGGACTGTTTTTCACCTACTTGGTCAGATGTTCGACAATCACCGGACGGATCGCCTCGGGCAACGCGTTGGTGCGCAAACTAGCCCGAGCCTTCGGCGGCCCATAAACCAGCCCCTTGCCTCGCAGCTCAACCAAAGCGCCCGCCACCCGGACCCAACTCCCATCCGGGGCTAGACATCCCACGGTTGTAAGTTGTCAAGCAACTTCTTGTTGATCTTGTTGTGGAGTGGGCCAGGCGGTGGCTTCGTCGTAGGTGGTGCGGGTGCGCAGA
>JAJPIR010000300.1 GCA_021324675.1 Actinomycetota bacterium
CCCCGAGATCGACAGGACAAACCAGTGGCACGCGTCAAGCGAGCGGTCAACGCCCAGAAGAAGCGCCGCAGCACGCTGGAGGCCGCCAGCGGCTACCGTGGCCAGCGTTCCCGGCTCTACCGCAAGGCCAAGGAGCAGGTTCTCCACTCGTTGCAGTACGCCTACCGCGATCGGCGGGCACGCAAGGGGGACTTCCGGCAGCTCTGGATCACCCGGATCAACGCTGCCGCGCGCCAGAACGGGATCACCTACAACCGGCTTGTCCAGGGATTGCGCCTCGCAGAGGTCGACGTAGATCGCAAGAACCTCGCCGAGCTTGCTGTCTCGGATCCGGCCGCCTTCACAGCGCTGGTCGAGATAGCCCGGGCTAACCTGCCGGTTAGCCGTGGGGCAAGCTCAGCGGCAGCGCAAGACGGCGACGCCGCCTGAGCGCAACAATCCAGATTCAACCGGAGGGCCCGTTCACCGAACGGACCCCGAGAGTAGTGGCTGCTCGCCGTTTACTCCGGCGGCGCAACCGCGATGCTGACGGAAAATTCCTCGTGGAAGGTGCCCAAGCCGTCCACGAGGCCATCAGGTACGCAACTGTGCTGGAGCTGTTCGTCACCGAGCGTGCGGCAGACCGCCACCCTGACCTGGTCGATGCTTGCGGCGCTCGCGCCTCCTTGATCACTGAGCGGGCTGCGGCGGCATTGTCCGAGACGGTCACTCCACAGGGCATCGTGGCGGTCTGTGGCGCGCTCGCGCAGCCGGCAGCCGACGCGCTGAGGGGTAGTCGCCTAGCGGCGGTGCTGGCCAGGGTGTCCGATCCCGGCAATGCCGGCACGGTCGTCCGGGTGGCCGATGCTGCTGGTGCCGGCGCGGTGATTTTCGCGGGTGAGACGGTGGATCCTCACAACGGCAAGTGCGTGCGGGCGTCCACCGGCAGCATCTTCCACCTCGCGTTGGCCGTGGAGTCCGATCCGCACCGTGCGGTAGCGGCGTGCCATCAGGCTGGGCTGCAGGTCTTGGCAGCTGATGCGGGCGCCGATCGAGATCTGGACGACCTCGTTGACGCCGAAGCTTTGGCCGCGCCGACCGCATGGCTGTTCGGCAGCGAGGCGCATGGGTTGGATCGGGAATTGCTCTCGGCCGCTGACCACGCCGTCGCCATCCCCCTGTACGGGCGGGCAGAAAGCCTCAACCTGGCGACCGCGGCAGCGATCTGCCTGTATGCGAGCGCCCGAGCGCACCGTCGGCGGCCTACCCCCGGACCGATCACCTAAGATCTGGTCCAGAACTGACCGCATACCGGCACGGCAGGCCACGAACGTCAGGGATGGCGCTGACGCCAGGAACATCGCAGACGTTACGGCCCTGCGTAAGCCAGGAGTTCCCACCTCATGCCTGGATCCACCGAGTCCTATGACCCTAAGCAGGTCGCCGTGCTCTCGCCCGAAGCGCTGGCGAAGGCTGTCGAGGACGCTGAGAAGGCGTTCGCTGCCGCCGCCGATCTCGAGGAATTGGCTGCGGTCAAGCCGGTCCATCTCGGCGACCGGTCGCCCCTGCTGATTGCCCGGCGCGAGATTGGGGCGTTGCCCCCAAAGGCTCGGGCCGACGCCGGCAAACGGCTCAACGCCAGCCGCGTAGCTGTGCAGGCCGCCTTCGACCGGCGTCGCAGCGAGCTCCAGGCCGAGCGGGACTCCAACACCTTGCGCGCCGAGGCTGTCGACGTCACGCTGCCGTGGGATCGCGTGCCCACGGGTGCTCGGCATCCGATCACCACGCTGTGCGAGCGCATAGCGGATGCGTTCATCGCGATGGGTTACGAAGTCGCCGAGGGCCCGGAACTCGAGGCCGAGTGGTTCAACTTCGACGCCTTGAACTTTCCGAAGGACCACCCGGCCCGCACGATGCAGGACAGCTTCTATGTCGCGCCGGAGGGTTCCGGCATGGTGCTGCGCACGCACACGTCACCGGTGCAGGTGCGTGCCCTGCTGGCACGTGAGCTCCCGGTGTATGTGGTGTGTCCGGGGCGCACTTTCCGCACTGACGCGCTGGATGCCACCCACACTCCGGTCTTCCACCAGATGGAAGGCCTCGCAGTGGACAAAGGGATCACCATGGGGCATCTCAAGGGTACCCTGGACGCGTTCGCCCGGGCGATGTTCGGCGAAAGCTCCCGGACCCGGCTGCGACCCTCGTTCTTCCCGTTCACCGAGCCGTCCGCCGAGGTCGATGTGTGGTTCCCGGAGCGCAAAGGGGGAGCGGGCTGGGTGGAATGGGGTGGCTGCGGGATGGTCAACCCCAACGTGTTGCGCGCCTGCGGGGTCGACACCGCAGTCTATTCCGGCTTCGCCTTCGGCATGGGCATCGAGCGAACCTTGCAGTTCCGCAACGGCATCACCGACATGCGCGACATGGTCGAGGGCGATGTCCGCTTTACCTGCGCGTTCGGAATGGAGGCGTGAGCCGATGCGCATTCCGGTGTCTTGGCTGCACGATCATGCGCAGCTCCTCGACGGCGAGGCCGCACCGACAGCGGACCAGATCGCGGACGCTTTGCTGCGGGCCGGTCTTGAAGTCGAGGCGGTGCATCATCTCGGCCCGGTTAGCGGACCGCTGGTGGTGGGACGGGTGACCGAGATCGAACAGCTGGCCGGTTTCGCCAAGCCCATCCGGTACTGCTTGGTAGACGATGGTGAGCCGGCACCACGCGGTGTCGTGTGCGGCGCCACCAACTTCGCCGTGGATGACCTGGTGGTGCTGGCCCGGCCCGGCACAGTGCTGCCTGGTGGCGTCACGATCGGCGCGCGCACGACGTACGGTCGGACCTCTGACGGGATGATCTGCTCGGCCGCTGAGCTCGGGCTCGGTGATGACCACACGGGGATCATCGTGCTGCCGGCGGATGCCGCCGTTCCCGGCGATAGCGCTGTCGACGTGCTTGGCCTCGATGATGCCGTGATCGAGCTGGCGATCACCCCCGATCGTGGGTACTGCTTGTCAGCCCGCGGGTTGGCCCGTGAGCTGGCCATCGCGTTTGACGTTCCTTACCGCGATCCGGCCATGTTCGAGGTGCCGGCGGCCGAATCCCCTAGCTGGCCGGTGCACATCGAGGATGAGCACGGTTGCCGCCGGTTCGTGGTCCGGCAGGTGGCGGGCTTGCACGCTGCCGCCGAGTCTCCGTGGTGGATGCGCCGGCGGTTGTACCTGGCCGGAATGCGGCCGATCTCGCTGGCCGTCGATGTCACCAACTACGTGATGCTCGAACTCGGGCAGCCCATGCACGCTTTCGACGCCGGCAAACTGGACGGCGACCTTGTCGTCCGCCGCGCTACCGAAGGCGAGAAGCTCACCACCCTCGACGGGGTGTGCCGGGAGCTGGATCCCGATGACATCGTGATCTGTGATGCCAGCGGTCCCCTCTCTCTGGCCGCGGTGATGGGTGGGGAGAGCACCGAAGTCGGGCCGCAGACCACCAACCTGCTCCTGGAGGCGGCGAACTGGGACCCGGCGTCGGTGGCCCGGGCAGCCCGGCGGCACAAGTTGCCCAGCGAGGCGGCTCGCCGCTTCGAGCGCGGGGTTGATCCTGCCTTGGCCCCGGCGGCCGCCGAGCTTGCCGCGACGTTGCTGACCCGCTACGGCGGTGGAGTGGTGTTGCCGGGTCGCACTGATGTGGGCACACCACCAGCTCCGGTGTCTGTGGTGATGCCGGTCGACGAACCGGATCGGGTAGCCGGGCGGGCGTACGACCGTGGCGTCACCGTCCGGCGGCTGTCCCAGATCGGTTGCGCGGTGGAGCAGGCCAGCACGCACGGCACCACGATGCTGACCGTGGCCCCGCCGCCCTGGCGCCCCGACCTGGTGCAACCCGCAGATCTCGTCGAGGAAGTGCTCCGGCTGGAGGGCTACGACACCATCCCCTCCACATTGCCTCCTGCGCCACCCGGTCGCGGCCTGACCGCCGCGCAGCGTCGCCGCCGCATCGTTTCCCGGGTGCTGGCCAGCGCTGGCTATGTGGAAGTGCTGCCCAGCCCGTTCGTCTCCGCCAGTATCTGGGACGCCTTCGGCTTGCCTGATGACGATCCACGGCGATACACCACCAAGCTGCTCAACCCCCTGGAGTCCGACCGCGACGAGCTGGCCACCACGCTGCTCCCCGGCCTGCTCGACGCCCTGATCCGTAATGTTGCCCGCGGGCAGCGTGACGTGGCGCTCTACGGGATGGCACCTGTCGTGCTGCCGCAGCGTGGCGCCCCTGCAATGCCAGAGGTGGGAGTGCTCGCTCGGCCCAGCGACGCCGAGGTGGCGGCTCTGAGGGGTGCCCTACCTGCGCAGCCGCTGCATGTAGGAGTGGTCCTCGTCGGGCAATGGGAGCGCCGTGGCTGGTGGGGTGCCGGCAGGCCGGCTACTTGGGCCGATGCCATCCAGGCTGCACGGCTGATCGGGGGCGCCGCCGGGGTGGAGCTCGAGGTTTGCGCTGCGCACGCTCCACCGTGGCATCCCGGCCGCTGCGGCGCGCTCCAGGTGGATGGCCATACAGCCGGACACGCCGGCGAGCTGCATCCTGCCGTGGTCGAAGCGCTGGGCCTGCCGCCGCGGACCTGTGCCATGGAGCTGGATCTCGACGCGCTCCCGCTGACCAGCAAGCGGCCCGCACCCCTGGTGTCGCCCTACCCACCGGTGCTCCAGGACATCGCCCTTGTGGTGGACGCTTCTGTACCGGTGGCCGAGCTCACTGCCACGCTGCGCCGGGGGGCCGGTGACCTGCTCGAAGACGTGCGCCTGTTTGACGTCTACACCGGCGATCAGATCGGTCCGGGCAAGCGGTCCCTGGCCTTCGCGCTACGCTTCCGCGCTCCGGACCGCACCCTCACCGTCGCCGAAGCCACCGCTGCCCGCGACGCTGCAGTCGCCGCCGCTGCCGCTGCCCACGACGCCATCCTGCGCTCCTAACCGCCCCTCTCTCCCGGCGTGTCGCGCCCTAGCGCTCCGCGTGTCGTGCTCTCCCGTACCGCATGTCGCGCGCCTGCGCCCGGTATGTCGCGCCCGAGCACGGCACCCGGGAGGTGAGCGCGAAACTCTATTGAATGAACTTGCAGCAAACTGCATACTCATTCACATGGCAATCCGGGTTGCGGTGGCTGGCGCGAGCGGCTATGCGGGTGGCGAACTCCTTCGGCTGATGCTCGGCCACCCGCAGATCGCGATCGGCGAGCTGACGGCTGGTGACAACGCCGGAACCAGGCTTGCCGAGCATCACCCCAACTTGATCCCGCTCGCCGATCGGACCTTGGCCGGTACCACCGCGCAGCACCTGGCTGGACATGACGCGGTGGTGCTCGCCCTCCCGCACGGCCACTCTGCAGCACTTGCGGCGGACTTACCTCCGGACACCCTGGTGATCGACTGCGGCGCCGACCACCGGCTCGTGGACCCAACGGCGTGGCAGCGCTGGTACGGCGGCGGCCATGCCGGCACCTGGCCGTACGGCTTGCCGGAACTGCCTGGAGCTCGGGAGAAGTTACGAGGAGCGCGCCGCATCGCGGTGCCTGGCTGCTATCCCACGGTGGTCAGCCTCACGCTTGCCCCGGCGCTGCACGCGGGACTTGTCGTTCCCGATGTTGTGGTGACGGCGATGTCCGGCACATCGGGAGCGGGGCGTGCGCTCAAACCTCACCTGCTGGGCTCTGAGGTGATGGGTTCGGCCAGCGTCTACGGGCTGGCCGGTGCGCACCGGCACACGCCGGAAATCATCCAGAACCTCAGTGGTGTTGCCGGTCAGCCAGTCACCGTGTCATTCACCCCCGTGCTCGCCCCGATGCCGCGCGGAATCCTGGCCAGCTGCACCGCGCGACTACCACCGGGCGTCGATCAGCAGAAGATCCGTAGCGTCTATCACGCCGCCTACGCCGCCGAACCGTTCGTCCATCTGCTCCCCGAAGACCGATGGCCGGCAACGAACGCCGTGCTCGGGTCCAATTCGGTTCACGTGCAGGTAGCGGTGGACGCCGACGCCGGAAGGCTGGTGGCTGTCGGTGCGGTCGACAACCTCACCAAGGGCACCGCGGGGGCTGCACTGCAGTGCCTCAATCTGGCGCTCGGATTGCCCGAGACCATGGGCCTGCCGTCCTGGGGAATCGCGCCCTGACCAGGAAAGGACATCTCGATGAGCGTCATCGCGGCACAGGGGTTTCGCGCTGCTGGAGTGGCCGCTGGCATTAAGTCCACTGGCGCTTTGGATCTGGCGCTGGTGGTCAATGACGGACCGGTCACAGCGGCCGCCGGGGTCTTCACCCGCAATCAGGTCAAAGCTGCCCCCGTGTTGTGGTCGCAACAGGTACTCACCGGCCAGCGCCTGCGTGCCGTGGTGTTGAACTCCGGGGGAGCCAACGCTTGCACCGGCCCAGGTGGATTCCAAGACACCCACGCCACCGCGGACCATGTCGCCATCGCGCTGGCTTGCGGAGCTGCCGAGGTCGCCGTGTGCTCCACCGGGCTGATCGGCGAGCGGCTTCCGTTGGATGCGGTGCTGTCCGGGGTCGACAAAGCAGCGGCGGCCCTGGCCGCCACCCCGGACGCAGGGCTGGCCGCGGCCACCGCCGTGCTGACTACCGACAAGGTGCCCAAGCAGGCCGAGGTCAACGGCAGCGGATGGACGGTAGGTGGGTTTGCCAAAGGGGCCGGCATGGTCGCGCCGAGCCTGGCCACCATGCTCTGCGTCCTCACCACCGACGCCGCGGTCGGCGGTCCCGCGCTCAACGCAGTACTACGCCGCGCTACAAGCGAGACCTTTGAGCGTCTCGACATCGACGGCACTTGCTCGACCAACGACACGGTGCTGCTGATGGCCTCCGGCGCCTCGGGGGCCGCACCTGACGAGCAAGAATTTGCCGCCGCCGTGCAGCAGGTGTGCCGCCAGCTGGTCACCAGCTTGCAGTCTGATGCCGAGGGTGTCACCAAAGAGATCGCGATCACCGTGCACGGGGCCGCCAGCAACGCCGAGGCACTTGCCGCAGCCCGCGCGGTCGCTCGGGACAACCTGGTCAAGGCCGCTTTTTTCGGCTCGGATCCCAACTGGGGCCGGATCGCTGCGGCAGCGGGTGCCTCGCCGGCAACCGTGCATGCCGAGACCTTGGATATTCAGATCAACGGCGTACTGCTCTGCCAGGGCGGTGCGGTAGCTGCCGATCGCGCGAACGCGGACCTGTCCGGCCGGCAGATCACCGTAGAGATCGACCTGCATCTCGGCGGCGGGCGGGCCACCGTCCTCACCACCGACCTGTCGCACGGGTACGTCGAGGAGAACAGCGCTTACTCGTCATGAGCACCCGCATCGAGATAGCGGCGCAGAAGGCAGCGGTGCTGACCGAGGCGTTGCCCTGGCTACAGCGCTTCCACGGGGCCACCATCGTGATCAAGTATGGCGGCCACGCGATGTTCGATGACGAGCTGAGGCAGGCATTCGCCCAGGACATGGTCTTTCTCCGGCTCGCCGGGTTACGCCCGGTTGTGGTGCACGGCGGTGGCCCGCAAATCAACGCGATGCTGGATCGGCTGGGCATCGCCGGAGAATTCCGCGGTGGCTTGCGGGTCACCACCCCGGAGACCATCGACGTGGTCCGCATGGTGCTGTTCGGTCAGGTAGGTAGGGAACTGGTCGGGCTGGTCAACGCGCACGGACCCTTCGCGGTCGGCATCTCCGGCGAGGACGCCCATCTGTTCACCGCCGTCCGGCGCACCGCGACCGTCAATGGGGAACAGGTTGACGTAGGTCTAGTTGGCGACGTGGTGGCGGTGAATCCGGCCGCGGTACTCGACATCATCAACGCTGGGCGTATCCCGGTGGTATCCGGGTTGGCCCCGGACGCCGACGGTGTGGTGCACAACATCAACGCCGACACCGCGGCCGCGGCGCTGGCGGTGGCTCTGAGTGCCGAAAAGCTGGTCATGCTCACCGATGTGGAGGGGCTCTACGCCGACTGGCCGGACCGCTCAAGCCTGCTGTCTGAAATCTCTGCGGACCGGTTGGAACGCCTGTTGCCACAGCTGTCCGCTGGAATGGTGCCGAAGATGGAGGCCTGCCTGCGCGCTGTTCGGGGCGGCGTACCACAGGCTCACGTCATTGACGGCCGGGTGCCGCATTCGGTCCTGCTTGAAGTCTTCACCACTGAGGGGGTGGGGACGATGGTGTTGCCCGTGGTGCCTGGGTTGTCGGTGGAAGGACCCGAGAAAGGACACGCCTGATGCCTACCGCGGATTATCAGCGTCGCTGGGAAGCCGCATTGATGGCCAATTACGGCACGCCTCCCGTGGCGTTAGTCCGCGGTGCCGGCGCACAAGTGTGGGATGTGGACGGCCGGCGCTACCTGGATCTGCTCGGTGGGGTCGCGGTGAACGCGTTGGGCCACGCTCATCCGGCCGTGGTACGCGCAGTCACCGAGCAGATGAGCACACTCGGGCCGGTGTCGAACTTCTTTATTACAGAGCCGGCCGTCACCCTCGCTGAGACGCTGCTGGACTTGCTTGGTGCCAGCGGCTCGGGACGTGTGTTGTTCGGCAACTCCGGCGCGGAGGCCAACGAGGCCGCATTCAAGATCGCCCGGCGGACTGGCCGGCCGACGATCGTGTCCACCGATGGTGCCTTCCACGGCCGTACCATGGGGGCGCTTGCGCTCACCGGCCAACCTGCCAAAAGGGATCCGTTCGAGCCAATGCCACCCGGTGTGGTGTTCGTGCCCTACGGCGACCCAGCCGCACTGGAATCCGTGGTCGACGCCGACACTGCCGCGGTATTCCTGGAGCCCATCCAGGGGGAGAGCGGTGTGGTGATCCCTCCCGAAGGTTACCTGCAGGCCGCTCGGGCGATCACCGCGGCGCAGGGAGCGCTGCTGGTGCTCGATGAGGTGCAAACCGGCATCGGCCGGACCGGGACCTGGTTCGCCCACCAGTCTGTGGGTGTGGTTCCCGACCTGGTCACTATGGCCAAAGGGCTGGGTGGTGGACTGCCGCTCGCAGCCTGTATCGGCATCGGCCGCGCCGCGCACCTGTTGCGACCTGGCCAGCACGGCAGCACGCTCGGCGGCAACCCGGTGTGCTGCGCGGCCGCCCTCGCCGTGCTGCGCACCATTGCCGCCGACGGGCTGCTCGATCACGCTGCGCGGCTCGGTAAGGAAATCGCCGCCGAGATAACGGCGCTGCGCCACCCGCTCATCGGCTCGGTGAACGCCGCGGGACTGCTCATCGGGATCGGTCTGACCTCGCCGGTGGCCGCCGCAGTCGTCACTGCCGCCCGGGAGGCCGGCTTCCTGGTCAACGCCGCCGTGCCGGACCGGCTCCGGCTCGCCCCGCCGTTGGTGCTCACCGAGGCCCAGGCACACGAGTTCATCGCCGCCTTCCCCGCAATTCTGGACGGGGCGCAGTAACGATGCCTAGGCATTTCCTGCGCGATGACGATCTGACCCCCGCCGAGCAACGGGACATCCTCGACCTGGCTGACGAACTCAAAACCAATCCGCTCGGTCGCACCCCGCTGGCCGGTCCACGATCCATCGCCGTGATCTTCGAGAAGGCCTCGACGCGGACCCGGCTGTCCTTCGCGATCGGGATCGCGCAACTCGGCGGCAATCCGGTGATCGTTGACGCGGCCACTACGCAGCTGGGCCGGGGCGAGACCATCGAAGACACCTCTCGGGTGCTGTCTCGCTATGCCGACGCCGTGGTCTGGCGTACCTCTGCCCAGCGCCGGCTGGAGGCCATGGCTAGTGTTTCCCGGGTACCGGTGGTCAACGCGCTCACCGACGAGTTTCACCCTTGCCAGGTACTGGCCGACCTGCAGACCATCCGTGAGCGGCACGGTCGCCTGGCCGGCCTCACCTTGACCTACCTTGGCGACGGGGCGAACAACATGGCGCATTCCTTGCTGCTCGGCGGCACCACCGCGGGATTGCATGTCCGGATCGCCGCTCCGCCGGGGTTCGCGCCGGCGCCGGACATCTTGCTTGCCGCGAAACGCCGTGCCGGTCAGACCGGTGGGAGCGCGGTCGTGCTCACTGATCCGCACGCAGCGGTTGATGGCGCCGACATCCTCGTGACCGACTCGTGGACCTCGATGGGTCAGGAGCGCGATGGGCTCGACCGCGTCACTCCGTTCCGGTCCCTGCAGCTCAACGCGGAGCTGCTGGATCGCGCGTCCGGCGGGGGCGCGAAAAAGATCACCGTGTTGCACTGCCTTCCGGCGCACCGTGGGGCTGAAATCACCGATGAGGTACTGGACAGCCCGGCCAGCGCGGTGTGGGACGAGGCGGAAAATCGGCTGCACGCGCAGAAGGCTTTGCTGACGTGGCTGCTTGACCCCGCCCGACTGGACCCGGACCCGGCGGGATGACGTCCACCCGAGCCGGCCGGCAGGCCCGCATCGTCGATCTGGTGATCCGCCGCGCGGTGCACAGCCAGACAGAGCTGGCCGCCCTGCTGGCCAGTGAAGGTATTCAGGTTACCCAGGCCACGCTGTCCCGGGACCTCGAGGAGCTCGGCGCGGTCAAGCTACGGGGTGTGAACGGTGGAGCGCCGGTGTACGTCATTCCTGAAGATGGCAGCCCGGTCCGAGCGGTGGCCGGTGGCACCTCTCGGCTGTCACGGGTGCTGTCCGAGCTACTCGTTTCAGCCGATGCGAGCGGCAACCTGGCGGTGCTGCGCACGCCACCGGGTGCAGCCCACTTTGTCGCCAGCGCGCTGGATCGGGCGGCCCTGCCCGAGGTGGTCGGCACCGTCGCCGGCGATGACACCATCCTGGTCGTCGCCCGGGAACCGCTCACTGGCAACCAGCTCGCCCACCGGATCGAGGCGCTGGCGCA